>JALRJP010000022.1:0-20049 GCA_023261135.1 Burkholderiaceae bacterium | reverse complement strand
ATTCAGGACGTGTTCCGACATCTCGTCAATGACCAAACCAGAACCAAAGCCATTGCCGACGAAGTACGCGAAGCTGCCAAACAAGGACGCAAAGTGCTGGTTCTGACCGAGCGCACGGAACACCTTGATGCGATCAAAACAGCCCTTGATGGATTGGGGCCTACGCCCTTCGTTTTGCATGGTCGAATGTCTAAAAAGCAGCGAGCAGCTCTGGTTGCTGACTTAGACGCGCTATCGTCCAATTCACCACGTGTGCTGCTGTCGACCGGCAAGCTCGTTGGAGAGGGGTTCGACCACCCGCCGCTCGACACACTGGTGCTGGCCATGCCTGTGTCTTGGAGGGGTACGCTACAGCAATACGCGGGGCGCCTGCACCGAGAGCACACTGGCAAAACCGATGTGCGAATCATCGATTTCGTAGACACCAGCCACCCAGCCTTACTTCGCATGTGGGAAAAGCGGCAGCGCGGCTATCGTGCGATGGGATACAGGGTGAGTTGTGATGAGACCATAAAAAGACTATATTAAGTCCTAATCAAGCCCGGAGCACAGCCATGCGCTACTCATCACAGGTCAAACCTATCAGCTACCTTAAGGCGAATGCCGCGGAGGTTCTAACGCATCTCACAGAGCAACGCGAGCCGCTGGTGATTACCCAGAACGGCGAGGCTAAGGCAGTCCTGCAGGACGTTGTCTCGTTCGAGGAGACACAGGAAACACTAGCAATGTTGAAAATTCTTGCACTTGGAAATCAAGATGTGGCGGCTGGGAAAGTTAAGCCTGCGGCCGATGTAGTTGCTCGTCTTCGCGCCAAGCGCGTCTAGCACCGATGGCAGGCAAATCGGCCAAGTTTGAAGTTCTACTCACTCAGGGTGCCGAGCAAGATATAGAGGCCATCTACGATTACGTCTGCGGGTTCGACTGCGTCGCCAGCGCCAACTACGTTCTCGATGCATTAATGGATGTTGTGGAGAACCTGTCGAGACTCCCAGAACGGGGCAGCTACCCAAAGGAACTGGTCAGCTTGGGCATCAAAGAATACAGGCAGACCTTTTTCAAACCTTACCGAGTAATCTACCGTGTTGCTGACAACAAGGTCATTATTTATTTGATTGTGGACGGCCGGCGCGACATGCAGGCCGTCCTAGCTCGCCGCCTGCTGGGCAGTTGAATCCGCAAATTCCGGAAATATCACTTAATCGAGTAACGCTGGAGTAACGCTGCGCACTAACGATTCGGCGGCTTATTGATCGAGCGACCCATTAACATTGAACATTGAAGAATCTAGGGTGCTTGCGCCCATCGACCAAGGTGACATTCCCAACCAAATACGCGAGCATTAGAGGCCTTGACTATCTCCATACTCATTAACAGCCTTGGGGGCCTTGCCCTTATTCTGCTCGGCATGGCCATGATGACCGATGGCCTGAAGACCGGCACGGGGCAGACCATTAAGCGGCTGCTCGAGAAGTCGACCGGCACGCCTCTGCGCGGAATCTCGACAGGCTTTTTGACAACCGCCATTGCCCAGTCGTCTGGGGCCATTACGGTGGCACTCATCGGTTTTGTGAATGCTGGGGTTATGTCGGTTCGGCAGGCCCTTGGCGTCATTTACGGTACCAACATCGGCACCACGGTTACCGCCTGGCTTGTTGCCTTCCTGGGTTTTGGACTCAAGATTGATCTCTTGGCCCTGAGCCTTTTAGTCGTTGGCGTAACACTGCGCCTCAGCAGCGAACGTCGCGGGCGCCAGGCCATTGGCGAGGCACTTGCCGGCTTCGGCCTCTTCTTTCTTGGCCTAGGCATTCTGCAAGAATCGCTTACAGGGCTTGCTTCCCTGACTGCCCAATCCATTCAGCCTGGCTCAGATCCAGGACAGACTGGGTCCTGGAAGGTTGTTCTTCTTTACTTGTCTCTTGGGCTCATCGTCACGGTGCTTACTCAGTCATCAAGTGCTTCCATTGCCCTGGTGCTCTCGGCGGCAGCCGGGGGGCTTTTGAATTTTGAAGCCGCTGCCGCTGCCGTCATTGGTGCGAACCTAGGAAGCACATCAACCGCTGTGCTTGCAGCTATAAAAGCCACCTCCAATGCAAGACGCCTTACCCTTGGCCATGTTGTCTTCAATATCCTTACGGCCTGCGTGGCTCTTGCCATTCTTCCATGGCTGGTTCAGCTCGTGTTTCTTGTCGCGGGCCAGCTTGAACTGGAATCGGGCATGGCCAGCTCACTCGCTCTTTTTCATACCTTTTTTAACCTTATGGGCGTACTTCTCATGCTGCCGATTACCGGGCTCTTTGCGAAATGGCTTGAGACCCGGTTTCGTCAGGCCGATGAAGACCTAGCAAAGCCACGATTCATTGACAAAACGCTCTTAAGCATTCCAACACTTGCTGAAGAGGCCATACAAAAGGAATTGCAACGCTTCCGCACCTTGGTCGCCGACAACGCCCAACAACTCATGCAAGGTAAACGCCTAAGCGGCGCACACCGCGAGTCCATTGAAAGCCTGGGCAACTCCATGGAAGATTTTTTTCAGGCCATGACCACGCAGCGAATGCCCATTGAAGATGCCAACAAAATTGCCCAGCTGCTGCGCGTCTTTCGCTACTTACACGAGTCCTTTGTATGCCAAGGTCAGCTCAATAAGGAAGGGATCTTTCGCTGGCCCGAACTCAATAACGAGACGGCACTCAGCATGACGCATCTACGCGATGCCTCACTGGCTGTGGCCAGCTTCTGCGCAGACTCGGACAACCAAGGCGATCACAGACGCATCGACCAGCGCCTGCTTGCGCAATTCAGAGAGGCCTATGCGGCCGCCAAAAACCTTATTCTTCAGCAGGCGGCCGCTGGCAAAATTTCCGTGGGACAGACCAGCGACAGCCTGGATACGCTCTCGACCCTCCGCAGGCTGATCGAGCAACTGCTCAAAGGTGACGAAGTTCTAAGCAGCTTCTCGACTTTGCCCCTAAACACCTCAGCCCAAGATACCTTAGCCCAAACCTCGAAGAACCCTTAATTGCAGTAAAGACTAAGATTCCGCTCGCCCACTCACCTCGTTGCGCTAAACATATTTAGGAAACAGCATGGCCTCCAACACCAACACGGAAACAAACAACAACCAACCCCCGGGCTATGCTCCCCCCAAGGTCTGGGTCTGGGATCAAGCCAACGGCGGACGCTTCGCCAACGTGAACCGGCCCATCGCAGGGCCCACCCACGAAAAAGAACTGCCTCGTGGTCATCACCCTTTACAGCTTTATTCACTTGCAACACCTAATGGCGTGAAGGTCACCATCATGCTCGAGGAGTTGCTAGCCGCAGGTCACAAAGAGGCAGAGTATGACGCCTGGCTTATTCGTATCACGGAAGGCGACCAGTTCAGCACCGGGTTTGTGTCAGTGAATCCCAATTCTAAGATTCCAGCTTTGCTTGACTGTTCAGGCTCAACGCCGGTTCGCGTTTTCGAATCCGGCGCCATTCTTCTCTACCTTGCAGAAAAGTTTGACGCCTTTATCCCAGAAGACCCTGTGCAGCGCACCGAATGCCTGTCGTGGCTTTTCTGGCAGATGGGAAGTGCGCCATACCTGGGAGGTGGCTTTGGCCATTTCTATGCCTATGCCCCCTTCAAAATGGAATACCCCATCAACCGCTTTGCAATGGAAACAAAACGCCTCCTTGATGTTCTTGACAGGCAATTACTCAACACCGAGTACGTGGCTGGAGACAGCTATACCATTGCCGACATGGCATGCTGGCCATGGTTTGCCAACCTCTGTCTTTACAACCAATACGAGGCGTCCGAATTCTTGGACGTACAGCGCTACAGCCATGTCCAGCGATGGTCAAAGGCAATTGCGCAGCGATCGGCGGTTATTCGAGGACGTAAGGTCAACCGAATCATGGGTCCGCTTGAAGATCAGTTGCATGAGCGCCATGACGATGACGACTTCAATACCAAAACGCAAGACAAACTTGCGCACGAGTAACTCAGCCATGCTAACCCTCTACGACTTTGAACTCGCACCAAACCCTCGCCGTGCTCGAATTTTCCTGGCAGAAAAGGATATTGACTACAAAAAGATCTCCGTCAACCTTCGCGAACTCGAGCAGTTCAGCGATGCCTACAAGGCTGTTAACCCTGGGTGTACCGTTCCCACACTGGTCACTGAAGACGGGCATTGCTTTGCCGACAACGCCTCAATTGCAGCCTACCTTGAGGCGCGCTTTCCCAAACCGCCGTTACTCGGTCGGTCCGCAGAAGATAAGGGTGATGTGGCTTATTGGCAGGCGCGTATTGAATCTGACGGCCTTGGCGCAGTGGCCGAGGCCTTTCGCAACAGCAACCCTGCCATGGCCAAACGTGGTCTTCCAGGTACGCGGCCCATTGAACAAATTCCTGCACTTGCCGAACGAGGCCTAGAACGGGCTGCCGCCTTTCTCGACGATCTGAATGAGCATCTCGCTCACCGCGAATTCATTGCAGCGAATCAATTCAGTATTGCCGATATTACAGCCCTAGTGACTGTCGACTTTGCGCGCGTTATTAAGGTGCAGCCCTCGGAGGAGAAACATCCACACCTCTGCGAGTGGCGTGAATGCATGAAGCAACGCCCTTCAATGAAAGCCTAGGTGCCTTGGCCTAGCACCTTTTAAATCACTGCAAGAGGCTGCCTTTTCTGTGGCGGAGGAAATAATGCATCAATCGCCGAAAGAACCTCTTGCGTAAGGTTTAGGCTTAAAGATGCAAAATTTTCATCGATTCGCGAAAGCGTTGAAGACTTCGGTATAGCCACAACATTTGCATGATGAATCACCCAGGCTAACGCCAACTGGGCTGCCGAGCAGCCCAGTGTTTTGGCTAACGTTACCAAGCCTTGATGATCCGCCAAGGCACCCGAGCCTAGGGGAGTGTAGGCCATAAGCGGCATGTGAAGCGCTTGCATCGCGGGCAATAGGTCAAACTCCGGACCTCGTGATTTCAACCCAAAAAATACTTGGTTAGTTGAGCAGCCCACACCACCCGAAAGACCCAAACGCTCCTCAACATAAAGCCACTGCCTCAACCCATCAAGGTCAAAGTTACTAATCCCCCACGCCCGAATTCGACCCTTGTTCGTTAGTTCAATAAAGGCCTCAATTGTCTGCTCAATAGGGTGAGAGCCAGGCCAATGCAAAAGATAGACATCTAAGTAGTCAAGACCCATGCGCTTCAACGAACGCTCGCAAGCGTTTAATGTGCCTTGTCGGCTGGCATTCATAGGGAGAACCTTGCTCACCAGCGAGAGGTTTTCGCGCTTACCCAGACCATACCCTTTTAAGGCTTTACCAATAATTGTTTCGGCCCCTCCGTCGGCATACATTTCAGCGGTATCAATGAGGCGATAACCTACTTCAAGAGCGTGCTCGACAGCCATAACTTCTCGGGCAACCTCCGACGTACGCTCTCCCATTTGCCATGTTCCAAGGCCCAGCCTCAATTCACCGAATAGGCTCATCGACTTCTTCCCTCCATAAGCCGCACTAAGGACCAAAGCGCCCTCACAACCGGAACCGATAGGCCGTGCATCTCGGCACGACGCACAACTGTTCCGTTAAGAAAATCAATTTCAGTCAGCTTGCCTGCCGCAAGGTCTTGAGCAGTGGACGACCGTTGATCCACCATGGTCTTAGCAATAGTTTCAACGGCAGACCAGCCCTGCTCTATTGAAATGTCATGGCCTTCCGCCTGCGCAACCGCTACGGCCTCCTGCGTAAGTTGCCGCACTGTTGACTGAACCATCGGCTCTTTAAACATCTCTCCGTAGGTTTTCTGAGTCACGGCAGAAAAAGCATTAAAGGCAGTATTCACAACCAGCTTTAGCCATAAATCCCGCATCACCTGGTCCGAAACGGTAACGCCAATATCCGCTTCTCGAAGACGCTCGGCTGCAGCCTCAAGCCATGGCGAGGAGGGACCCACTGTCAGTTCGCCACGACCAAAATGTTGCACACAACCCGGCGATCCAAGCGCTAAAGCTACGTAAACCGCAACTGGAACCACCCGAGCCTGAGGCAAAAGCCGCCGCAGAATCTCGGGGTTTTCAACCCCGTTCTGCATACTTAAGACCACGGCGTTATCTGAGAGTGCACCTTGCATGGACTCGGCCACAACGGCGGTCTGCGTTGACTTCACACAGAACAAAACCAGGTCGGCCATAGCGACAGCCTTAATGTCTTGCGAGAGTCCAAGGCCGTGAATAATCTCCTCGCGACCCCAGGCTTTGGAATCGATACGCAACCCGTGTTTTTCAATAGCCTTAAGATGCGCTGGCCTGCCAATAAGCGTAACCGACTCACCCGCTCTCGCAAGGAGGCCACCAAAAAAACTGCCGACGGCCCCTGCTCCAACGACTACAATCCCAGGCATAAGTTTCTTTCTCCACGAGCAGAATTTGTTAACGTTTTTGTTGTCGTAACTATGCCCACCATTCTAAACATCGCTGCCTACCACTTCGCTGAAATTTCTTCTCCCAAAGAAACAGCGGAGCAACTGAATACCAAAGGACTCCAGCACCAAGTAAAGGGGACCATTCTTGTTAGCCACGAGGGTCTGAACTGTTTTCTTGCTGGTGAAGAGGAACAGGTTCGCACCATGCTAAAAGCGTTACAGGCGCTTAAAGGTTTTGAAAGCCTGATTGTGAAGGAGTCGTGGTCAGAGACCATTCCCTTCAAACGCTTCAAGGTGAAGGTTAAAAACGAAATTATTCGCATGGATCACCCTACCATTTGCCCTACCAAAGGGCGGGCAGCTAGCGTCAGCCCCGAAGTACTCAAGCGTTGGCTTGATCAAGGCCATGACGACGAGGGCAAGCCTGTAGTCATGCTCGACACGCGTAACGACTTCGAAGTTGACCATGGTCGGTTCACGAATGCCATTGACTGGCGCATCACTAAGTTCACCGAGTTTCCCAGCGCTGTCAAAGCACACACGAAAGAACTCGAGGGTAAGACCGTGGTGAGCTACTGCACAGGTGGCATTCGCTGCGAGAAGGCTGCCATCTTCATGAATGAACTTGGCCTTCGCAATGTTCTTCAGCTTGATGGCGGTATTTTGAATTACTTTGATAAAACTGATGGCAGCCACTGGGAAGGCAGCTGTTTTGTCTTTGATGAGCGAGTAGGTTTGCTGCCCAGCCTTGAGCCTGAGTCTACGCAGACTAAAATAGCAACAGCCTTTTAAGGCTTTCGCCTCAGAATTTCAAGGGGTCTAAGACGGACTGTGCCTGAGCCGTCACCTCAAAACGCACAGGAAGCCGAGGGCCACTCGATGCATTGAAGCCGAACCTAGTGCGAATGCAGCAGACTTGTTGCCAGATAGGCGAGCCCCACGCCAGCAAGCATAAGTAACGGCTGTAGCCATGCGGCTGAGACCTTCGTTGGTTTGGCATCTTCAGGGTGGTGGTGCTGAGAACCGTGGTCATGGTCATGGCGGGCGTGACCGTGTGAATGATGAGTATCACCAGGAGTTGCGGCTGCTCGAGCTTGACTAGGAGACGAGGCATGCGAGTGGCCATGGCCGTGTGACCCAGCACCATCAGCCTGAGCATGCAGCTGTGGTATGAGATCTGATAGGGCAATGTACATAAAGTTACTGGCTGCAATAGCCAGCACAAAGGCCAAAAGCCCACCAACTTGGGCGAGCGAAAAATAACCCAGAACGCCGCCCACCAGGGCGCCACTGCCGGTCATGAGGTTAAACAACAACGCCCGAGACTTACTAAAGCCACTGTTTAAAAGAACAAAGAAGTTGCCAATTTGCTGAGGGACCTCGTGGGTGGCAATGGCAAGCGCAGTAATCAGCCCAAGCATCCAGTCCACATTGAAGGCTGCGGCAATAAGCACGCCATCGGCAAAGGCATGAATGGTGCTTCCCACCAGCAGGCTGGAGCCGCCCTTGCCTGCCACCGCGGCGTCGTGGCCATGCGGATGATCGTGGCCATCGAGTTCGTGGTGATGGTCGTGACGAAAAATGGCAAGGCGCTCAAGGGCAAAAAACGTTAGGAGCCCCACGAGCACGGTGGTAGTAATGTGATGAAGATCTGCGCCCATGTGTAGGCTTTCGGGCAGAAGGTGCAAAAAGGCCGAGCCCAAAAGCATGCCCACTGAAAAACTCACCAGTTGGTCCACCAGACGCGAGAGCCGGCCCAAAGAAATAATGGCCGCAAGGCCAATACTTATAAAAGTGGCAGCGGCCGAAGCAAGAAGAATAAACAAAAGTGTCATGAAGCCCGAGAGCATAAATCAAAAATGGCGCTATGCCTGTGGCATAGGCAGGGAAATGGCTTCTTTGTCATGAAACTTTGATGTTCCGGCTTTACCTTTCCATTCTCAGTCTGTTTTTACGAACGCCGAACCTTTTGCCAACATCGCCCGAAGGAGCCTCTCATGTCTCACCACCCCGAAGAACCCATTCTGAACACCGGCAACGCCCCCCATTTTCAAAACGTGCTTGAGAAGGGACTGGAAAAGCCAAGCCGCAGGCAGGGCTAAAAGCTAGACCAGCGTCTTCTCAAACCAGGCCAGGCATCGCTTCCAGCCGTCTTCGGCAGGACCCTTCCGATAGCTTGGCCGGTAATCGGCATGAAAGGCGTGAGGCGTATCCGGGTAAAGAATAATTTCCGAGGCCTGGGCGGGCTTGGTTCCGAATGAAAGAAGCGTTTTCATTTCATCGACATCGGAATTGGGAATGCCGTTGTCGGCACCGCCATAAAGGCCAAGCACAGGCCACTGCAGCTTCTCAGCAATGTCGATGGGATGGATGGGATTGGCCTCATTCACGGTGGTACGAATACGCCCGTACCAGGCCACACCGCCCTTCATCTCTTTGATTTCGGCTGATGCAAGCCAGACAATACGACCGCCCCAGCAAAAGCCTGTGATGCCCATATTGTTTTTGTCGCCACCGTTCGAGGCGGCCCAGGCCATGGTGGAACGTACATCGCCAAGCACCTGCTTATCGGAGGCCTTGCTAACAATGTTGGCAAAAAGGTCGGGGATGGAGGTGTACTTGGAAGGATCGCCTTGGCGATGAAAACATTCGGGCGCCACGGCCATCAAGCCCTTTTGAGCAAAGCGCCGGCAGACATCTTTAATGTGCTCGTGCACGCCAAAGATTTCGTGAAGAACAATAACTGTTGCAAGGCCTGTCTTACCTTTGGGCTTTGCAAAGTAGCCAGGGAACTGGTCGTTGGAAGCGCCCATCTGAACCATTCCATGGTCAAGGCCTTCGGCACTAGTGGTGATGGTTTGCGCTTGAAGAGCACCCGTGGGAGCCACCGAAGCCGCAAACCCTGCAAGGGCGCTGGCCTGAAGAAAGCCTCGCCGACTCTTGGGAAGCAGTAAAGGATTCGGGGGCGTGAGTGAATTAATTTCCTGCTCGACCGCGTTCATGAACGCGGTGCTGGACGGAGTGCCCTCTTGGGTTTGATCTAGAGCCTGAGGTTCAGCCATTAAGGGCGGGCGAGCAGTCATAAGAAATCCTTTCTTCGAAGCAAGTGAATAAGGTAAACAGCCAAGGGGTCCAAGCTAACAAAGCCAGCGATATACAGGATGCCTTAAACCCCAAGGCCGCAAAGGGAGACGCCCTTAAGATACTCTAAAAGTTAGTAGGATCGACAAGGAATAAACCCACCAATACACCTAGAGACTCTGGGCTCAATGCGCCTCATCCCAGTTGGGGCCATGGCCTACGGAGACTTCAAGGGGCACCTTGAGGCTTGCTACTGAACTCATAACCTGGGGCAGAAGGGTTTGCAGGGTTTCAAGCTCACCGTTAGGTGCTTCAAGAATAAGTTCGTCGTGGACTTGCAACAACATACGTGAAGCAAGGCCCTGCTCTTGCAGGGCGGCCTGCAGTTTGATCATGGCCAGCTTAATAAGGTCGGCTGCGGTGCCCTGCATGGGCGCATTAATGGCAGCGCGTTCGGCGGCGGCGCGGCGCGGGCCGTTGGGTGAGCGAATTTCTGTAAGCCAGAGTCTGCGGCCAAAGACTGTTTCCACATAGCCTTGCTGACGGGCCTGAGCCTTAATGGACTCCATGTAGTTGGCCACGCCCGGGTAACGATTGAAGTAGCGCTCAATGTAAAGTCGGGCCGCCTCGCGCTCGATATCAAGATTCTGTGCAAGGCCAAAAGCGCTCATTCCATAGATAAGACCAAAGTTAATGACCTTGGCATAGCGACGTTGCTCAGAGGTAACCTCGTCGCGGGGCGTTCCAAATATTTCACTGGCGGTGGCGCGGTGGACGTCTTCACCTTTTGAAAAAGCGTCAAGCAGACCCTTGTCTTCCGAAAGGTGCGCCATGATGCGCAACTCAATTTGAGAGTAGTCGGCAGAGACAAGGGTGTGTCCTTCGGGCGCAATAAAGGCCTGGCGAATGCGACGACCCTCGGCGTTGCGAATGGGGATGTTCTGAAGGTTGGGCTCACTCGAAGCAAGCCGCCCGGTGACGGCAACCGCCTGCGAAAAGGTCGTGTGCACGCGGCCCGTATTGGGGTCCACCATGCGGGGAAGCTTGTCGGTGTAGGTGGACTTCAGTTTAGAAAGTCCGCGCCATTCCAGCAGGGTTTTGGGAAGGGGATAGTCTTGGGCAAGGGTTTCAAGCACATCTTCGTCAGTAGAGGGCGCGCCCTTGGCGGTTTTTTTAACCGGCTTGTAACCAAGCTTCTCAAAAAGAATTTCACCCAGCTGTTTGGGCGAACCTAGATTAAAAGGCTGGCCTGCAAGCTCATGGGCTTGTACCTCAAGGCCCGCGATGGTTTTCGTAAGCTCGTTGCTGTGCGCGTTGAGCTTTTCGGAGTCGATGAGAATACCTGCGCCTTCCATGTCGATAAGCGTGAGCATGGCCGGGATTTCGATGGTCTCGTAGACGAGCCGAAGCTTCTCGTCGCCCTGGATTTGGGGCCACAAGGTTTCATGCAGATGCAGTGTGAAGTCGGCGTCTTCGCAGGAGTACTGGCTAGCCTTAGTAATATCAACCTGGCGAAAGTTAATGCGCGAGGCACCCTTGCCTGTGACATCGTCGTAGCTTAAGCCGCGCCGTCCAAGGTGGCGCTCGGCAAGGCTTGTAAGGTCGTGGCTTTTGTGAGCCTCAAGCACATAGGACTGCAACAGCGTGTCGTGGATGAGGCCACGCACTTTGATGCCGTAGCGGTTTAGAACGTGGGCGTCGTATTTAAAGTTCTGGGCAAGCTTGGCGCAGGTTGAGTTTTCGAACCAGGGCTTCAGAGCGTTGAGTACGATTTGAAGGTCAAGCTGATCGGGCTCGATATTACCGGTGGCATCCACATGCCCAATAGGAATGTAGAAGGCCTCGCCCCGCTCCGTACAGAAAGACAGGCCCACAAGCTCGGCATGCCGAGCCTCAAGCGAAGAGGTCTCGGTGTCGAAGGCGGCAATGCTGGCCGCCATTAATTTGTCAGTCAACGAGGCAAGCGCGTGCTGGTTTTGCACCGTGGTGTAGCGGGTTGTAATGCACTCCGCAAAAAGATCGCGAGGACCTTGATGCTGGGAAGCGTCGCCCAGGTATGCGTGAGAGGCGGAACCAGAAGAGAGGCTTGCCTGCGAGGCCCCTGAAGCGAACGACGTGTCGTGCGCCTGCCCTTCAGCTGCGATATCGGCGGCGAGACCCTTAAAGGTACGTTGCAGGTCGTAGTCGTCACGAAGCTGCGCAAGAACATTTGCATCGAGCGGCCGCATAGTAAGCGACTCATCAAAGCTTGCAACGGCACCCGAAAGATCGCAATCGGTCTTGACCGTGACCAGCTCGCGCGCCGTGGGAAGCCAGTCAAGCGCCTTACGCAGGTTCTGTCCGACCACACCAGAAATGCTGTCTGCAGCAGCAACAACGGCATCCAAAGAACCATACTCTGCAAGCCATTTGGCTGCGGTTTTAGGGCCCACCTTCTCGACACCAGGAATGTTATCCACCGTATCGCCCACCAAGGTGAGGTAATCGACAATCCGATTCGCAGAAACCCCAAACTTTTCTTGTACGCCTGGCAGATCAAGCACGCGAGCGGGCCCGCCATCGCGGCTCATGGTGTCGACCAGAATCACATTCTCATTTACTAATTGGGCAAGGTCTTTGTCGCCCGTGGCCACCACAGTCGTCATGCCCTGCGCGGTGGCCTGGCAGGCAAGCGTTCCAATGACATCGTCTGCCTCGACGCCGTCGACGACAAGCATGGGCCAGCCCAGCGCCTTCACGGCTTGGAAAATAAGAGGCACTTGAGCAGCAAGGTCTTCGGGCATGGACGAGCGCGTTGCCTTGTAGTCGGCATAAATAGCATCGCGAAAGGTGGGTCCCTTGGGGTCGAAGACGCAGGCCGCATAATGAGAGGGCCACTCTTCCTGCACACGACGAAGCATGTTGACCATACCCGTAATAGCGCCTGTGGGATGCCCCGAGCGGCTTCGCAGATCGGGCAAGGCGTGAAACGCCCGATAAAGGAAGCTTGAGGCGTCAATAAGGAGAAGGCGGGGGGAGTCTGTCACGAGGGTCATTCCATATTCAGCCTTCTATTTGACCCCAACGTTCGTGGGCGATTAGAGCGATCTAGAATTCTTAGTCCTCGCAGTGGAGAACTTCGGAAGAAATCAAGAATACCTCCGAAGGGACTTGTAAAACCAATTAGAGACTTGTTCTGTTGCTTGGTTTTCGTTGCTTTTCGGACTTTCAATTATGGCTTTCTATCGAATGTAACGCCCGCCTAGAATAAGGACAGTAAACTACAGATTAAAGTAATCATAAAACCAACAGCTTAACCTCATGACCACCCCTCCTTCTTCGACTCAACCAGCTCCCAGCAACTTCCTTCGTCACATCATTGAGGATGACCTGGCTGCCGGCCGAGTTACTCAGGTCGTTACGCGGTTTCCGCCGGAGCCCAACGGCTACCTGCACTTTGGGCATGCGAAGTCCATCTGCCTAAACTTTGGCCTGGCCGAGCGCTACCAAGGGGTTTGCCATCTGCGATTAGATGACACCAATCCCACCAAAGAAGATCAAGAGTATGTGGACGCTATTGAATCAGCGGTGCGCTGGCTTGGCTTTAACTGGGGCTCGCATCATTACTTCGCGAGCGATTATTTCGAAAAGCTGTACAGCTTTGGGGTAAGCCTGATTCAGGCAGGTCACGCCTATGTGGATGAACAGTCGGCCGACGACATTCGAAGCGGTCGTGGAACACTGACACAGCCAGGGCGGAATTCGCCCTTTCGGGACCGCGCTATTGACGAGAACCTTCGACTCTTTCAAGAGATGCGCGAGGGCAAGCACCCCGATGGCAGTCTTGTGCTGCGCGCCAAGATTGACATGGCCTCACCCAATATGAACATGCGTGACCCGGTGCTTTATCGGATTCGTCATGCCCATCATCACCGCACGGGTGACGCCTGGTGCATCTACCCGCTGTATGACTTCGCCCACCCTTTGTCAGACGCCATTGAGGGCATTAGCCACTCGATTTGTACGCTTGAATTCGAAGACCATCGCCCGCTTTACAACTGGCTGGTGGAAAAGGTTGCTGAGGCGGGGCATTTCAATAAGGCCAAGCTTCCTCAGCAGTACGAGTTTGCTCGGCTCAATCTAACCTATGTTGTTTTAAGCAAGCGCAAGCTTATTGAGTTGGTGGATACGGGTGTTGTAACAGGCTGGGACGACCCACGCATGCCAAGCCTGGTAGCGGCGCGTCGACGTGGCTACACGCCCGAGGGATTTCGGCAATTTGTTGAGCAAAGTGGTGTATCGAAGTCTGATGGATGGATTGACTACACGGTGCTTGAAGACTGCATGCGCAACCACCTAAACGAAGTGGCACCACGACGGGTTGCCGTGCTGGACCCCTTAAAACTGGTCATTGAAAATCTAGAGGCCGATGAAGTTGTTGACTGCGAAGCGCCGAATCATCCTCAGAAGCCCGAGCTTGGTCGCCGTACCATGCCGCTGACGCGCGAGCTTTACATTGAGCACGAAGACTTCATGGTTGAGCCCAGCAAGGGCTTCTTTCGCCTTCAACCTGGTGGACGCGTACGCCTTAAGTACGGGTTTGTGGCGGAGTACGTGAGCCATTCAATAGGCGAGGATGGACGTGTAGCCGAAGTTCGCGTTTCCATTTTTAAAGACTCACAGAGTGGTACACCGGGTGCTGACAATTACAAGGTGAAGGGCGTGATTCACTGGGTAAGCGCAAGCCAGGCGCACTGGGCCGAGGTTCGACTTTTTGACAGGCTCTTCAAAGTGGCGGCGCCCGGCGCACGACGCGAGGGTGATGCCCCCGAATTGGAGCGCGACTTCAAAGACGACCTGAATCCAAACTCCCTGCAGCTGGTTCGCGTTCCCATGGAACCAAGCCTAAAGAGCGCGCAGGCCGAGGATCGCTTCCAGTTTGAACGGCACGGCTATTTTGTGGCCGATCTTGTGGACTCCCAGCCAGACGAGCCTATTTTTAACCGAACCGTAACGCTTAAAGATTCCTGGGCGAAGGGATAAAAAAATGAACCGCATCAAACTGCATCTTGTTACAAGTCAACAGCCCTCTGTGCTGATTCGTCTTGCACGATTTTTAACTGCCCACGGTGTGGGCTTTGAAGCGGGCGCGACGTTTATTAAGTTTCCTCGAGGGGAGGAAGCCGCCGACGCCTTGATAGGTTCGCTCAAAGATCTGGGCTTTAAACCTGTTCCAGTAATTGATGCGTTCACGCCTGAGACAGACGCCAATTTTGGAGAAGGCGTGAGTGACTTGCTGAAGGAAGAGGCCGAGGCCAGGGCTGCGGCCAGCTGTGGGCATGATCATGCACCGGGCGAGACCTGCAGCCATGGACATGACCACAGTCATTCGCATGATCACGATCACGGTCATCACCACGACCATAAGCATGGCCACTAAACCGGTGATCCGCATACGCGGAGCCCGGCAGAACAACTTAAAAAACATCTCGATTGATCTCCCCACAGGGGAGTTGATTGTTGTAACCGGTGTATCGGGTTCGGGCAAGAGCTCCCTGGTTTTTGACACGCTCTATGCCGAAGGCCAGCGCCGTTACGTGGAGACCTTCTCGGCCTATGCCCGGCAGTTTCTTGACCGCATGGACAAGCCACAGGTGGATGCCATTGAAGGAGTGCCACCCGCCATTGCCATTGACCAGACCAATCCGGTGCGCACCTCGCGGTCCACCGTGGGCACCATGACGGAGGTAGCCGACCACCTGAAGCTCTTGTACGCAAGGGCAGCAACTTTGATCTGCCCGGGCTGCGACACGCCCGTTCAGAACGACACTGTGGACGGGGTGGTTATTTTTATTACCAGCCTACCCGTGCGCACCAAGGTATTTCTTACCTTTGAGCGCGAGGCACCCGAGTCGCTTGACGATGCTCAGCTTGAAGAGTGGCTGTCCGCCCAAGGGTTCACACGGGTCCACGCCCGAGAGGGCACTAAGGTGCGTGTTGTGGCCGACCGTCTGATGATTTCAGATGACATCGATCGATCGCGCATCACCGAGGCCGTGGAGACGGCCATGCGCTATGGCGAGGGCCAGTGCCAAATCATTGTGGATGACAAGCTGTCTCGTTTCTCAAGCCAGCTGAGTTGCGCAAGCTGCAACAAACTCTTTAAACCCGCTCGACCCGCCCTCTTCTCGTTTAACTCACCCATTGGCGCATGTGATAGCTGCCGGGGCTTTGGCCGTGTCATTGGCATTGACGCAGGGCTCGTCATTCCCGATGAGTCGCTGAGTCTTGAAGATGGGGCGATTAAACCTTGGCAGTCAAAGTCGTATCTGGACTGCCAGAAAGAACTGCTTGACCATGCCAAGCGCCGGGGTGTAGCCACCGACATTGCCTGGCAAGACCTTCCCGAAGAACATCGTGACTGGGTCTTTGATGGCGATGCCGACTGGAAAGGCAACTGGACCAAGCAGTGGTATGGCGTTCATCGATTCTTTGAGCACCTTGAGTCGAAAGCCTACAAGATGCATGTGCGCGTGTTGCTGTCGCGCTACCGGTCGTACACCGAATGCCCCTCCTGCCATGGCGCTCGATTAAAACCCGAGGCACTGAACTGGAAGCTTGAAGGTAAGACCCTTGCCGAGGTGATGGCGCTCTCGATTGATGAGGCCCTGCAATGGATGGACGGTGTGGCCAACGATCTTGGTCTGACCCAGCGCGATTCAGCCAAGACACCAGCAGAGGAAAAAAGTTCAACCGGAGCTTCAGCCCGCCATGCGGCCGCTGAGCTGGTGCTTAAAGAAATGTCCGCCCGCCTGCGGTTCTGCCAAGAGGTGGGACTTGGCTACTTAACGCTTGATCGTCAGTCACGCACGCTCTCGGGAGGCGAGGTACAGCGTATTAACCTGACCACGGCCTTGGGTACCTCGCTGGTGAATACGCTATTCGTTCTTGATGAGCCCTCCATTGGCCTGCATTCGCGGGACCTTCAACGTCTGATCAAAGTGCTGCACCGATTGCGTGATGCCGGCAACAGCTTAGTCGTGGTGGAGCACGACCCCGAGGTCATGCAGGCTGCTGACCGCATTATTGACATTGGCCCAGGGCCGGGTGAACACGGTGGTGCTATTCAATTCAATGGAAGCTACCAGGCCTTACGTCAATCACAGACGCTTACGGCCGACTACCTCAGCGGCAGGCGGCAGGTGCAGTCGGCTGCTGCAAGTAACACTAAGGAGGCTCCGGCGGCACCAAGGCCTGGCACTGCCGCCTCCTCCATGAAGCACGACGAGCGTCGTTACGTGATTCATTTGCAGGGCGTGACCGCAAACAACCTGAAGAACATTGATGTCGTCTTTCCGCTGGGGCAACTGGTGGTCGTTACCGGTGTCTCGGGCTCGGGTAAATCCACCCTTATTCAAGACGTGCTCTACCCTGCAGTTTGTAAGCGGCTTGGTAAAACCACCGAGGCACCAGGCGCGTTTAAGAGTATTGAAGGGGTGCCCCTTATTGGTGATGCGCTGTTGGTGGATCAGTCGCCCATTGGTAAGACCACTCGTTCGAACCCGGTTGTTTACGTGGGAGCCTTCGACCCCATTCGTAAACTGTTTGCACAGGCACCGCTCTCGGTTCAGCGCGGCTACACACCAGGACACTTTAGTTTTAACTCCGGTACCGGGCGCTGCCCGACCTGCACAGGCAGTGGCTTTGAGCATGTAGAGATGCAGTTCTTGTCGGATGTCTACCTGCGATGCCCGGACTGCAACGGCACACGTTACCGTGAGGAAATGCGGGAGGTGACTGTACAAGGACTCTCGATCTCGGATGTGCTTGAACTTACGGTAAGCGAGGCGCTGAAAAAATTCGAGCACGAGAAGGACATTCACCGCAGGCTTAAACCTTTGGTGGATGTTGGACTTGGCTATCTACGACTGGGACAGCCCGTGCCCACGCTTTCGGGTGGTGAGGCGCAGCGCTTAAAGATTGCGGGCCATCTTGCCGATGCCGCCGAGCGTGCAGGCCGTGCAACCAAAGGCATGCTGCTTATTTTTGATGAGCCCACCACCGGCCTTCACTTCGACGACATTACCAAGCTGCTTACCGCCCTTCGCGCCTTGGTGAAGGCAGGCCATTCGCTAGTTGTGATTGAGCACAACCTGGATCTCATTCTTGCAGCTGACCATATTATTGACCTGGGTCCCGAGGCCGGCCCTGAGGGTGGGTCACTGGTGGTGGCAGGAAGCATTGATGACGTCATTGACTGCAAGACCTCGCACACAGGCCTTGCCTTGCAAAGCGCACGGCAGCAGATTCTGGAACGTCAGACCCTGCGTGTGGAAGACATTGTGTATAGCGGCACCGTGGCGGAGAGCGTTACGCCTGAAACAACGAGAACTCAGACCGAAACAACACGGAATGAGACGACGCGGACTAACAAAAACGCGGTGTCTCCCACACTTACGAAGCTTGCGGACCAAGAAAACTCCAGCATTTTTGAAGATGCCATTGAAATAGTTCATGCCCGCGAGCACAACCTGAAAAATGTTTCGGTCAAGATTCCGCGTAATGCCTTAACTGTGATTTCAGGCGTCTCGGGCTCGGGGAAATCCACCCTGGCTTTCGACATTCTTTTTTCGGAAGGTCAGCGCCGCTATTTGGAGTCGCTGAATGCCTATGCGCGCCAATTTGTTCAGCCCTCTTCCCGACCCGAAGTGGATGCCGTCTTTGGCATTCCCCCTACGGTTGCTATTGAACAGCGCACAAGCCGAGGGGGCCGCAAGAGCACGGTGGGAACACTAACCGAAATCCATCATTTTCTGCGACTGCTCTTTGTAAAACTTGGTCAACAACACTGCCCCGACTGCAACATTCCCATTGCGCCGCAGCCGGCGGACTCCATTGTGGCAAGCATTCTGAAAGACTATAAGAAGCAGACGGTTGGGATTCTTGCCCCATTGGTTATTCAGCGCAAAGGCGTTTACCAAGACCTCGCCAAGTGGGCTAACGCTCGGGGCCATGACTACCTACGTGTGGATGGCGAATTTCAGCCAACAGCGAAATTTCCAAAGCTCGACCGCTACAAAGAGCACAACATCGACTTGCCCGTGGGCTCGATGGAGGTGGTGGCGAAAGAAGAAGGACTGCTGCGCGACCTGGTGGCCACAGCGCTTGAACGCGGCCAAGGCAGCCTGAAACTTCTTCTTATGGGCACAGGTGAGGAGCGGCTTTTCTCAACCAAGCGCGCCTGCCCGAGTTGCAGTAAAAGCCTGCCCGAGCCCGAGCCACGGCTTTTTTCATACAACACCAAACTGGGCTGGTGTCCCACGTGCACAGGTACAGGCCTCTTTGCATCGGCGCTGTCTGAGGAAGAGACAGGCGAGGAAGATAAATATCTTGAGAAAGCCGAGGACCCCGAAACCGATGCGGATGAGGAGCTGGCCTGTGTGGAATGCGATGGCGCACGGCTTGGGCCGATTGCCCGACATATTTTGGTGAATGGTCAGGGCATTCACGAGGTGAGCAAGCAAAGCCTCGATGGCGTTCCAGGCTGGCTCGCTAATGTTCGCAGAAAGTTAAACGCTCGAGAGAAGGCCATTGCCGACAGCCTTCTGAATGAAATTGAAGCCCGCGTGGATTTCTTGCGTTCGGTGGGGCTTGGGTATTTGTCACTTGACCGAGCAGCGCCAACGCTCTCGGGTGGTGAGGCCCAGCGTATTCGTCTTGCGGCGCAGCTTGGGTCGAACCTGCAGGGGGTCTGCTACATCTTGGATGAGCCTTCCATTGGCCTTCACCCGGAGAACAATAAAGCCTTACTCAGTTTGTTGAGACAGCTTCAACAAAAGGGCAATACCTTGGTGGTGGTGGAGCATGATGAAGAAACCATTGCCATCGCGGACCACCTGATTGATATTGGCCCGGGTGCAGGACGACTGGGTGGCGAGGTGATTGCCCAGGGCACTCAGGAGGATCTCAAAAAGGCAACAGCCTCTGTTACGGGACGCTACCTTCGCGAGCCCATGCACCACGGCGCAGATGCCCGACGACCTGAGCCTGAACACTGGCTTCGCATCAAAGAGGCTACTCTTCATAACCTTCAAAAGGTGAATGTGGAGATTCCTTTGCAGCGGCTTACGGTGATTACCGGTGTGTCGGGATCCGGCAAATCAAGCCTGGCACGTGATGTTCTTAAACGAAACATGGCGCGGGTGGTTCACATGCAGCGAAGCAAGGCGGGCCGTGAGCAAGCAATTAAGTGGGAAGGCTGCGCAAGCATTGACGGCTGGGAGGCCATCGACCGCGTGCTTGAGGTCGATCAGACCCCTATCGGTAAGACACCACGGTCCACACCGGGCACCTACATTGGCTTTTGGGATGACATTCGTCGACTTTATGCCGAAGGTGAAGATGCGCGACAGCGCGGCTGGACCGCGCAGCGGTTCTCCTTCAATACGGGCAATGGCCGCTGCGAGAGCTGCGAGGGTCAAGGCTGGCAGACGGTGGAGATGAATTTTTTACCGAATGTGCGCGTGCTCTGTGATGCCTGCGGAGGCAGCCGGTTTAAC
>JALRJP010000229.1 GCA_023261135.1 Burkholderiaceae bacterium | reverse complement strand
GTGTCCCTGTCACATTCGGCGGAGGCAATTGAATACAAAAACTTTCTGCATTCTCGGCCTGCCCTGCACTAAAAAGTCCTTGCGACTCCCATTGCTCGCGCCAGTAAGACTCAAGGGATTGTGGGTCGAAGGCCTTATCAAGGCCTGAGTGATTGGGCGTTGTCGTTGGCATTAGCGCGCGGTCTTTGAAAGGTCGAATTGTTGAATGGTGTAGCCACGTTCTCGGTAAAAACTGAAACGCTTTCTTGCCTGTGCTTTGTCTGCGTCGTCAGGGCCAACGATTTCGAAGACGCGATCGAATGAGCTGAAACAGTCGGGTACCTCGTCATCAAGGTTGACAAGCAAGAACGCATGGCGCGCTGCGCCTGGCACGATGGGTTCGGGGCAAAGCAAAATGGGAGATTCGTCGGCTAAAGGATGGTCTGCCATGACATGCGGCAAGAAGTCCTCCTCAGAGAACTCATAAAGCATGTCATCGAATTTGGCGAGCCGCTCGGGCTCGCTGCAGAACACAAGAAGGGGCTTGGTCTCCAACACCTGACCCGACCGAACCGCCTTACGAACTAGGCGGCAGGCATGCAGCAGGCGGTCGGGGGTGTTGAAATGAAAGTCAACCGTTGTCACGTTCGGCCCGAAGATAGGCCAGGAGAAGGCCAACAGGACGGCCCGTTGCACCTTTTTGGGCACCACTCTTCCATGCAGTACCCGCAATATCAAGGTGCGCCCATTTATAGGCTTTCGCGAACCGCCACAGGAAGCAGGCGGCCGTTACGCTTCCTGCGGCCCGCCCCCCCACATTGGCCA
>JALRJP010000228.1:527-808 GCA_023261135.1 Burkholderiaceae bacterium | reverse complement strand
GCCGAGGACCTCGTGCAGGAGACGATGCTGCGCGGCTACCGGAGCTTCCATACCTTCACCGAGGGCACGAACCTTCGGGCCTGGCTCTTCCGGATACTCACGAACGTCTACATCAACCGCTACCGGGCAGCCCAGCGCCGGCCCGACGAATCCGATCTCGCCGACGTCGAGGACATGTACCTCTACCGGCGCGTGCCGTCGATGGAGTCGGCCGCCGCCTCGCTCTCCGCCGAGGAGCAGTTCCTCGACCTCTTCACCGACGACGAGGTGACGACCGCGCT
>JALRJP010000228.1:0-517 GCA_023261135.1 Burkholderiaceae bacterium | reverse complement strand
GGAGGGCTTCGCCTACCGGGAGATCGCCGAAATGCTCGACGTGCCCATTGGGACCGTCATGTCGAGGCTGCATCGGGGAAGAAAGGCGATGCAACGCGAGTTGTACGAGTACGCACAGGAGAAAGGGCTCACTGCCTGAGCCTCTGAACCCACGAGCCAACCCCATGTCAGACTGCGCCGACACACTGAGAGAACTCGAGCCTTACCTCGACGGCGAACTCGCCGACGAGGTTCGCCACCACCTCGATTCCTGCCCCGACTGCCAGCAGGCCTTCGAGTTCCATCTCGAGCTCAAAGAGGCGATCCGCCGCAAATGCAGCGAGGAGGCCCTCCCTGAATCGCTGGTGAGTCGCCTCGAGGTCTGCCTCACCGAGGATTTCGACGGTGACGGAGTGATTGGCAACGGGGCCTGAGGACTACGCTGACCTCATGCTCGCAGCGAACATCTGGCACTGGTGGATCGGTGTCATCCTCGCCCTGACGGGAGTCGGCGCCGTGCTCGGGCTCGTCGTCGGCT
>JALRJP010000227.1 GCA_023261135.1 Burkholderiaceae bacterium | reverse complement strand
AGCAAGTGCTAGAGGACGCTCTCGACCATCTGAAGATCGATTTGGTCTTGACTGCTCACCCTACCGAAATTATTCGGCGCACGATGATTAATAAGTACGCTGAAATCGATCAGTGCTTGGGCATGCTAGAGCATGAGGACACTCCGAGTAAGCAAGTCAAAATTGTCGCCCGCTTACGCTCGTTAATCACTCAAATTTGGTACAGCCGTGATTTCCGCGTGAATCGTCCCTCTCCCATCGACGAGGCTAAAGGGGGCTATGCAGTCGTTGAACGCAGTCTGTGGCAAGCCGTTCCAGACTTCTTACGAGAGCTCGACCTGATGCGTGAACAGCTCAATTTACCCGAAGCCAAGCTTGATTGGACGCCGGTAAAGTTTTCCAGCTGGATGGGCGGCGACCGTGACGGCAACCCCAATGTCACGGCAGCCATCACGCAAGAAACACTACTTCTAAGTCAGTGGCAAGCCGCCGATTTACTCAGCCACGACTTAAATACCCTGATCGAAGAACTCTCGGTTACCGAGTGTAATCAACGCGTACGCGATCACGTGGGCGACGCACATGAGCCTTATCGCAGCCTATTGCGACCTCTGCGCGATCTGTTGGAAAAACAGAGAACTGCCTTGATGCACGCAATCAAAGATAACCAAGCGGCACCAAGCCCGCTCACTAAAGCACAGGTATTGGCACCGCTCGAACTCACTTACACTTCGCTGCACGAGTGCGGTATGAGCATCATCGCAAAAGGCTTGCTGCTGGATGTCATTCGACGAGTTCACGCGTTCGGCCCGCACTTGGTCACCTTAGATAT
>JALRJP010000226.1 GCA_023261135.1 Burkholderiaceae bacterium | reverse complement strand
TGGCGTCTTTAGAAAATTGGATTAGCTCTTTTCCTTGCGGGGTAAAAGACATAACAATCCCAGACAGGACTAAACCAATAACCGCGATCAAGAACCTGACCACTGCGGGCAAATCAGCCATCATGTAGGACGCAACAATCCCTCCAACTAACAAAACTGCAGAAAGACTTAATTTGATTTTGTCCAACATTAAAAATCCAAATCCCAATACGTAATAATCAGTTCAAGCAAGTGCTAAGTGGCAGGCCAGGAGGGTCTCGAACCCCCAACCTTCGGTTTTGGAGACCGACGCTCTACCAATTGAGCTACTGGCCTAATCCGAGATAACTTTACTCGACGACTTTTGATACGACTCCGGCGCCCACGGTTCTACCACCCTCTCGGATAGCAAAGCGTAAACCCTCTTCCATCGCGATCGGCTGAATCAGAGTAACCTTCATCTGAACGTTGTCACCAGGCATAACCATTTCGGTACCCTCTGGAAGATCAACGGAACCCGTTACATCGGTAGTTCTAAAGTAGAACTGCGGACGATAACCATTAAAGAATGGTGTGTGTCGGCCGCCCTCTTCTTTACTAAGAACGTAAACCTCTGCATCAAACTTCGTGTGTGGGGTAATGGAACCTGGCTTAGCCAACACCTGACCACGCTCAACGTCTTCACGCTTAGTACCTCGAAGAAGAACACCAACGTTATCACCAGCTTCACCAGAATCTAAAAGTTTTCTAAACATTTCAACTCCTGTACAAACTGATTTTTTAGTTTCTTTAATTCCAACGATTTCAATTTCATCACCAGTTTTAAGTACACCAGACT
>JALRJP010000225.1 GCA_023261135.1 Burkholderiaceae bacterium | reverse complement strand
GGCCTCGGTGGTCCAACGGCCAATGGTCATACGCAGGCTACTGTGTGCCAGCTCATCGCTGCGGCCTAGGGCGCGCAAGACATAACTCGGCTCTAGACTAGCAGAGGTACAGGCGGAACCGCTGGACACGGCCATCCCTTTGATACCCATGATTAGGGACTCGCCTTCAACGTAATTGAAGCTCATGTTGAGGTTGTGCGGGACGCGGTGATCCTTGTGACCGTTGATAAACACCTCTTCGATGGTGCTCAACCCGGCTACCAGGCGATCATGCAGCGCTTTGATGCGAACGTTCTCGGCGGCCATTTCCTCTTTGGCAATGCGGTAGGCTTCGCCCATGCCCACACACTGGTGCGTTGGCAACGTGCCCGAGCGCATGCCACGCTCATGGCCACCACCGTGCATTTGTGCTTCGATGCGAATACGCGGTTTACGACGCACAAACAAAGCACCAATGCCTTTTGGACCGTAGGTTTTGTGAGAGGTCAAGCTCATGAGGTCAATGGGTAATTGGCCCAAGTCAATCGCTACACGCCCCGTCGCCTGTGCTGCGTCAACGTGGAAAATCACGCCTTTTTCACGGCAGATGGCACCGATGGTGGCAACGTCTTGGATCACACCGATCTCGTTATTCACAAACATGACGCTGGCCAAGATCGTGTCGGGTCGGATCGCTGCTTTGAAAGCGTCGATATTCAAGAGCCCGTCTTCCTGCACGTCCATGTAGGTTACTTCAAACCCTTGGCGCTCCAACTCTCGGCACGTATCGAGAACTGCTTTGTGCTCGGTCTTCACCGTGATGATGTGCTTACCCTTGCC
>JALRJP010000224.1 GCA_023261135.1 Burkholderiaceae bacterium | reverse complement strand
AACATCCGCCGCTTTGCCGAGGCCCAGCGCGCCACCCTTGGCGAGATGGAGATCGAACTGCGCCCCGGCCTGCGCGCGGGCCAGCGGGTTATTCCAGTGGGCAGCGTGGGCGCCTATGTGCCAGGCGGGCGCTATGCCCATATCGCCAGCGCCTTGATGACGATCACCCCCGCAAAGGTGGCCGGCGTGCCCCATATCACCGCCTGTTCGGTGCCCCACCCCGGGCAGGGCATTCCCGCCCCCATCCTTTACGCCATGCAATTGGCCGGGGCCACGCGGGTGCTGGCCATTGGGGGGGTGCAGGGCATTGCCGCCATGGCCTATGGCTTGTTTGGGGCCTTGCCCGCCGATATTTTGGTGGGCCCCGGCAATGCCTATGTGGCCGAGGCCAAGCGCCAGCTGTTTGGCCCTGTGGGCATCGATATGGTGGCAGGCCCCACCGACAGCCTGGTGCTGGCCGATGACAGCGCCGATCCGCTGACCGTGGCATGGGATCTGGTGGGCCAGGCCGAACATGGCGCCAATTCGCCTGTGTGGCTAGTGACCAACAGCGCGCCCCTGGCGCAGGCCGTGATGGCCCATATTCCGCGCTGCATCGCAGAATTGCCCGCCCCCAACGCACAGGCCGCCGCCGCCGCATGGCAGGCCCTGGGCGAGGTTTGGGTCTGCGACACGGTCGAGGAGATGGCGCAAAAATCAGACGCATACGCGCCCGAGCATCTGCATGTGCAGGCCCGCGATCTGGCGTGGTGGAAAAACCGCCTGCGCAACTATGGCTCGCTGTTTTGGGTGAAAACACCACCGTGCCCTTTGGGGACAAGGC
>JALRJP010000223.1 GCA_023261135.1 Burkholderiaceae bacterium | reverse complement strand
GCGGTGTCGGCGCCGTACTTCTCGATCAGGTCTTGTGGGTCCACGCCGTTGTTCTTGGACTTGGACATGGTGCCCACGCCCTCATAGTCAATGGGCGTGCCCACGGGCAAACGGCCATCGCCGCTGTCGGCTTCATTTTTGAGCTTGGCACCGATGACCTTGCCTGAGCCATCGAGCACATGCTCCACATCGTGTGGCCAGAAATAGTCCTTGCCGCCCTTGGCGGTGCGGCGGCTGTAGATGTGGTTGAGCACCATGCCCTGGGTCAGCAGCTTCTTGAACGGCTCGTCCACCTTCACCAGGCCCAGGTCGCGCATCACCTTGGTCCAGAAGCGCGCATACAGCAGGTGCAGGATGGCGTGCTCGATGCCGCCGATGTACTGGTCCATGGGCATCCAGTAGTCGGCCCCACCGGCCACCATCGCGTTGGCGTTTTTGGGGTCGCAATAGCGCATGAAGTACCAGGACGAATCCACGAAGGTGTCCATGGTGTCGGTCTCGCGACGCGCGGGCTTGCAGATGATCGGGCAGGTCACCCCAGCGTGGAAGCCTTCATGTTTGTGCAGCGGGTTACCAGAACCATCGGGCACACAGTCCTCGGGCAGCACCACCGGCAGGTCTTTCTCGGGCACCGGCACATCACCACAGCACGGGCAGTGGATGATGGGGATCGGGCAGCCCCAGTAACGCTGACGGCTGATACCCCAGTCGCGCAGGCGGTATTGGGTTTTCTTGGCACCAGCCGACTTGGCTTCCAGATCGGCCACGATGGCGTCGAACGCCTCGGAGTAGCCCAGGTTGTCGTACTTTCCGCTGTTGACGGTACGGATGGAGTCATCCTTACTG
>JALRJP010000222.1:491-848 GCA_023261135.1 Burkholderiaceae bacterium | reverse complement strand
GAAACAGTACTAAAGCCGAAGGTTTCGTTTTTAAAGTAGTCAGGCCCTCTAATTTCTTTTTTTGTTTTAAATATTTGGGGAAAAGTCCAGACTTTTTTTTTAAATAGCTCCCAAAATAAGATTCACAATACTCAAAAGATCTTACTTTTGGTCCAAAACTCTCCCAATTTGTTAATAACCCTGGAATCCAATATTCGTTTGAATAAGGTTGATTTAAGGAGTTTGCTGTGTTTTTCACAAGAAAAGAAAACTTAGGATTATTGTTAATAAACAAAATTGTTTGTTTTTGTTGTTGTAAAGTTTGCAGGAATAAAAAAGCTTTTTTTAAAAGCAAAAATGTTTTTTTTTGTTCTACCA
>JALRJP010000222.1:0-481 GCA_023261135.1 Burkholderiaceae bacterium | reverse complement strand
GCAAAAGTTCAAAAAGATTTGCAGAAACTTTGTTTGAAACATATTGTGGTTGAAATTTCTTGAAAGATGTCATAAAAATTATATTTTTTTGTTTAGAAGTGGATTCGAACCACCGACACAAGGATTTTCAGTCCTTTGCTCTAACCAACTGAGCTATCTAAACATTTTGAGAAAAAAGATTTGAAATGTATCTATTATTGGTCTTTTTACCTGTTTTTGGGTTTTTATTAGTTACCTTATTGGTGACTACTTTTTCAGTCATGACATCTTGCTTGCTTTCTTTTTGCGCTTTGTATGAAGTTGGCGTGTGCGGAAGTCCGTGTTATGTTCAATTTCTTCCTTGGTTCCAAACTGAAATGTTTGTAGCATCTTGGGGGTTTATGTTTGATAGTTTAACCGTGATTATGTGTGTTGTTGTGACTTTTGTAAGTAGCTTAGTCCATATTTATTCCATTTCATATATGGGAGAAGACCCACATTT
>JALRJP010000221.1 GCA_023261135.1 Burkholderiaceae bacterium | reverse complement strand
ATGGCGGGAGGCGGTTGGTTTGTTGCGGGTCGAGATACCCGTGGCATTGTGCAGGCGCTTCAAAACGGCGAGACCCTTATTTTGCTGCCCGATGTTCGACCTGGTTCTCTAACCCAGCGCGTGGTGAAGCTCCCTTTTTTAGGCCAGACGCTTACTATTCCCGACGGTGCCGTGCGGCTTGCTGACATTACTGGTGCCACCATGATTGCAGGCCTTTGTAAGAGTGAGGGCCGCCAGGCCAGAGTTAGCTTTTTGCCTCTTCAAGGCTCTTCGCAGGCGGGCCTTGGCCAGGCGGTGCAATGGCTTGAGAGTGCTATTCTTGAAGCACCCCATCGCTGGTGGCAATGGAATATTTTTGACTACCTTGTAAGCCATGAGCCGTAAATCCCCCACAGCTAAAACCGCGCAAAGCTCTTCAACCCAACCTACGCACGAGATGTCTGTGCTTCGTGAATGGCTGGACGCCACCCTGCTTAATGGCTTTCCCTTGCGACGAACAGAAATTGAAAGCTGGCAGGCCCACACACCCTTTGCCTCCGCACTTATTACCCTTACCGAGCCCCGCTTGTTCGTTGAGCTTGGCACTCACAAGGGCGATTCCTATTGCGCCATTTGCGAGACGGTTCAAAGGCGAGCGCTTTCATCCCAATGTGTGGCTGTGGACTGCTGGCAGGGGGACGAACACGCAGGCGGCTACGACGACTCTGTACTAAAAGAACTTAGAAGCCACCACGACCCGCTTTATGCCCGCTTTTCTAGACTGCATCAAAGCTTTTTTGATGAGGCGGTTGCAAGCTTTGAAGACGGCAGCATCGACCTACTGCACATTGATGGGCTTCACACCGAAGACGCAG
>JALRJP010000220.1 GCA_023261135.1 Burkholderiaceae bacterium | reverse complement strand
AATTTGGTGAAGAACGTTATTTTAAAATTACAAAAAAAATATATGAAGATTTAGATAATCGATTAGCTCAATCAAAGTATCTTGCAGGAGAAAAATATACAATCGCTGATATTGCAACTTGGCCTTGGATTGCAAGACATGAATGGCATGATATAGGCCTTAAAAACTTTAAACACTTAGCAAAATGGTATTCAATAATTTCTGAGAGAGATGCAGTAATTAAAGGATATGATTTTATGAAAACAGGGCAAGTGATCCCTAAAGCTTAGTCGTCAGCGTAAACTTTTTCGTCTTTTTCGTGTTTTTCTTGAGCGGCAATACAAAGTTCAGCAACAGGTCTAGCCATTAATCTTTTTAAACCAATGGGTTCAGCAGTTTCTGCACAGAAACCATAAGTACCATCTTTAATTCTTTTTAAAGCTTGATCAATTTTAGAAATTAATTTTATTTGTCTATTGATTGCTTTCATTTCAACATTTTTATCAATGTATGAACTTGCTTGGTCAACAATATCAGCTGAAATACTGTTATCGTCTAAACTACCATTGTATAACGCTTCATTGTTTGCTTTGATTAATTCTTTTCGCCATTCATTTAATTTCATTCTGAAATAAACTTGGTGCTTTTCACACATATATTTTTCAGTTTCTTTAGGAATATAATTTTTAGAAATTTTAATAGGTGCTTTCACCACTTCTTTTTTTGGTTTAGCAGCTGATTTAGTTTTAGTTGTTGAAACTTTTTTCTTTTGTTTAGTAGTCTTTGCCATAAGCTAATTTTGAATCACGGCAGTATATTCAGCAAAATATAGGTGTCAAGCAGGGTAAATTACTGTAAATATTTATAAATGACAGGTTATACGCGTAA
>JALRJP010000021.1 GCA_023261135.1 Burkholderiaceae bacterium | reverse complement strand
AAGGCAGGAAAAAGTCGGGCACGCCGGGGCTAGGCAATCTTAGCCCCCTTTGGCATGCAAGTTGTCTGCCGCTATGTTCAAGTCTTTTACTGTAATCTCCTAACGAGAATTCTTTTTGTATAAACATCCTTTGTAGGACATGCTTATGAGTGCCAACTCGCTGCAAGCGAGAGATGCAAAATCTGTCGTCCACGGTCTAACAAACTTACACCTCCATGCAAAGCGGGGAGCTACAGTAATTCAAAGTGGAGAGGGCGTCTGGGTAAAAGACAGTAATGACAAGTCTTACCTCGAGGCTATGTCAGGCCTCTGGTGTATATCTCTCGGCTACGGCAACAAAAGGCTCGCCGAGGTTGCTTATCGTCAAATGCAGGAATTGGCGTACTACCCACTCACTAATCATAAAAGTCATCCTCCGGTCATCGCTCTGGCCGAGAAACTCTTATCAATTGCCCCGTCTCCAATGGCTCGTATTTGGTTTGCAAGTACGGGGTCCGAGGCAAACGATTGCGCTGCGCGACTTAGTTGGTACTACTGGAATGCGGTGGGCAAGCCTAATAAGTCTAAATTTATCTCTCATAAGCTCGCGTATCACGGCAACACAATTGCCTCAGGCAGCCTATCTGGCGTTAGTTACGCGCATAAAAGGTTCAACCTTCCGCTTCCAGGCTTCTTCCATGTGGACACACCTCACTTCACTAAGAATGCCCACAAGGGAGAGACAGAGCAGGACTTTGTGGCGCGGCTTCTTGCCAACATTGAGCATCTCATTGAAAGGGAGGGCCCTGAGACTATTGCCGCTTTTTTTGTGGAGCCGGTTATGGGAGCCGGTGGCATCGTAGTCCCCCCAAATTCTTACTATGAAGGCCTTCAAAAACTTCTAAAGAAATTTAATATTTTGCTTGTCTGCGATGAAGTCGTCACCGCCTTCGGCAGAACAGGCAATATGTTTGGTTCAACAACCATGCAGTTAGAGCCAGATCTCTTGATCTGTGCAAAGGCATTATCGAGCGCTTACGTTCCCATATCCGCCTTGATGATCAATCAAAGGGTCTATGAGGCTATAGAGCGGCAGAGTGGAGAGCTTGGTCTCTTCGGTTTAACAATGACATACAGTGGTCATCCGGTAGCCTCTGCTGTAGCCCTTGAGACCCTTAAAATCTATGAAGAGCTTGATATCGTGGGGCACGTACGCACCATAAGCCCTTTACTGCTCAATGGATTACATAAACTACGTAATCATCCCCTTGTTAGAGAAGTAAGAGGTATTGGGCTGCTCGCAGGGGTAGAGCTCGCTGAGGGGTATGGGGTCAAGTGCGCGCAGGTGGCAGAGGAGCTTGGCCTCATCGTCCGTGCTATTGGCGACACAATTGCATTCTGCCCGCCGCTAATTATTCAGCAAAAAGAGGTTACCGTGCTTCTTCAACGTTTTGAAGAAGCACTAAATACCCTTAAGGAGAATTAAATAACTGTTATGGTGGGGTGGGTGGGACTCGAACCCACGACCAACGGATTAAAAGTCCGCTGCTCTACCGACTGAGCTACCACCCCAACCGCAGAACCGCAAATTATACACCTTTGACCTGCTTTTTTTCGTAATGCGGCCTCCTCGAGACTAAAACGACTACCATCAGGCTTTTCATGACTAGTCCTCCTTCACTTAGGGCCTTGTCGTTCGGGTTCGTTCTAGCTATTGCCCTGCCGCTTTTCGCGGTGGGTCTTTTTGGACTTCTCGCTCTAAAAGATCTCTCTGTACTTGCCTGGCTCGGCCAAACTGTGCTGCCACTTTATGCCTGGAACAGTCTTCTGCTTTGCCTCGGCTCTCTCGGTGTGGCGTTGCTACTTGGGCTGCCTCCCGCATGGTTTTGCAGTCAGTACGAATTTCGATTCCGGCGTTGGGCTGAATGGATAATGATTTTTCCCTTGGCAATGCCCGCTTATGTGGTTGCATTTGCGTATACCGATGCACTCGACTATTCCGGTTGGCTCTCAACTTGGCTTAGATTCACACTTGACGACCTAGGTATTTCTAGTGCCGAAACCCTTCGGCATGCCTGGCCAGAGATTCGTTCCTTACCCGGCGCATGCCTTGTGCTTGGAGCATCACTCAGTCCCTATGTCTGCCTGCTCGCCAAGTCCGCTTTTGAAGACCGGCCTACCGCAGTCGCAGAGGTTTCTCGCTCGTTGGGTCTGAGCTCAATTGAGACCTACTTTAGAGTGATTCTTCCCATGGCCAGGCCTGCCATTGTTGCGGGCAGCGCCCTGGTGGTTATGGAGTGTCTTGCCGATTACGGAACTGTTGCCTTTTTCTCTGTTCAGACACTTTCCACCGGACTCTTTAAGACCTGGTTCGGTTATGGCGATCAAAACGCGGCTGCCCTTATGGGACTCTTCATGCTACTTCTAGCAATTGCCGTTCTTAGCTGGGAACGTTCTGCACGCGGTCGCGCCCGCTACGAGACCTCAGGAAAGGCCAACTCCAATAGACAAAGGCTTGTTGGGGTAAGCCGCATCTGGGTTCCTATTGCGAGCCTCGCAGGGGGCATGATTGGCTTTTTTATTCCTTTAGCTCTTTTGGTTTATGCGGCATTAAGTGCCGATTCGCTTGAAGGGATTGACAAACTTCCTACGCAGGCTTGGCAGACCGCAATCTATGGACTCTATGCGCTGCTTACTATTATTCCTATTGCTATTCTGATTGCTTACGGCCAAAGGATGAATCAGTCTCAATTCTTTCACCATGCTGTACGTATGGCGTCATCAGGCTACGCAGTACCGGGTATGGTTGTTGCCATTGGCCTGCTTGCCTGCTCAAGCCTTTTTACTCATGCGCTTTACAGCATGTTTGATCTTCGCTTTACGCTCACGGCGACAAGTCTTCTTGTTGTCGGCGGTTATCTCACACGCTTTTTTACCGTTGGCTTTTCAACAATTGAGGTGGGACTTGCACGAATCACACCAAGCCTTGACCAATCAGCCAGAAGCCTTGGGCTCTCAGCCAGAGGCGTGCTTTTTCATGTCCACCTTCCAATTTTGAGACGTTCTGCCTTCGTAGCGTCTCTCTTGGTTTTTGTTGACGTCGTGAAGGAATTACCCCTCACGCTTGTGCTGCGGCCTGTCAATGTGGAGACGCTTGCGGTCGCTGCCTACCAGTTTGCTGCTGACGAGCGACTAGCCGATGCCGCTCTTCCCTCTATAGCCATTGCGCTGGTTGGGCTTATTCCTTTACTGCTTCTTGGCCCGCGTCTTCGTTAAGGCCTGCCAAAATCCCTGAGCCTCAAAAGTTCTGCGCATTTGATTCAGCCAGGCCACCCAGAGGCGGGTCAGCCCATGAACAGAAGAGAAACAAAGTGACTTGCTTATAAGAATCATTCTCATTACAATTCAGGTTCATTTTTGTTACTTCTACTCTTAAGGAAAGTTGCCGCATGACAGATTCAAAAGGATTCAGCCAGGCCACCCGCCGACACTTCTTGGCGGGCGCTGCAAGTCTTGGCCTTACGAGCTTCCTTATTTTTCTTGGCCTTGCCAGTCCGCTTGCAACAGCCAAGGCCAAAGAACTCACTCTCTACACAGCACGTCACTACAGCAGCGACGATGCACTCTACGCAGAATTTACACGCAAGACTGGCATTAAGGTGAATGTCGTTAGTGCAGGCGATCAACCGCTTATTGAGCGCCTGAAATCAGAGGGGCCAGCGAGCCCCGCCGACGTTTTGCTTCTTGCCGATGCCGCTCGACTCTGGGCAGCAGACCAAGAGGGGCTTTTCCAACCACTTGGCTCCAATGCGCTTGAGAAAGCCATTCCTTCTGATCTACGCACAACGAACTGGGTGGGGCTCACCACACGCGCCCGCGTTCTAGTGATTGACCCCAAGCGCGTTAAAGCCAGCGATGTTCAAGGCTACAGTGATCTTGCCAGGCCAGAAATGAAAGGCCTGGTCTGCACACGCTCGGGATCTCATCCCTACATGCTCTCACTCTTTGGCGCCATGCTTGTGAAGGACGGGCCTGAAAAGACAGAGCAGTGGATGCGGGCGGTCGTGGCGAACTTGGCCAGGCCTCCCAAAGGCGGTGACACCGACCAGATTCGTGCAGTAGCCTCAGGGGAATGTGCCCTTGCCGTAAGCAACAGCTACTACTATGCCCGACTCATGCGAAGCAGCAAGCCGGCCGACCAAGAAACGGTTTCGAAGACCCAGCTAATTTGGCCAAACCAGGCTATGGCGGGCACACATGTCAACGTTTCGGGCGGGGGTATTGTAAGAACAGCACCCAATGTCACCCATGCACGAGCCTTTCTTGAGTTTCTTGCAAGCAAAGATATCCAGGCCGCTTTCGCAGAAGGCAACAACGAATGGCCCGTGGTTAAGGATGTTGCCGCCAATAATCCAGCGCTAGAAAAACTTGGCAAATTCAAGGCGGACCCCATGCCCGTGGCCCAATTCGCTGCTCAACAGCGCCGTGCTCAGCAACTTGTTGACAAGGTGGGCTGGAAGTGAGACCTCTAGTAAGGAACCCGTCTCATGAAAACCATGTGCCACGGGGAAGCGTGTGTACCTATTGAGTCACAATCTCTGGGCCCATGATCTGGTAGGGAAGCCAGGTTGATAGAGATGGAACGTAGGTCACGATAATGAGGAAAATGAACAGTACACCGACAAAAGGAAGTGCCGCCCTTACGACCCGGTCCAAACTCATTCCTGTAATGCCAGAGGTGACGAAGAGGTTCAGACCAATGGGCGGAGTGATCATCCCAATTTCCATATTAACCACCATGATGATTCCCAGATGAATAGGGTCAATGCCCAGGTGAATAGCAATCGGAAATACCACGGGAGCCACAATAAGCAAAAGCCCTGACGGCTCCATAAACTGTCCACCAATCAACAGCAATACGTTGACTGCGATCAGAAAGGTAAACCAGTTAAAACCTGCACCTAACATCCACTCAGTGATCATCTGAGGGATACGCTCTGTCGTGAGAATATGCGCAAACAATAGCGCGTTGGCAATAATGAACATGAGCATGATAGTGGTTTTGGTTGCCTCCAAAATCACTTGCCTCGTCTCTTCCCCAAGGGAGGCCCGGGGAATGCTAGTAGCCATCAAACTAATATTCCGCCAAAGTATCGGAAGACCAACGAAGGCGAGCCGAAGTATCGCCCCAGGACTCAGCTTTCCACCACGCCATATCAAATAAGCCAACATTAGCCCTAGCGAAAGCAATCCGCCCCACAGATAACGTGTCGCTGCGGGTATCGCCTTATCGTCACCAACAACAAAAAACGAAATCACCGAAAACACAAGAAAAAAACTGAAGGCATAGACCCAGGCCTTAAATCCAGTTCTCGCTTCCTTAGCATCGCTTTCACGAACCCAGGGCTCGCTCTTTAAAGGGCCCATATCCCTGTAGATAAACAAGGCTACAAAGGCCGAATAAATGGCCGCCGCCGCCGCCGCCTCCGTTGGAGTGAATACCCCTCCATAAATGCCACCCATGATGATGACGATTAAGAAGAGCCCCCAAAATGCCCCTTTGGCACTCTCCAGAAGCTCGGTGATGCCCCTCCACTGTTCAGCTGGAAGATTTTTTACCCTAGCCACGATGTAAATCGTCGTCATCAACATAAGACCCGCGACAATTCCGGGAATTACGCCAGCCAAAAACATCCTGCCAACTGAAACGTCGACAGAGGCAGCGTAGACAACCATGACGATGGAGGGCGGTATCAATATGCCCAAGGTTCCAGCGTTCGCAATAACACCGGAGGCGAACTCTTTGCTGTAGCCCACTTGCCTCATACCAGCGATGGCTATCGTGCCAATAGCAACAACGGTTGCCGGCGAAGAACCGGACAAAGCGGCAAACATCATGCAAGCAAGTACTGATGCCATTGCCAATCCGCCCCGGAAGTGCCCAACAGTAGCGATTGCAAAACGAATTAAACGTTTTGCAACGCCGCCCGTCGACATGAACGCACTTGCAAGAATAAAAAAAGGAATAGCTAGAAGCGTGTAGTGCTGGCCCGTACCAAAAAGAGATATGGCAACAGAGGAGAGCGAGTCTGTCGTGAAAAAAGTAACGAATAAGATGGAAGACAAGCCCAAGGATAAGCCGACCGGCACCCCTAAAAAAAGAAGGCTTAAAACAAGGCCAAATAAAAAGATTGCTTCCATCGCAAGATTGCCTCTATGGGTTAGTCCTTAATGCTTGCTAAAACACCCTTATTTTCTGCAACCAAATCTTCTGCCTCATGACTTGCGATCACAGACCTACGTTGCCCTTTGTAAATGGCAAGTAAAGCCTGCAGTGATCTGAACGTAATAAGTGCAAGACTGATAGGCAGCATAAGTAAAACAATCCAGCGCTGAACACGGTCTTTCACCCCAAACCATTCTTGAATGAACTGTGGCCATCGCAGTTCTTCGGAGCCCACATTGATCCGATACATCTTCGACCAATAATCTATGGCTCCTGACCGTGTCTCGACCCCGAAAATCTGCAACCAAGTTGCATCAAGCAGGAGAAGCCCGTATAGCACTCCAGCCGCACCTCCCAGCATGCTGACCCAACGAAAAAGCGCCGGGGGCGTTTTATTAAGAAACAAATCCACTCCAAGGTGTGTGCCGTGCTTGATTCCGTAACTCATCCCAAAAAGAATGAGCCAGCTGAAACACGAGGTTGTGAACTCAAGCGCTGCCGACCAGCCCGTGTTAAACATATAGCGAGCGATGACCTGCCCGAAAGAAACAATCGTGATCAGGAGCATCAAGCCGATCAAAACATTTTCTTCAAGGCGATTCACCACCGTGGGATAGTAGTGATCCCATATCCAAAGAACGAAAATAAGACCCAAAAGCAAGAGGTGTGGCCAGTATCCCATCCTAAGCCCTCAGGAAAATCTAGGCATGTGAACCATTTTTGCGCCCTGAACGAGACACCAAAAATCTCAAAATAGGCAGCGACTTAGGCGTAAAGCTTTGGTCACTGCCTGACCGATAAGTAAAGTTTATGACTTCGCTGCAGCTTCAATCACATCTTTACCAATCTCGTCCTCAAACTGCTTCCAGACCGGCTTCATTGCGTCTATCCAAGCCTTTCGCTGCTCATTGTTAAGTGTGCGAATTTTTCCACCGGCTTTAAGAATGTTCGCTCTATTCTCCGCCTCTGCGGCCTTTACGCTATTGTTCGCCTCTTGGGTCACCTCGTCAGCAATCTTGAGAAACTTTGCACGAACATCTGGCTTCAGGCTGTCAAGAAACTCTTTCGAGGTCATAAATAGGTAAGCAAGCATCTGGTGATTAGTTTCAGTTACACCGTCCTGGACCTCAAAAAACTTCTTAGTGTAGATGTTGGACCAAGTGTTTTCTTGGCCATCGACAACCTTTGTCTGCAATGCACCATAAACCTCGGCAAACGCCATCGGCTGAGGTGAGGCGCCCATTGCGGCGATCATCGCCTTGGCTACGTCAGACGTCTGAACTCGAAACTTTAAGCCCTTCGCATCTGAAGGCACCAACAAAGGCTTGTTTGCGGAGAAGTACTTCATCCCACTCATCCAGTAACCGAGCCCCACAAACCCAACCTTATCCATGGAGTTAAGAAGATCCTTACCAACTTTACTATTGGTAAACCTCATACCGGCGTCCATGTCTTTGAAAATAAATGGCAGGTCAAACACACCGAGTTTTTTCGTATACGAACCAAATTTTGAAAGAGAGGGAGCCAGCAACTGAACATCACCCAAAAGAAGCGCCTCAAGCTCCTTTGAGTCACCAAACAACGTGCTGTTCGGATAGACCTCCACGCACATGATCCCGTTTAATTCTTTGTTGACCCGTGCTGCAAAATTATTCGAAGCTACGACCTTGGGGTGTGTCGTACCACCCGTTACGTGAGACAGTTTAACGACGCGCTCACCCTTATCACAGTCATTTGCAATGGCTGTATGGGTAAACACTGTCATTGCAATGGCACTAACAATTGGGAATATCTTCTTCATTAGAACGTTACTCCTAGGAATTAAGTCAATACAAACAACGAAGACGTTTTGAACTACATGAGTTCTGAATGTCGTTGTAACAGGTTCTAAACTGAACTGCGAGTCGAGAACGCCATTTGCCCGGCAAAAAGCAGTAAAAGCAGGGGTTATCCCTTATTTCTAGGGAGTGCTACACCCTCAGGGTAAACGAAGGGCTATGACTTGTTGTCAAAGCCGCCAAGCAAGTTAAGAAAGGCGGGTGTACGAGGAGGCGGTCTTCGATCGCCGGCAAGAGGCTTGCCATCCGTCTTAGGGCGGCTAAGGGGCATATCGCCCGTTTCGCTGTTCACCGTGCGACGCAATGGGCTTGACTGCGCAACTGAGCCATTGTCGGAGTCGGGTGACGCCACTTTGCCAAGAAAGGCGGGGGAACTGGGCAGACCGCCAACACCGCGACTACGCTGCGCCATATGACGCGTGAGCAAGGTATTGTGGTTATCGAGTGCACGTCGGCCTTCCATAGTCGTGGGAAGGTCCTTGTAGTTCGACATGTGAATATGGGCCGCCTGAAGAATGGCTTCCGCGAACTGCCGGAAGTTATTGCCCACGGAGCCTGGCTTCGAAATAAGGAAGTCTTTACGAAACAAGGCTCGAATGTTGGGGTCATCGTAGACCGGGGGAGACAAGACGAAACGCACAGGAAAGTTCTTGCCATTAAAAGCGTGATCTAACATTTGGTCTTGACGCACGCGAGAGGGACATATAACCAATGTAGGGGGCACGGTGCGCAATGACTCAAAGACCCAACGGTTCTTTTCGACGAAGTCCATAGAAGCCTGAACCTCAATCTCACTAATACCCGACGGAACAAGCACGAGATCGAAACCCAAAAGGAATTCGGAGTCCATGCTGATGGTCCACGTGAGGTCAACAATGACCACATCGTAATGCTCGGTTGCGCGGCGCAGATGGGCTCGAGCTGAAAGCAGCCATCTGCGGGCCCCGACCTCTTCAACGGGTTGATGAATGGCATCGACCCCAACAGGCCGCGCATCGCGAATCCAGGTGCTGGAAGAGCCATGAGGATCAAGGTCGAGAACAGCAGTTGAACGGCCGGCCTCGGTGCGAAACCAGGCCGCCAGATTAGCCGAGATGGTGCTTTTACCAACCCCACCCTTTTGACTCACAACAATAATCTTAAGTGCCGACATGGTGCTGCCCACGCTTTCTTAAAGATGCATCCTGAGACTCACAAGATGCGTGCAAAAAGGCCAACAAAAACCAACAACATCCCCGCATAAAAAAGCTACAAGACCGAAAGTTACCTAGAATAACTTGACAGATCACTTTAACTATTTACCGCAAGTCGATAATATCAGGCTTTACTAGAGAAAAGCCTAAAAATCAGTGACCCACTCAGAGCCCAGAAAAGCACAGCCTCACTCCCCAACAACCAGATCGCTGGCTCGCGGAACTTGCCTGCAAAGTAACTTGCAGGCCTTTCGGTGTTTAAAGTTTGCCTTGAGCATTGCCATCGCAACGGTTTTTTGTACGGGCTTGGAGGCGACGAATAGGGCTTATGCAAGCTCCGTCACGTTGCAGCCTTCTGTGCCTGCGACCACCCCTGATAACCTTTCCATTATGGTCATGGCCCGCGAGGGCCAGCTAGAACGCGTAGCCGAGCAACTTAAGTCCGAGTTCGAGCGCGATCGTTCGAACCTTGCGCTTGCCAATCGCCTCGCTATTATTTATGCAGCACTCGGGCGTATTGAAGAGTCACGAGAAGCCCTTGAAACAGCACTCGCCTCAAATGCCGTCTCCTCAAAGACATTTGAGAACTTAAAAGTGCTTGCCGGTATTCAATTTGCCCGGTCCTATGCTCAGGCCCTTGGCCAGCCAATTCCTCCCACGCCACAGGGCCTGGAAACGCTTGATGGCGAGGGTCTTCAAGTTGGTGCTTTAAAGCAACAACTCGCCTCCTACGAACAAGCGAAGGCCAAAGCCGAGGCTGAGCGGCTGGCGGCTGAAAGGGCTGCTGCGCAGCAGCGCGCGGCCGAAAAACTAGCTGCCGACCGGGCGGCGCGTACCAGAGAAGAAATGACCGCGCGTGCAGTCGAAAAGATGCTTCTGCAATGGGCAAAGGCCTGGTCGTCGGTAGACTTCGATCGCTACTCTGGCTTTTACGACATAAGTTTTTCCAATGATCGGTTCAAAACCCGTGCCGACTGGCTTGCCTTTAGAAAACCTCGTATCGTAGGTAAGTCGTCGATTCGCGTAGAGCTCTCTGACATTGAAGTGCGAATTTTAAGGTCGGGCCAAGGCCCAACGCGTGCGAAGGCCCGTTTTTCACAACGGTATGAATCCGGTAGGCTTCGACTCAATGCCACAAAAGAAATGGATCTGATTTATCGCGGTGACCAGTGGTTTATTCAATCGGAAGGCAATTAGTTCGTGTCGTATGGCTAGCACGTCTCGCATCTTAAAGCTCAGGACTCGGCGCGTCCTTGTAGCAGCTTCATGGTTTGTGGCCGCAATAGGTTTTGCACACCAGCAAAGCAATGCGGCGCTGAACCCAACGGATGCGCTTTTACAAAAGGCCATTGAAAAAAGTCTAACGGTGCGTGGCGATGAAGCCTTGCCAACCGCTCGGGCTGTGCGCGACATTGAGCCTCGATCAAGGCTTGCACATTGGCTTGAGGCGCAAAACGTGCTCGCTACCTCTGGTCTTGCAACCCAGGTTAAAAAATTAGACCTCGATCTCGTACGCGAGTCAGAGGCTCGCCTTCACCGTGTTCCAGAGGGACACCTTCCTGCAAATATCATTGCACTGGCAGACAACCTCAACATTGGCCGCTACTTGTTGCTGTCTGATCTCTCTATCTCGCGCATCTATATCTTTGATCTCGCCCAAAAGAAACCAACCTTAATTCGGGAAATTTACTCCTCCATTGGACTTGCGGGTGCCATTAAGCAACGCGAGGGTGATCGCAAGACCCCCATTGGCGTTTATAGGCTCATGAAGGAGATACGAAACCCTCGCCCTGATGGTTTTCTAGGTGACCTGGCTATTACGCTTGACTATCCCAATGCCGAAGACCGCCGGGCACAACGAACGGGCAGTGGCATATGGATTCATGGCGTGCCTCAAGAGGTGCATGTACGACCACCCAGGTCCTCCGACGGCTGCCTGGCTGTGGCGAACTCGGACATGGAGATGATCCGAAACTATGTGGAATTCGGCAAAACCCACATTGTCATTGCCCCCGATATTCAATGGCTTAGCCCCGCCGACTGGGAAGCGCACCAGGCAAAGCGTCTTGCCCTTATGGGAATGAACCGGCAGTCTGTTCAGCTGACGAATCAGGCGGTTTTCTTTGTCTCAGAAAGCCGGCCCATCGTGGCCATTCAGCGTGACCCCCAGGGCTTACGTCGCCTTTACTGGGCGCAGCAACAACGTCAGGCCTCCGGTCCAATGCTCGTTGAGGACCTCTAAACAGACTATGGCCAACGAGACAAAACGTCCTGGAAGTCGACTGGCAATTGTTGTTATTGTCCTGCTTGCTGTCTCGGCGGCGGTTATTGCTATGTGGCGCGTTAGTACGACCTCAACAGTGCAAGAGGCCCCCTACTTCCCCCCCGGCCATATTCAAATTGCGAGTAAGCAACAGCAGCCAGCCCCTGCCGCAGGCGCCAACGAGGCGGGGTCAGGCGCACCTAATCCCGCACCCGCTCCTACTCGCACATCGGAAACAACTGAGTCAGCTCCTTTGGGCGATCAACCCAAGCCTGCAGCGGCTATAACGAATACGGCTCCTTCGCCACCACCATCGAGCGAGCCCACAGCCACTGCGCCAGCCGCAACGGAGCCTCAAGTCGCAAGCAGTTCCGACAAGCAAACCAAGGCTGGTCGAGAGCCAACCCTTGCCGACGTTCGCGAAAGTGTTGAGCAATGGCGCACCAGTTGGGAGTCGCGGCAGGCGGCCTCCTATGTAGAGTTTTACCACCCCGGGTTTCCAGGCCTTACCGCTTTTGCACGACAGAAAAACAGTGTCATGGGTAGAGCTAAGTTTATTGAAGTGAAGGTAACAGAACTTAAACTGAGTCTTGAGGCTGGCTTTACCAAGGCTCAGTTCAAGCAGCACTACAAGTCCAACACCTACGAGAGCTTCGACCTTAAGACCCAGCATTGGGTAATGACCAATTCTGGTCCGCGAATCATTGAAGAAACGATTCAGGGTCTCGAGCGTTAACCGAATTGGGTAGGTGTATTCGCTAGGTCGAATCAGCGGGGTTTGGGTGTGAAAGCGCTCTAAGAAGACGCACAATTAAAGCGAAAACACCAAAGCCAAGTAAAGCGCCCGAAAGATCGCCGACGAGCATCTGCCAAAAGGTGGTTAACGTTACCGACTCGGCAAAGGGGTAAAAATCCCAGAATATATGGTGCAACAAGGAATTGAATATGGATGCAAAAAGAGCAAGCAGCAGAAATAAGCTAAGCGTGATGCCCAGTGCCCGCCCGGCCAAGGCATAACGAATAACAAGCAGGGCAAGACATGGCGCGAGCGCAGTCAAAAAAGCCTGGACAAGACTCGACGCAATAGGAAGGTCCTGAATAACACCGAGTATTAAAGAGCCCAAGAATAAGCCCAGGGCACCGGCGGCACCCGCCACCAAGACCGCTGCCACCCGAATAAATGCAGGCAAAAAAATTAAGGAAACCTTGGCTTCAATGACCGAAAAAAGAGGGTCAAAGAACCGGTTAAGCTCAAACGCAAGAGCATAGACAACTGCAAAGGACAGGGCCCAAAGAAGGCCGTTGGAAGGCCAGCCTAGCCCTCCAAGACCACGGCCGCCTACTTGGCCTGTTTGTGCGCCCATTCTGATACACGACGACTCAAAATCCCAAAGGTCTTAACAGCCTTGGATGTGGGGGAGACGATTCGTCGTCGCGTATCGCTGGGGTCCACCTCAAAGTCAAGAAAACCTGTGCGGTCAAGAACAGCTAAACACTTATGAATAGTTGCGGGTGAGGCAACGCGGGAGTCCAGCACAATAGACTGAACAAACAAGGGATCTTTCGGGTCGTAGCGATGCATAACCCATTCAAGAACCCGCTGAGACCGGTCATCGAGTTGACCAAAGTCGGTCTCGTTAGCCGCCAGATCGATAAGGCGGCGAAGATTTAACCAAGCGTCCATAACGTAACCCGAGTGAAAGTAAAAAACCCAGAGGTGCAGGCACCTCTGGGTCCTATTCGTTTCGGAAGGCAGAAGTTAGGGTCAAAAACCAAAATCAAGCCTCTAACCGCCTGTACTACCCGAGTGAATTAACGCTTTTTATTAACAGCGTCTTTAAAGGCCTTGCCTGCCGTGAACTTCACGGTCTTGGCGGCAGCAATTTTAATGGTCTCACCCGTACGAGGGTTGCGACCGGTGCGAGCGGCGCGCTTGCCGGAGCCAAAGGTTCCGAAGCCAACCAGCTGAACAGAGTCTCCCTTGGAGACCGCTTTAATAATAGTGGCAACCATAGCGCCGACAACTTCGTCTGTCTTTGACTTGGAGAGGTCGGTTGCATTGGCAATGGCTTCAACGAGATCTGCTTTGTTCATAGTCCCTCTTTTGCGAAAAAATATATAAGAGTTGTGTGGAGTTCGCAGTGTACCAATGGTTGAGGGCATTTTCGCAACCCCGGGGCTTCCCTTAGATAAAAAATTCACAATTAATTGATTTGACGCACCATAGCAGTACATAAAACGCCCCAAACACAACAATTTTCAACAACTGCCTTCATTTTCTCCAAAGTATTCATGTCGACAACTCACGAATCTGCTGACCGCGATGCGGCGAGGCAGCCCGAATCAGGGCGAAACAATTCAAGCACCAGGTCCGGCCGAATCAAGAGTTATGTTCGACGTCAGGGCAAGATGACCGCTGGACAGCGCCGAGCACTGCTAAAGGATGCACAGCGCTGGATTGTTTCGTTTGAAAGTAAGCCCATTGACTTGGCGCGGATCTTTCAGAATCAAAACCCCGTGGTTCTTGAAATTGGTTTTGGAATGGGCGAGACCACACAGACCATTGCACAAAAAAGGCCGGAGGTTAATTTTTTGGGGGTCGAGGTCTATACCGCTGGTGTAGGAAGCCTGGTCAACCGGATCACCCAGAGCAACTTAAGCAACATACGAATTATTCAGCACGATGCCGTGGAGGTGTTGGAGCAGGCGATCCTGCCCGACAGCCTCGATGCAGTTCACATTTTTTTTCCTGACCCTTGGCACAAGAAAAAACATCACAAGCGTCGGCTGATTCAGCCTGCCTTCACTACCCTGGTGGCCTCGCGACTGAAGCCTGGGGGGCTTTTGCACTGCGCAACCGACTGGGAGCCTTACGCCGAGCAAATGCTTGAAGTCCTTTCGAGCTGCCCCTTGCTGCAGAACACCTGTCATGGCTACGGCCCCCGGCCAGACTACCGGCCGGTTACGAAATTTGAAACCCGAGGTCTTCGCCTAGGGCACAAGGTGGCCGATCTTGTCTTTAGTCGGCGCTTGCCCAGTCCAGCCAATCAAACTGCCAGCTAACCAAGACCAGCAGACCAAACACAATTCGGTAATAAGCGAAGCCATTAAGCGTGTGGCTTGATACAAAACGCAAGAGCCAGCGGACCACAAGCAAGGCCACAAAGAAGGAAGAGACCGTCCCAATAAGAAACAGGCCAAGGTCGTCGGCGTTAAGTAAGTGCCACTGCCGCAGAACGCTGTACGCGGCGGCGGCAAAGAGCGTGGGAACCGCCAAGAAAAAAGAAAACTCGGTTGCCGCCTGTCGCGAAAAGCCAAAAAGCATGCCTCCAACAATGGTTGCGCCCGAGCGGCTGGTTCCCGGAATAAGCGCAAAGGCCTGTGCCAGGCCTATTTTGAGTGCGTCGAGCGGCCCGACCTCGTCCACCGAGGCAATACGAACGGTCTCGGGTGCGCGCGCCTGAAGACGCTCCACCCAAAGAATAATAAAACCGCCAGCAACCAGGGCAGAGGCCACCCAAACCGGATTAAACAACACTGCCTTAATGGCACCGCCAAAAAGCAGCCCCAAAAAAGCAGCCGGCAGAAATGCAAGAAATAAATTCGGCAGGAATCGCTCTGACGCGGTTAACCCAGCACGATGCTCCGTTGATCGAAAGAACTGCAGCCAGACGCGTGGGCGCAAGGCGGGGCCAAGCGCGTCACGAAACCGCCTTCGATAGAGCCAGACGATGGAAGAAACTGCCCCCGTTTGAATGGCAATGTCAAAAACCTTTGCTCGTTCGTCATCAAACCCAAGAACGGAGCCCACGATAATAAGGTGGCCTGTTGATGAGATTGGGAGAAATTCTGTAAGGCCTTCAACAATTCCGAGAATAAGCGCCTTGAGTTCAAGAGGCTGAGCCCGCAGGGCAATAAGAATTTCATCCATAACTGCGCATAATAAGGGGTAGGAGAAACAAACCATGCAGACTCTGAACTTCGAGCAGGCCCGCGCCAACATGATCGCCCAGCAAATTCGACCCTGGGATGTCCTTGACGATCGCGTACTGAAATGCCTTGAGCGCTTGCCACGTGAACAGTTCGTGCCCGATACGCTTCGGCACCTTGCCTTTGTTGACATGGAACTTCCCCTAGGCCAAAACCAGGTCATGCTTGCCCCGAAAGTGGAGGCGAGGATCCTGCAAGAGCTGAGCCTAAAAGCCAATGACGAGGCCCTCGAAATTGGCGCAGGTTCGGGCTATGTGGCGGGCCTTTTGAGCCTTCTGTGCAGGACCGTAACCACAGTGGAGTTGCAGGCGGAGCTGGCCCTCTTTGCGCAGGACAACCTGCAGGCAGCCCAGCGATCCAATGTCACCGTGCTTAAAGGCAATGGACTCTTGGAGGATCCACGTTGGGCGCATCGACAGTTCGATGTTATTGTCGTTTCAGGTGGCCTACCCGAAGTGCCCGAGGGCCTGCTCAAACTGCTGCGACCCCAGGGCCGACTGTTGGCTATGGTTGGGCATGCGCCTATCATGCAGGCCATTCTTATCGAGCAAACCCGTTTCTCAAGTCGTCGGTTTGCGCTTTTTGAAACCCTGACTCGGCCCCTGGACGCCATTCCAGTCACGCAGCCGTTCGACTTTTAATCTCGCCTAACCAGCCCAATTCCTCACCAAATAGCTATGCACACATTACTGCCCACATTGCCTGCGAAAAATCTGAAACCTTCTTTAAACAGACATTGGCAGCAAAGCTTTCTATCCCCCCTTCAAATTCTTCTATGCGCCGGTTTTGCCTTGCTCATTCAATCTCAGGCCATGGCGCTCAGCCTGCAGCAGGCTGCCGAACTTGCCTTAAATAATGACCCGCAGTACCTTGCCGCTCAGAAGGCGGCCAAGGGGTCTGAAGAGACCTACAACCAGGCTAAAGGGGCAAGGCTGCCTTTTTTATCGGCAACGGCCTCCTCGGGCAAGACGGAGCTTGAGGCCATGAATGGCTCGGGCAAGACCACTGAGCTCAGGCCACGTAGCTACCGCCTTAGCGTCTCGCAGTCTCTGCTGAATCTGGAGTTAAACGCCGGTGTACGCCAGGCCCGTGCGGGCCTAACCGCTGCTGAGGCCGCACTCGAGAACGCCCGACAGCAAACGCTTCTGCGCCTTGCTGAAGCCTACTTCGATATTCTCGCGGCCCAGGACAACCTCTCCACGGTTCAGTCTGAAAAAGCAGCGATTGCCGAGCAGTTAGAACTTGCTAAGCGAAGCTTTGAGGTAGGTACGGCCACCATCACCGACCAACAAGAAGCTCAGGCACGATTCGACCTGGTACAGGCGCGCGAGATTCAAGCGCAGGCGACACTCACCATTCGTCGTAACGGTCTAGCCGTCATTATTCGCCAGCCCGCCCCCGAGCGGCTTGACGGCATTGGTCAGTCCATCGCTATTCCCTCCCCCGAACCCACAAATATTGAGGCCTGGATACAAAAAGCGCTGCGTGCAAGCCCTACGGTGTTGCAGGCCCAGGCCACTGCCAAAGCTGCGCGCGAGGCCGTTGAAAAGGCTCGTGGTGCAGACCTTCCGAGCCTCGGGCTGCAGCTTAGTCACGGGCGAAGCTGGGAGTCCACTGCGCCTGGCCAAGACGTTCGCAGCAACACGGTTGGCGTTGAGCTTTCAGTCCCACTCTGGCAGGCCGTATCGCGTGCTGCCATCCGTGAAGCTCAAGCTGCTGCTGAAGAAGCGGGGCATAAGGCTGAATTCGCCCAGCTTGCTGCAGAACAGGCTGCGCGCTCGGCCTTCCTGAATGTCACAGCAGGGCTAGCTAAGGTGGCAGCGCTTGAAGCAGCAGAAACCTCAAGCAAGCTTGCGCTTGCATCAAACCGGCTGGGCTATGAGGTTGGGGTGGGCACAAACATTGACGTCTTAAATGCCCAGCAACAGCTCTTTGCTGCCCAACGCGACCTCTTTCAAGCGCGCTATGACACGCTCTTAGCCAGCCTTGAGCTTCAGGCTGCAACCGGTCAGTTGCAGCTTGCAAACCTTCAGGCCATGAGCGACCTTATTTTGAAATCAGGGCGTCAAGGGCGTTAAGCGTTGTCTGCGTGGCGCCTTGCCGCACCTGTACAAAGTGCTGGGCCTTTTCAGCACAGGCCTTAAGTCGGGGCACGGAACGGCCAAGGGCATAAGCCTCTTGCACAAAAGCCTGGGCAGAATCCACCTCAAATCCTGCGCCGCTCTCCCGTAGTTCCTGCGCGAGGGTCTGGAAATTGAACATGTATGGCCCCAAAAAAACGGGGCGACCTTGTGCGCAGGCTTCAATGGGGTTCTGCCCACCCAAAGGCAAAAGGCTGCCACCAATAAGGCAAAGGTCGCTGGCTGCAACAAAGGCCTGCATCTCTCCAAGGCTATCGCCAATCAAAACCTGCATGTCGAAATCAAGCGTTTCAGGCAGCTGACTTCGGCGGCAACGACGCAGTCCAAAGCCTGCTGCGAGACTCTCCACCCGGTTAAATCGCTCGGGATGTCGAGGTACAACAACAAGTAAAACCCCATGAGGTTGTTGGCGAGAGAAGGCCTCGAAGAGGGCCTGCTCTTCATCATCACGCGTACTCATGGCGAGCCAGACCTGACGGTGTGACCAGCAACGACGCCAGGTCTGGCCCATGGCGATTTGTTGCTGATCAAGCCTGACGTCGAACTTTAGGCTGCCCGCCACAGGGCCAAGAGCACTGCTACCTGCCGCCTCGAAGCGTTGGGCGTCGGCCTGGGACTGCGGAAGAACAACAGCAAGCCCTGCCAAGGCGGGCCTGGAAAGCCAGGCCAAGCGCCGAAACGCCCTAAATGATCGCTCGGACAATCGTGCATTCACCAATGCCACAGGCACTCGGTGGGATCGGCACGAGGCAAGCAAATTTGGCCAGAGCTCGGTCTCCATAAGCACCAAAAGATCAGGCTGCAGGGTGCGAATAAAACGCCCAACGGCCCACGGGAAATCCAGTGGGCAGTAGGCAAGAAAGACACGTGCCCCAAGCAGGTCTTCAAAAAGCGTTTGGGCAGTCTGGCGACCCGTGGGTGTTGTCTGGGTAAGAAACACCCTGCCTCCAGGATGACGTGCAAGCCATGCCCGAATAAGGGGTGCGGCGGCGCGCGTCTCGCCGACAGACACGGCATGCAGCCAAAGCCTTGGCTCAGGCCCATGAGAGGTATCGCGCGGACTCGCAGGGGTTAGCAAAAGCCGTTGCGGCGGCTTGCCTAGAAAGCGCTCTGGCCATCCACGGCGATAAGCGGGCTGGGCAAGGCTTCTATAAAAAAGCCGCACGCCAATAGCAGGAAGAAGCCCAATAAAAGCCGCGCTGTAGACGAGCCGAGCAAGCCGCTCCTTCCATTGCTCCTCAGGCCTTGCCTGAGGCCTAGGAATGGAGGTCTCGGGCAATAAAGGGCCTACGGGCATGGTGCCGACAAATTAAAAAGGAAGACTGACGCCCGGCATCACGCCCTCAAAGGCCTGACGAAACTCGGCCTGAATACGGTCGAGTGCGGCCGGGGTGTCGGCCTCAAACCGCAAGACCACAACCGGAGTGGTGTTCGAGGCGCGAGCAAGACCAAAGCCATCGGCATACTCCACTCGAACACCGTCAATAAAAATTTTCTCTGTTGCCGAAGTAAAAATACCTTGCTGGGCGAGTCGCTCGACAACGGCATGGTTCTCACCCTCGGCGGTTCGCACCTGAAGCTCGGGCGTGCTCGAGGAGTTCGGCAGGCTCTCAAGCATTTCGCTGGGATGACCCGAGTAGGCAGAGAGAATTTCGAGTAATCGAGCCGCAGTGTAAAGGCCGTCATCAAAGCCATACCAACGGTCGTTAAAGAAACAGTGGCCGCTCATCTCGCCAGCAAGGGGTGCACCCGTTTCTTTAAGCTTGGCTTTGATCAGGGAATGTCCTGTCTTCCACATGGTGGGCCTACCGCCATGCTCAGCAATAAAGCGGCTGAGCAGCCTGCTGCACTTCACATCAAAAATAATTTCGCTGCCGGGGCGGGCTGCAAGAACATTCTGTGCGTAGAGCATGAGTTGTCGATCGGGCCAGATAATTTCGCCACGTCGTGTCACCACACCAAGGCGATCGCCATCGCCGTCAAAGGCAAGGCCAAGGTCCAGGTCCTTCTCAGCCACTGTGCGAATGAGGTCTTCAAGGTTGTGGGGGTCGGCAGGGTCGGGGTGATGGTTGGGAAAGTGGCCATCGACCTCGCAAAAAAGCTCGGTGACATCGCAACCGAGTTGACGTAGTAGCGCAGGGCCAAGTGCACCGGCCACGCCATTGCCGGCGTCAACAGCCACTCGCAGAGACCGCTTCAGGGTGACGTCGGAGGCAATGCGTTGAAGGTAGTCGGCCTGGCAGTCTCGGGTTGTGTCAGTCACCTGTGCCATCGCGGCACCTGCGTTGGCCTGCATCATTTGGGCTGCCTTGGCTGCCTCGGCCGCCTCGCCCGAGGCAATGGAACGATAAAGCCCCTGTATAGCCTCGCCCGAAAGCGTGGTGCCCGCAACCATCATCTTCAGGCCGTTGTAGTCGGGCGGGTTATGGCTGCCCGTAATGGCCACACCCGTGCCCGTCTCAAGCAGGTGCGTAGCAAAATACACGACCGGTGTGGGCACCTGGCCAATACGAACCACTGAAACACCCGTCGACAACAACCCCCTGCACAAGGCTTCTTCAAGCATAGACCCCGACAAACGGCCATCACGACCGACGACACAGCGCTGCAGGCCCTTTTGGCGAATAAGAAGCCCGAGCGCCTGACCAATGGCATGCACCACAGGCTCGGTGAGCGTCTGGCCCACCACGCCACGAATGTCATAGGCCTTGAAAATCGAGGCAGGCAGCTCAGAAGCTGAGAC
>JALRJP010000219.1 GCA_023261135.1 Burkholderiaceae bacterium | reverse complement strand
AACACGACCACATTCACCAGTTGCGAAAGGAGGGAAATTATAATGAAACATGAAACGTTCTTTATATTCTCCTTGAAGTGCATCAATGATCTGTTCATCTTTATTAGTACCTAAAGTCGACACAACAAGTGCTTGGGTTTCACCTCGCGTAAACAAGGCAGATCCATGTACCCGTGGTAAAACACCTGTTCTTATTTCAATCGGTCGAACTGTCCTGGTGTCTCGCCCATCAATTCTTGGCTCTCCATCCAGGATTCGGTTTCTAACAATTTTTGCTTCTAGATTAAAGAATTCATTTTTTATAACATTAATGTCAGCAATTGGCATATCTTCGGTTACAAGCTCATCCATAACCTTGTCTTTAATTTCAGAGAGCTTATCTGATCGTTCACTTTTAGATTTAATTAAAAAAGCTTTTTCTAAATCTTTGAGTGCAATTTTTTCAACTTTAGAAACGATGTCTTTATTTGTCTCAGCAGGAGCCCAGTCCCATGGGTCTTTAGCTGCATCTTTTGCTAAATCATTAATCATCTTAATGACTGGCTGCATAGCTTTATGTCCTTCAAGGACAGCATCTAACATTACTTTTTCAGGCAATTCTTTTGCCTCTGACTCCACCATTAAAACAGCTGTATCATTGCCCGCAACAACTAGATCTAAATCACTATTTTCAAGCTGTGTTTTTGTTGGATTAATAACGAATTTATCATCAATATATCCTACCCTCGAGGCACCAATCGGACCATAGAAAGGAATTCCTGAAATCGCCAACGCCGCTGATGCACCAATAATGGAGGGGATATCTGAATCAATTTCACTGTCTGATGACATCACTGTTGCTACAATTTGTACCTCATTGTAAAAACCT
>JALRJP010000218.1 GCA_023261135.1 Burkholderiaceae bacterium | reverse complement strand
GTAATGAAAAGCGGTGCGAATACGGCGGGTTTCTTGCCACGTCGCCCACAATCCAAAGACCGTAGTCAAAGCATCAAAATACGCGTAACTCACGCCAGGAAGTTGGTTGAGCGACCATCCCAAAAGCGCTGCCATGGGGAGTCCTAACCACGCTAGACGCTGTATTTTCGGGTGGAGATTGACTAAATCAACTTGATCCGACGAAGCATGGGCGCTCCACTGGGTCCAGCCGTAAAAGCCCATTATTACATAGACTGTGTATAGCCCCATTTCCGCATAGAGGCCGATACGAAGGAATAGCGCTACGGAAAGTGCACTGCCTACGATACCGGCCGGCCATGCCCAAACTTTTCGCTGAATCAAGCCTACAAGAAAGGCGAGACTCAACAATGTGGCGCTCCACTCTAAAACAAAATTTACGGACATAAAAAACCCCGAGCATTGGTGCTCGGGGCTAATTTAAGATTATCTCTTTGGACTTATACCAACTCTTGAACCAAGTCAGCCGCTTCCTGCAATGCAATGGCGCTATGTACTTCTAGTCCACTTTCGTCGATCAATTTCTTCGCTTCTTCAGCGTTCGTTCCTTGAAGACGTACAATAATTGGCACATTAATATTGCCCATGTTCTTGTATGCATCAACAACACCCTGTGCTACGCGGTCACAACGTACGATACCACCGAAGATGTTCACTAAGATTGCCTTTACGTTCTCATCACGAAGAATGATTCGGAATGCTTGCTCAACACGTGCTGCATCCGCAGTACCACCTACATCGAGGAAGTTTGCTGGGTTACCGCCTGCCATCTTGATGATGTCCATAGTAGCCATCGCAAGACCTGCACCATTTACCATACAACCTACGTTACC
>JALRJP010000217.1 GCA_023261135.1 Burkholderiaceae bacterium | reverse complement strand
GGCCATGAAGGAGCGCCGCTGGTTATTCACCGCGACGTACATCCAGGCCTTTGAATGGCGCAGCACGTTGAGAAACGTTGGTGCTCGGAGATAGATGGCGAACATCTTTCCGCCCATGAACTCTCGTTGAATTCCCGTAACCCCTCCCCACTCGATGCCGAGTTCTCGACGAACAAAGCTGCGGGCGCCGTCTGCTCCGATCAGAAAGTTCGCCTTCACTTGCTGCGGCTGCCCACCCTCGGTTTGTCGAACAGTTGCGAGAACGCCTGCGTCGTCTTGCTGAAAACTCTCCAGAGTCCAGCCATAACGAATTTCGTTCGATGCCATCGACTCAGCTTGACGGCGCAGCACCTGTTCAACGAATTTTTGCGAAACTGTTGATTCATCAGCCAAACTGAGCCAGTGTTCACGTTGAATATTGAGCCACTGGTTTTAGGGAAGTTTTGTTCAGTTGGTTGTGGATAAGTCTATCTGCTCTGGGGCTTTGGCTTCTCCTTTCTGGGCTTTTGCCCGCTGAGGTTTGGTGGGTGTGGCGGCTGCCGTTGAATGCTTGAACCGCCAACTCTCATTGCCGGTCTCCACGATGTGGCAGTGATGCGTCAGCCGGTCCAGCAGGGCCGTGGTCATCTTGGCATCCCCAAACACATTGCTCCATTCCGAGAAGTTCAGGTTGGTTGTGATCACCACGCTGGTGCGCTCGTACAGCTTGGAGAGCAAGTGAAACAGCAGTGCCCCACCGGACTGGGTGAATGGCAGATAGCCCATCTCATCCAGGATCACCATGTCCACGTACATCAGCCTGTAGGCCATCTGGCCCGTCTTGTTTTGCGCCTTCTCCAGCTCCAGGGCGTTGACCAGCTCGACCGTGGAGAAGAACC
>JALRJP010000216.1 GCA_023261135.1 Burkholderiaceae bacterium | reverse complement strand
TTAAGTGATGACGAACTCAAAGCAAAGACGCTTGAGTACCGTGAGCGCCATGAGAATGGTGAGTCGTTGGAGCAGCTTCTTCCTGAAGCCTTTGCAACCTGTCGTGAAGCATCTAAACGTGTCATGGGGATGCGCCATTTCGATGTGCAGATGATTGGTGGTATGACACTGCATGACGGCAAAGTAGCTGAGATGCGCACCGGTGAGGGTAAAACGCTGGTAGCAACCCTTGCTGTTTATTTGAACGCGATCCCAGGTGATGGTGTTCACGTTGTTACCGTCAACGATTACCTGGCAAGTCGTGACGCCGAGTGGATGCGTCCCCTCTATGAAGCACTAGGTCTATCAGTAGGTGTGGTGGTATCAAACCAAAACGGTGAAGAGAAACGTGCAGCCTACGCCTGTGACATCACTTACGGTACCAACAACGAGTTTGGCTTTGACTACCTACGTGACAACATGGCCTTTAGCTTGGCTGACAAAGTACAGCGTGACTTTAACTTTGCTGTAGTCGATGAGGTTGACTCAATCCTTATCGATGAAGCACGTACCCCGCTGATTATCTCAGGTCCAGCTGAAGACAGCTCTGAAACCTACCTCGCTATCAATACATTGATTCCACACCTGACTCAGTTTGAGGGTGAGATTGATGTCAAAGATGAGTCTCAAGTTATTGAAGAGCACTTCCATGTCGATGAGAAGAACCGTACTGTTGAATTGACTGAAGCCGGTCACGAAAAAGTAGAGGAGATGCTGATCGAAGCGGGTCTTCTGACTGAGGGTGATAGCCTCTACTCTGCAGCAAACCTAACACTACTGCATCACGTTCTCGCTGCGCTGCGTGCTCATAACCTATTTGTTCGTGACCGCGATTACAT
>JALRJP010000215.1 GCA_023261135.1 Burkholderiaceae bacterium | reverse complement strand
AAGTGCAATCTTCAGACCACACTACTCACCCTTCAAATTTTAGGGCTGCTGCAGCGGAAGTTGTAACCGATGAGTGGTGGTTTGGTTTTGAGCAAGAGTTCTTCTTGACTGATCCAGAAACTGGTGAACCGCTTGGATGGGAAAACGGTGAGCCAAGACCACAAGGTGAATACTATTGTGCTGTAGGTTCAAGAAACGTTATTGGAAGAGAAGTTTCTGATGCTCATTTGCAAGCATGCCTAGATGTTGGTATTACTCTAACAGGAACAAATGCTGAGGTAGCTTTGGGTCAATGGGAATATCAGTGTTTTGGTAAAGGCATTAAAGCTGCAGATGATTTGTGGGTTAGCCGATATTTGCTTTACAAAATTGCTGAAGAATTTGGTGTAGGGGTAAATATTCATCCAAAACCAAAAACTGGAGATTGGAATGGCTCAGGAATGCACACCAATTTCTCCAATGAGGCAATGAGATCAAATGGTTCAGAAGAACTTTTTAATTCAATGTGTGAAAAACTTGGAGCAGTTCATGAGGAAGGTATTGCTTGTTATGGCTCTGATAATCATAAACGTCTAACCGGTCTTCATGAAACTCAAAGCATTGATAAATTTTCATACGGTGTAAGTGATAGAGGGGCTAGCATTAGGATTCCCGTCTATACAGTCGAGCATAATTGGAACGGTTATCTAGAAGATAGACGCCCCGCTTCTAATGCAGACCCTTATAAAATTATTGCACATATAGTGGGGACTTTAACTAAGTAACAACGTAAAGCAGCCCCTGCCCCCCCCTCTTCTTGGGGCTGCTTTCATTAAAATATGGATAGACATTTTCGAGCCTTCAATCAGCTTTCAACAGAAATAATAATCCTTAATAAAAACTT
>JALRJP010000214.1 GCA_023261135.1 Burkholderiaceae bacterium | reverse complement strand
ACGCTTGTAGTAATCGCATGATGAAAAATCAAAATGGTCAAACTGCAGCGTGAGATCAAACTTTTTTGCTACCGCTTCTAAAGCACGCAAACCTTCAGGCATCACTTCAGTGCCAATGCCATCACCCGGTATGACCGCAATACGATAAGTTGGCATTTAACGTTGTCTCAGTTTCTTAACGAGGGTTGCCATTTCTGGCTCAGGAGGCAGCTCATCGGTATTAATCAACCAATGCTGCAAATCAGGGTCTTGTTGATCGAGCAAGGCGCGAAAAGCCGCCTGTTCATCAGCGGAAGCCTTGGCATATTGCTGATCGAGATAGTCAGCGAAGAGGTAGTCGAGTTCTAACAGTCCCCGCCGGCACTGCCAGCGGAGACGCTCAATATCATTGTCCACTTAGATTGCTTTCTTCAACATCAAATTCTTGATGTTGCCGATCGCTTGCGTCGGATTCAAGCCTTTTGGACAAACCTCAACGCAGTTCATGATGGTGTGGCAACGGAACAGCTTGTAAGGGCCTTCAAGCTTATCCAAACGCTCATCAGTCGCTTGGTCACGACTATCTGCCAAGAAGCGCCATGCGCTTAACAAGGCCTGTGGACCATGGAACTTCTCAGGGTTCCACCAGAACGATGGACATGAGGTTGAACAACAACCACACATAATGCACTCGTACAAACCATCCAACTTATCGCGATCTTCAGGCGATTGAAGAATCTCTTGCTCAGGCATTGGATCTTCACGCACCAACCATGGATCAACTGCTTTGTATTGCTGATAGAACTGACTCATATCGACAACCAAGTCACGGATGATGGGTCGACCTGGGAATGGGCGAACCTCAACAGGCTCTTTTAAATCTGCAATAGCGGTAATGCACGCCA
>JALRJP010000213.1 GCA_023261135.1 Burkholderiaceae bacterium | reverse complement strand
CACAAAAATTGCCCAAAAACCCCATTCATTAAACCAAGCGACCGCGTGATTGTAAGACTCATAATAATGAGAATTGATTAGGTGTGGCTCAATTAAATCAAAAGCAAATTTACCTATTAGATAACCAAATAGACCCCCTAAAACGGATGTTAGGGTGGTTATAAAAGCATACCAGTAAGCTCTTAAAGGATTGGCTAAACACATAGGTAGTAGCATGACATCAGGCGGAATCGGAAAAAAAGAAGACTCTGCGAAACTTATAATGCCTAAATATTTTTCTGCATGACGATGCTTAGAGAGCTGAATTGTTTTTTTGTAGGCGCTATCTAAAAGATTTGATATTTTTTTAAGAATCATTTGAGCATTCTATTTGATTTTAAATAAATTACTAAAAAAGTTAGAATGTTCTATCTTTGCCCTCGTAGCTCAGTGGATAGAGCATCCCCCTCCTAAGGGGAGGGTCACAGGTTCGACTCCTGTCGAGGGCGCCACAATTTCAAATTAGAAAAACTAATTATTTTTCAACTTTAACGTTAATTGCTTGAGGCCCTTTTTGACCATCACCAATTTCATAATTAACTTTATCATTTTCAATTAATGATGTTTTAGTCATTGAGGGATTTTTAAATTCAGAAAAATGAACAAATAAATCTTTAGTCCCATCATTTGGCATAATAAAGCCAAATCCTTTTTCTGCATTGAACCATTTCACGATACCTGAAGGCATAAATTTCCTATAAATATTTAAAGTTGATTAAATTTAGGACTTAATAAAATAAATTAGTAAGTAGGATATAAATTTAAAGATTAGAACAATGTTTACGATTAATTAAAGTGTACTTGCCCTAAACACTTTCAGGATATCATGCATTAAAGTTTTTTAACGATTG
>JALRJP010000212.1 GCA_023261135.1 Burkholderiaceae bacterium | reverse complement strand
AAGGCGTTGATGCGAATCGAATTGAAGAGCGGCTTCAACAAGACACCTCGCATTCCATTAAAGCCGTGTGCGTTGTCCACAACGAGACCTCCACCGGGCTTACCGCCGATATACCAGCGGTTAGGGCTGCGCTCGATAACGCCAAGCACCCGGCGCTGCTTCTGGTCGACACCATCTCTTCTCTGGGTTCTGTTGATTTTCAGCACGATGCCTGGGGCGTCGACGTGACGGTGTCCGGTTCACAAAAAGGTCTCATGCTGCCTCCTGGTATTGCTTTTAATGCAGTCAGTGACAAAGCCATACAGGCAAGCCGCTCTTCCACCATGCCGAAGTCATACTGGGCATGGGACGAGATTCTTGCTGCCAACGAGAAGGGGTTTTGGCCAAGCACGCCCTCCACGAATTTACTTTACGGGCTGGCCGAGGCGCTCGACATGCTTTACGAAGAGGGTCTCGATAATGTTTTCAAGCGTCACATTCGTCATGCCAAGGCAACTCGGGCCGCGGTCGAGGCCTGGGGGCTCGAGGTGCTCTGTCAGAACCCTAAGGGCTACAGCCCAGTTGTTACAGCGGTCGTCATGCCGAAGAAGCCTGACGGTAGTTACTACGATGCCGATGCGTTCCGGCGCACAGCGCTTGAGCGGTTCAATATGTCTTTAGGAACAGGCCTCTCGAAGCTGGCAGGCTGGGTATTCCGAATTGGGCACCTGGGCGACTTCAATGACCTGTCTTTACTTGGCACCTTAGGTGGCGTCGAGATGGCACTCCAAGTTAATGGAGTTCCTATCAAAGAAGGAGGCGTTCAGGCTGCTATGAAGGACTTAGTGAACCTTAGCTAGTGGCTTGGTGTATGGTTTCAGAGCGGTATCAACACGGTTTCATTCATTACAAGGAG
>JALRJP010000211.1 GCA_023261135.1 Burkholderiaceae bacterium | reverse complement strand
CGCTGTGCGGTCAAGTGGTCGCCACGGTGGGTTGCATAGGAATTGAAGTCTTCTTCTGGCAGACCCATCTTGGCTAAATACTCGCCAGCTGCAGAACTTGCCAAGATCGCATTCGATGGTGACAAGTGGTCGGTTGTGATGTTGTCACCCAAGACTGCCAAAGGACGCATATCTTTCATCGTACGTTCACCGGCTAGCGCACCTTCCCAATAAGGAGGACGGCGGATGTAGGTACTCATCTCACGCCAATCATAAAGGGGGCTCTTCGCCTCTTCGATAGCACCGAGATCAAACATTGGCTCGTAGATCGCACGGAACTGTTCTGGCTTAACAAACTCAGAAACGATCGCATCAATCTCTTCATCTGATGGCCAAATATCTTGCAGACGAATCTCGTTACCACTCGCATCTTTACCAAGAACATCGTTCTCAATATCAAAACGCATCGTGCCTGCGATGGCATACGCGACAACAAGTGGTGGCGATGCAAGAAATGCTTGCTTCGCATAGGGATGAATACGGCCATCGAAGTTACGGTTACCGGATAACACGGCCGTTGCGTAGAGATCACGATCAATGATCTCTTGTTGAATCTTTGGATCCAACGCGCCACTCATGCCGTTACATGTCGTACAAGCATAAGCCACGATGCCAAAGCCCATCTTTTCCAGTTCAGGTAACAAACCTGACTCTTCGAGATACAGCTTTGCAACTTTAGAACCAGGCGCAAAAGAAGATTTAACCCAAGGCTTACGAATCAAACCTAACTCATTAGCTTTTTTAGCCACCAAGCCTGCGGCAACCACGTTACGAGGGTTTGATGTATTGGTACATGAAGTAATCGCTGCAATGATCACTGCACCATCTGGCATCAAGCCTTCTGCTTCCTCAGCTT
>JALRJP010000210.1 GCA_023261135.1 Burkholderiaceae bacterium | reverse complement strand
CAGTCTATTAGAGTAAAATAAGCAGATTGGAGCTGGGAAATTTCGTTTCAATAAGTATTTTTACGATCGAGATTTAGTTCGGTCGATTATCACCAAAGGGGAGATCCAATAATGAATAAAACAGAACTGATCGATGCAATGGCTGAAGCAGCAGATATCTCAAAAGCAGCAGCAGGTCGTGCATTGGACGGTATGATTGATGCGATCACCGGTGCAGTAAAATCTAACGACACTGTATCAATTATCGGTTTCGGTACTTTCGCATTGAGCGAGCGTGCGGCACGTAAAGGTCGTAATCCAAAGACTGGTGAAGAGATTCAAATCAAAGCATCTAAGTCACCTAAATTTAAAGCTGGTAAAGCTTTCAAGGATGCTGTAAATTAACCGCTCCTGAAATTTCGGGTGCTTAGCTCAGCTGGGAGAGCATCGCCCTTACAAGGCGAGGGTCGCAGGTTCGATCCCTGCAGCACCCACCACGAAATGGAGTGGTAGTTCAGTTGGTTAGAATACCGGCCTGTCACGCCGGGGGTCGCGGGTTCGAGTCCCGTCCACTCCGCCATTCTTAGGCGAATACGTTATTCGCCTTTTTTTAATGAGAACCAAAGCCTATAAAAAGGGTCTTTTATAAAAGTTAGTTAAATTTTTATTATGCTTGAAAAAATAAGAAATTCTAAAGATTCTAAATTAGCCAAGGTTATCCTTGTCATTATCATTATCCCTTTTGCACTTTTTGGTATTGATTCATACCTAAGTTCAATCACCACCAATAATTATGTGGCAAAAGTAAATGGCCAAGAACTCTCCCTTCAGCAGTATCAAAGAACAGAAGATATCATTCGCCAACAAATGACTGATGCCAATACCGATCCGTCTCTCTTTGAGAGTAATCAGTTTAGACAGGCGGTTGTT
>JALRJP010000020.1 GCA_023261135.1 Burkholderiaceae bacterium | reverse complement strand
AAAAAGATCCATAAACGCTCGAGCAACATTACGAAAAAAACGGCGTGCGACTTCGTCACGCTCAGAATCCAAAAGGTGTGGAAAGCAAAGGCTAAGGTTCGTCGCGACCACCCGACGTCGCGGTGCGGCTAAGACATAAAGAAGACCGCCTAAGGGGTAGGCAAGCGCATGCTGAAGACCACGAGGCAGATACGAGTAAAGGCGGCCAAGCACTAAGGCCCCTTTCACCACTGAGTTAATAAAACCGTGCGCCATAGGACTGCGGTTAGGCCTGGGGCCTAAGGTATGATCGAGCGTTCAATTTCAGAGTACGCAATGATTCACCCTCTTGCCCAAGTATCCGACCAGGCCAGACTTGCCGACGACGTTAAGGTAGATGCCTTTGCGGTTATCGGTCCCCATGTCACTATTGGAAGGGGCAGCTGGGTAGCATCGCATGCTGTCATTGCTGGCCCCTGCACCATTGGCGAGAATTGCCGAATTTACCCCTTCGTGAGCCTGGGTCAGCCTCCTCAGGACCTGAGCTACAAAGACGAGCCCACCGAACTTGTTATTGGCCATCACAACGTTATTCGTGAATCGGCTACGCTTCACCGAGGAACCGTTCGTGGTGGCGGTGTAACGCGCATTGGGGACCATAACCTCATTATGGCGTATTGCCATATTGCACACGACTGCAAAGTGGGTAGCCATGTCATCTTTGCGAATAACGCCTCGCTGGCAGGCCATGTTCAAATTGAAGACGGGGTCACGCTTGGTGGTTTTACTCTTGTTCATCAGTTTTGCCGCGTGGGCGCTCATGCCTACACCAGTATGGGGGCCGCCTTAAACCGAGACCTCACGCCCTTCACCCTCGCCACGGGTAACTATGCGCGAGCCATTGGTATTAATAAGGTTGGCTTGCAGCGACGTGGCATGAGCGATGACGTTATTAAAGGACTTGAGCGTTCCTTCCGGCTTTTGGTGCATCGACGTGGGCAGAGCATGGACGACGCGGAAGTCGTCAATTTGCGAACCAAGTTTGCCGAAGTCGATGCCTTTGTCTCGTTCATTCAGGCCAGTAGGCGCGGCATTATCAGGACGGGTCGCGCTGCGGCTGAGTAAGCTCGAGCACCCAGTCAGCAAGCCGGTCCGAAGCACCGCCCTGCCCAAGGCTCTGGCGGACAGCCGCAAGCTCCTGAACCATTTTTTCTTTGTAGGATGAATCAAACAAGAGACGCTTGGTCTCTGCCTTGACCCTAGTCACTGTGAAGTCAGACTGCACAAGCTCCTGAACGACACGATGACCCGCCACAATATTAACCAGCGCGATGTCCTTCACACGAACAAAGACCCGCAAAAGCCTATAGCTAAGCCAAGACAACCTGTACACCACAACCATAGGACGCTGAAGAAGTCCTGCCTCAAGGGTGGCTGTGCCAGAGGCCACTACCAAGGCATCACAGCTCGCCATTAAGTCAATGGACCTGCCTTTGATCCAGTGGATAGTGGGGTAGCGCTCTGCCTGCTCCTGAAGATCAATGGCAAGTGTCGGGGCGACTGACACCACCGACTTCACACCGTGTTTGGCAAGCTCCTGAGCGACTGGTATCAACAAGGGCATGTGTCTTCGCCATTCCGATTCGCGTGAGCCGGGAAAAAGTCCAAGCAGCGACTCATTCTTATTGTCGGTTACTAAGCCGAAGGAGGCCCTAAGGGCAGGAACATCGGCTGAGGGCTTTACATCATCGAGCAGTGGATTTCCGACGTAACGAACCGGAATACCCACCGCCTGGTAATAGGACACCTCGAAAGGAAATAAGACCGCCATGCCATCAATACGCCCCACCATGCGGTGAATACGGCTAGGCCGCCAAGCCCAGATTTGAGGGCTCACGTAGAACAGGACCTTAAGTCCAATGGACTTAGCAAACTCGGCAAGCCGAAGATTGAACTCCGCGTAGTCCACAAGAACGAGAAGATCGGGCCGCTCCTTGGAAATAAGCCGTTTCATGCCTTCGAGCACTGCACGAAGTCGGCGGTAATGCCAGAGGGCTTCGAGAATACCCACCACGGAAAGTCCTGCGAAGTCTTGGTCAATGCGCACGCCTGCCGAACGCATGGCCTGTCCGCCCATACCAAAAAACGTAACACCTTGATGCTTGTCTTGCACCGAACGAACAAGATCGGCGGCAAGCCGGTCACCGGATGCCTCACCCGCCACCAATGCAACACGAACCGCTGGCTTTTCCTGCCCTGAAAGGGTTATGCCCTTATGCTGATTCACGGGCATGCATCACCAAAAAAGAACCGAAACTTACGACCGAAGTGCATCCCGAACCGCTGCGGCCACCTCGTCGACCTGATCATTGGTCATTTCAGGGTAAATCGGCAGAGACAGGCAGCGTTGGCTGACCGACTCGGCCACGGGAAGGTTGACACCCGTGTAGCGCTCACCGAAGGCCTTCTGTCGGTGCAGGGGAACAGGGTAATAGACCGCACTGGCAATCTTCTTTTCAGCCAAATGCGCTGAGATCTTCTCGCGATGGTCGGTAAGAACGGTGTACTGATGAAAGACATGCCGACCAATACCGTCTTCAAAGGGTGTCTGAATACCTAGACCCTCAAGCTTCTCGTTGTAGCGATGCGCTACGCGCCGGCGCTCTGTATTGAAACGCTCAATATGTTGAAGCTTAACGCGAAGAATAGCGGCCTGCAGTTCGTCGAGCCGGCTGTTGTAGCCAATCACATCGTGGTAATAACGAACATGACTGCCATGATTACGCAGCGCAAGCAGCTCTTGCTGATGCGCCTCGGTCAGTGTTGTAACCGCTCCACCATCCCCATAGCCACCCAAGTTCTTACTTGGGAAAAAACTAAAGCAGCCCATGACACCGAAGCCGCCGGTTGGCTTACCACCCACCGAAGCACCGAAGGATTGCGCGCAGTCCTCGATGAGGTACAGATTGCTCTTGCAGCAAGCCTCCATAAGCCCATGGACATCGGCGGGCTGCCCAAACAAGTGGACCGCAATAACAGCCTTGGTCTTTGGCGTAATGGCCGCTCGCACCTGAGCCAGATCGAGATTAAAGGTCCTGGCATCAATGTCAACAAAGACAGGTGTCGCGCCCACATAGGCAATAGCCTCTGCGGTGGCAATAAAAGTAAACGGCGTGGTAATCACTTCATCGCCGGGGCCAATCCGAAGCGCTGCAAGCGCCAAATGCAGGGCATCGGTACCCGAAGCACAACTTATAACATGGGGCACCGCAAGACTCTGAGCAACTTCAAGCTCCAACTGCTTTACATTCGGGCCGAGAATGAACTGGGTTGCATCCAGCGCCTCGAGTACAGCCTTATCAATGTCCGCCTTAAGCGAGTGGTACTGCGTACGCAGGTCAACCATGGGTATCAAGATGAAGAATCCTTTTTAAAGTGAACGGGCGAGCGGTTGGTCAAGGCTGGTGGGCCCCTCGTGCACCAGCTCGGTAATGCGAATAGCCGTTTCAAGGGCGCGCTGGCCGTCGAGGCCGGAGACAATCACGGGCCCCTGGCCACGAACCGCTGCAACAAAGGCCTGAATTTCAGTCAGCAAGGCATCGGCCGACTCAAAGGAGGTTTCCTCGCTCACAATTTCGGGTATGCCGGGATAGAGCTCGCGCTCACCCCGCCGATGCAGACCAAAACGGCGCTCCTGAAAATCAATAGTGAGATAAGACTGATGCGCAAAGATTCGCATTTTGCGCTCGGTCTTGTGACTGACGCGGCTTGAGGTGACGTTGGCCACACAGCCGTTCGCAAACTCAAGACGCGCGTTGGCAATGTCGATCGTCTCCGAAAGAATCTTTGCACCGCTTGCGGAAATGCGACCGATATCAGAACCCACCATATTCAAAATAATGTCCACGTCGTGAATCATTAAATCAAGTACTACGTTCACGTCGGCACCACGAGGCTTATAGGGTGCAAGCCGATGAGACTCAATAAACAAAGGGGAAATGGACTGCCCGGTCACCGCCATAAGCGCAGGGTTAAAGCGTTCCAGGTGGCCAATTTGCAAAATGGCACCGGTAGTCTGCGAAATGGCATTAAGTTCCTTAGCCTCGTCCACGGTAACCGTCATGGGCTTTTCAAGAAGCACATGAATGCCCCGCTCAAGAAAGGGCTTAGCGGTTTGAAAATGCAGTTGTGTGGGGACAACGACGCTAACAAGATCAATATCGTCGAATAGGTCTTGGTACCGGGTGAGGCCTTGGCAGGCCTGAAATTCACCGGCCACCGACCGGGCTCGCTCGGCATCGGCATCCACAACCGCAACCAGTTCAACACCAGAGAGTTGGGCGTACTTTTGGGCATGAAACCGTCCTAAGTAGCCCACGCCAACAACCGCAGCACGCAAGGATTGGGTCATGGGTTTAACGGCTTTGGCCTAAAAAGAGGTTCGTGGTTACCATGGCCAAATGGTAACTGAAAGCACCCAAGAGCCACGGTTCTCTGACGCCTACTGGATGGACCAGGCACTCGAACTCGCCCGGCAGGCCTGGGCCCTGGGCGAAGTTCCTGTGGGGGCTGTTGTGGTACGAAGCAATGTGCTTATTGGGCAGGGCTCGAACCGCCCTATTGGGCTTGCAGACCCTACCGGTCATGCCGAGATCATTGCCCTGAGGCAGGCTGCCCAGACCATGGGCAACTACCGGCTCCCTGGCTGCCGGCTCTATGTCACCCTAGAGCCTTGCCTGATGTGCTCAGGCGCCATCTTCCACGCGCGACTTGATGAGGTCATTTTTGGTGCGTCCGATCCCAAAACAGGTGCAGCAGGCGGCGCCCTCAACGTTTATAGCTTCTCGGGGATTAATCATCAGACTCAGATTCGCGGGGGGGTCCTTGCCGAGACGTCCTCGGCCTTGCTAAAAAAATTCTTTGCCGAGCGTCGCGGCCGCACGGACTGATGCAGAATACGATTTTCTAAAGGAGACCCTTGCCATGAAAGTTCAGCTTCGCACCGCATCTGTCGGGCTTGCCGTTGCAGCATTGTTTTCCAGCACCGTTACTTGGGCACAGGCCGTTGTTCGTATTGGCCATGTTGCCCCCATGACCGGTGGTATTGCTCACCTTGGAAAAGACAACGAGAACGGAGCAAAACTTGCCATTGCCGACCTGAATAAGGCCGGACTCACCATTGGCGGCCAAAAGATTAAGTTTGAGCTGCTCTCCGAGGATGACGCGGCTGACCCTAAGCAGGGAACCGCTGCCGCTCAAAAGCTGGTTGACGCCAAAGTCGCAGGCGTTATTGGCCACTTGAACTCGGGCACTACCATCCCCGCATCGACCCTTTACAACAGAGCGGGCATCCCACAAATTTCACCCTCAGCCACAAACCCCCGTTACACCCTTCAGGGCTATAAGACCGCCTTCCGCGTGGTGGCTAACGACGGTCAGCTGGGTGGTACATTAGGCCGCTATGCGGTGAATGAGCTCAAAGCAAAAGCCATTGCCATTGTTGATGACCGCACGGCCTACGGCCAGGGTGTTGCCGACGAGTTCGCCAAGGGCGTTCAGGCGGCCGGTGGCAAAATTGTTACTCGTCAGTACACCACCGACAAGGCCACGGACTTCAGCGCCATTCTTACCACCATTCGTGGCCGCAAGCCCGATGTTGTCTTTTTCGGTGGCATGGATGCCGTGGGCGGCCCCATGTTGCGTCAAATGAAGCAGCTTGGCATCGAGGCAAAGTTCATGGGGGGTGACGGCATCTGTACAAGTGAATTACCCAAGCTTGCCGGTGACTCCGTCGGCAGCTCAAAGGTCTTCTGTGCCGAGGCTGGTGGTGTGGTCGGAAAGTTTGAAAAGAAAATGGCAGACTTCCGTACACGTTTTAAATCGGAAACGGGCGAAGAGGTTAAGCTCTACGCTCCTTATGTTTACGATGCCACCATGGTGATGGTTGAGGCCATGAAGAAGGCCAACTCTTCGGATCCCAAGGCCTACCTGCCAGAGCTTGCCAAGATTAAATACGAAGGCGTGACGGGGCCGATTGCCTTTGATAAGAACGGTGACATTGTGAACGGTACGCTCACCCTATTCACCTATAAGGGCCCGCAGCGCGAGCTCGTCAAGGTCATTCAGTAAAACGCCTTGAAGTCCGCCTGGTTAAAGCCATGTTGCTTTAACCAGGTCGGTTGTCTCACTCCTCGCCTAGATACGCCGCCCGTACCTCGGCACTTTTCAAAAGATCGTTGCCCGAGCCTTTTAAAGTCAGCTGGCCTGACTCCAGCACCAGGCCCTGACTGGCAATTTCAAGGGCCATACGCGCGTTTTGCTCCACCAGCAAAATGGTTGTGCCAGCGCGGGCAATAGCCTGTATCTTTTCAAAAACCTGATCTACCAGAATAGGCGAGAGGCCCATAGACGGCTCGTCAAGCAATAACAAACGAGGGCGACCCATGAGCGCTCTTGCAATGGCAAGCATCTGCTGCTCCCCGCCTGAAAGTGTTCCCGCCAACTGGCCCAGCCGTTCCCGCAACCTTGGAAAGCCATCAAGCTGTTCCTCAAGGTCGTGCTGAATCTCACTCTTTGCCAGGCCGGCAGTACCAAAGCCCTCGCGGCAATAGGCGCCGAGTTTCAGATTTTCAAGAACTGTCATGCGACGGAAAACCCCACGACCCTCGGGTACCAGAATAAGGCCACGAGCGGGCAGTTCAGAGGCGGCAACCTCGGTAATGGACTGACCCTGGTAACGCAGTTCACCCGAGGACTTCTTGGTTAAACCACAAATGGCACGAAGAATAGAAGTCTTACCTGCGCCATTGGCTCCAATAAGCGCGACAAGGCTATTCGGAGGCACCTGAAAGGAAATAGTGCGTACAGCCTGTATACCGCCATAGGCCACAGACAGGCGCTCGACGCTCAGCAGACTCTCAGACCGCCCGGCCATGACGTCTTTAGACTGCGCCTGCGAATGCTGCGTCATGCCTGTGCCTCCTGCGCTGCCGCCCTGCCCAGGTAGGCTTCGATCACGGCGGGGTCCTGACGAACATTCTGCGGTGTTCCAGCGGCAATCACCTTCCCATAATCCAAGACCGTCACGCGGTTGCACAGGCCCATCACGAGCTTCACATCATGCTCAATGATTAAGATGGTTCTGCCGTCATCACGAATACGCCTTAACAGTTCACGCAGGCCATTCTTTTCGGTGGCGTTCATGCCGGCGGCCGGTTCATCAAGTGCCAAAAGCCTGGGCTCGGTAGCCAAGGCGCGTGCGATTTCAAGACGGCGTTGATCACCGTAAGAAAGCGTTGAAGCCATGTCGGCCGCCCGCTCAGCCAAGCCCACATAAGCAAGAAGGTCGCGCGAATGACTACGAATACCCTGCTCCATGGCGCGGAACGAGGCAGAGCGAAAGACAGCACCAAGAACCCCGGCATGCAGCCCCTGCGTTCGGCAATGCCGCCCCACCATGACGTTCTCAAGCACGGTCATTTCAGGAAAGAGCCGTATGTTCTGAAAGGTACGGGCGATACCGGCCTCGACCACACCGTGAATCGACTTGGGCGAATACGGCTGACCCTCTAGCTCGAACCGCCCAGCATCGGGCTGATAAAGCCCGGTAATAACATTGAAAAAGGTGGTCTTACCCGCTCCATTGGGTCCAATCAAGCCATAGATCTCACGCGGGGCAATGGAAATAGAAACATCCGACAGCGCCTTCAGACCCCCAAACGACTTGGAGGCACCCGTCACGCGTAGCAGTATAGTCTGGTCAGACACGCTTTTTCCCAAGCAGCCCGTGCGGCCTATAAAGCATCATGACCACCATGGCCAGACCAAACATAAGCATGCGAATGGCCTCGGGGGCTATGTACTCCTGACCAAAAAGAAACTCTTGAATGGGTTTGGCCGTCAGGCGCAGGACTTCTGGAATGGCGTATAAGAGAACGGCCCCAAGGACCACACCGGCAATATTGCCCATGCCCCCTAATACCACCATCGCCACAATCACTATGCTTTCCATCAGCACAAAACTCTCAGGCGAGACAAAACCCTGGAAGGCCGAGAACATCGCCCCGGAGACGCCACCAAAGCTTGCACCCATGGCAAACGCAAGTAACTTAATGTTGCGTGCATTAATGCCCATGGCCTTAGCTGCGACCTCGTCCTCACGAATAGCCATCCATGCGCGCCCAACGCGCGAGTCCTCAAGGCGCACACAGACTAGTATAATAATGACTGTTAAAGCTAAAAATAAATAGTAGTAAAGCTGAACCGAAGGCAGAGTCAGACTACCGATAACCAGGTCGTCACCCAGGCTATGCCCACTCATCTGAATAGGATCGATGCGGCTTATACCCTGAGGACCATTGGTTAAATTAATAGGAGCATTCAGATTGTTCAGAAAGATGCGAATAATTTCACCGAAACCAAGAGTCACAATGGCCAGGTAATCTCCGCGTAGTCGCAGCACTGGAAAGCCAAGCAAAACCCCGAACAGTGCTGCAAGTGCAGCCGACAATGGCACCACAATCCAGATGGAACTGTGCAGACCATCGGGAAACGTCTGACGAATCCATTCGAACTGTTCATACAAATGCGGTGAGGCCAAAAGTGCATACATGTAGGCGCCCACCGCATAAAAAGCCACATAGCCAAGATCAAGCAGACCGGCATAGCCCACGACAATGTTTAGCCCCAAGGCGAGCATGATGTAGAGCAGTGCGAAGGCCAAAATACGAATCCAGGCATTGCCAAACTGCCCTGCAAAAAAAGGTAATGCAATGAGCGCAAGGCCAATAACAAGCGTTGCGGCAATAGCCCTTTGCTTGTCGCTAAGCCCGGTCAGCAACCCGCTCCCCTAAAAGACCCGAAGGACGGAAAAGAAGAACCAAAATAAGCACGGCAAAAGCAAAAATGTCTTGGTAGTGACTGCCTAGAAAGCCACCGGTAATATCGCCAATATAGCCTGCACCCAGGCTTTCAATAATGCCCAATAACAAGCCACCAAGCACCGCGCCCGGCACGTTACCAATACCCCCCAAGACAGCCGCGGTAAAGGCTTTTAAGCCCGGAATAAAACCCATAGTGAAGTGAACAATGTTGTAGTTCATGGCCACCAAAAGCCCTGCCACGGCGGCCAAGGCAGCACCCATCATGAAGGTCAGGGCAATGATGCGGTCCGGGTTGATCCCCATAAGCATGGCCATGGATGGGCTTTCCGACACAGCACGCATGGCACGACCCAGTCGACTGTATTGAATAAGAAGAATTAAGGCTGCCATGAGCACCGCAGAGACACCCAGAATAAGAAGTTGTTTCGGCGCGATAAAGGCGCCCTGCCATTCAATAGGGGTTGTTGGCAGAAGATCAGGGAAGACCATGGGGTTGGGTCCCCAGACCAGCATGGCCACTGTCTGCAGAACGATCGACAGGCCAATGGCCGTAATAAGCGGCGCTAGCCTGGGTGCATTGCGCAGAGGTCGGTAGGCCAGTCGTTCAATGGCGGCAGACAAGGCCATACATGCAGGAATAGCCGCCATAAGGGTAAGAAGCATGATGACCCACGGCGCCATACCTGGGAAAAACGTTTGCAGAAGACTTACCACGGTAAGACTGACCATGGCACCCACCATGAGCACCTCACCGTGGGTGAAGTTTATAAGCTGCAAAATGCCATAGACCATGGTGTAGCCCAGAGCAACAAGGGCGTAGACACTTCCTAGAACAAGGCCGTTAATAATTTGTTGAAGGAAGATGTCCATACCGAAGGCCTAAATTAACTTGCGAGCGCCTTATCTTTAGCCCGCAGGCGCTTTGATCGTTGCAAGACCCTGCCAGGTCTCAACCACCGTGTCTGGGTTCAAGGAGATCGACTGTATACCCTCGTCCATGAGCCATGCGGCAAAGTCGGGATGGTCGGAGGGCCCCTGCCCACATATGCCCACGTATTTGCCCGCCTTGTTACAGGCATGAATTGCCTGCTTTAACAGCGCCTTCACAGCGGGATCACGTTCATCGAAAGCCTCAGCAACAAGCCCTGAGTCACGATCAAGCCCAAGCGTCAGTTGTGTCAGATCGTTCGAACCAATCGAGAAGCCGTCGAAGTACTCAAGGAAGGCATCGGCAAGAATGGCGTTTGATGGCAGCTCGCACATCATAATGAGACGAAGGCCACCCTGCCCCTTTGCATTGGCACCACTGCCACGGGCCAGACCATGGGCAGCCAAGAGTTCATTCACCTCTCGGGCCTCGGTTAGCGTACGCACAAAAGGAACCATGATCTCCACATTAACAAGACCCATTTGCTCACGCACGCGCTTCAAGGCCTCGACTTCCATCTCGAAACAGTCCCTAAACGAGGCGGCAATGTATCGCGAAGCCCCCCTAAAACCGAGCATGGGGTTTTCCTCCTCAGGTTCGTAACGCGAACCCCCAATAAGCTTGCGGTACTCGTTACTCTTGAAGTCCGACATACGCACAATGACAGGCTTGGGCCAAAAGGCGGCGGCAATGGTGGCAACCCCCTCGGCGAGCTTATCGATAAAGAAATCGCGAGGCGAGGTATGCCCACGCGCAATACGCTCAACGGCGTTCTTTAACTCCGCATCCACCTGAGGATAATCAAGAATGGCCTTGGGATGCACACCAATATTGTTATTGATAATAAATTCAAGACGGGCTAAGCCAACACCCTCGTTGGGCAGAGACTGAAAATCGAAGGCAAGCTGCGGATTGCCGACATTCATCATGATCTTCACGGGGATATCTGGAAGCTCCCCCGTTTCGACCTCGCTGACCTCGGTCTCAAGGAGCCCCTCGTAGATATTGCCCGTATCGCCTTCTGCACAAGACACCGTGACCGTGGTGCCATCGGCAACCCGCTCCGTGGCATCGCCACACCCAACAACAGCAGGAATACCCAGCTCGCGCGCAATAATGGCGGCGTGGCAGGTCCGTCCTCCACGATTGGTCACAATGGCCGAGGCACGCTTCATCACCGGCTCCCAGTTGGGGTCGGTCATGTCAGTCACAAGAACATCGCCCGGCTGAACACGTTCCATTTCGTGGGGCCCTGAGACCACACGCACCGGTCCTGCTCCAATTTTCTGCCCAATGGCGCGTCCCGTCGCAAGAAGGTTTCCGTGGCCCTTGAGCTTGAAGCGCTGCTGAACATCAGTCGTCGACTGCTGCGACTTCACCGTTTCGGGACGAGCCTGAAGAATAAAGAGCTTGTTATCCTGACCATCGAGGCCCCATTCAATGTCCATGGGGCGGCCGTAATGCTTCTCAATAATGCAGGCGTACCTGGCCAGTTCAATGACCTGGTCATTCGTTAACGAATAGCGATTGCGCGCCTCGGCCGGAACATCAATAGTCTTAACCGCCTCCTTGCTTGACTGACGCTCCTCTGTGGAGGAAAACACCATCTTAATCAGCTTGCTTCCAATTTGACGTCGAATCACGGGGAAATGTCCCGCCTCCAGCATAGGCTTGTGGACATAGAACTCATCAGGGTTGACAGCACCCTGCACTACGGTCTCTCCAAGGCCATAGGAGCTGGTGATAAACACCACCTGATCAAAGCCCGATTCGGTGTCGAGCGTAAACATAACACCCGCAGCACCGGTGTCAGAGCGCACCATACGCTGTATGCCAGCCGACAAGGCCACCTCGACATGGGTGAAGCCTTTGTGAACGCGATAGCTAATGGCGCGGTCGTTATAGAGCGATGCAAAAACATGCCGAATTTTTTCTAGGACGTCGTCAATACCTACAACATTCAGATAGGTCTCCTGCTGACCTGCAAACGAGGCGTCAGGCAGGTCTTCAGCTGTAGCGGATGATCGAACCGCAAGCGACACCCCAGCGCCTTCAGAGCCCACTAAGGTCTCGAAATGCTGCCGAATTTCTTGCTCGAGCTCAGCGGGCAGCGGCGTCTCAACAATCCACTGGCGAATCTCGCGACCGCAGTCGGCTAAGGCACGGACATCCTCGGTATTGAGGCCGTCAAGCCGCTTGGCAATACGCTCACCAAGGTTGGCATGGCGCAAGAAAACCCGAAAAGCATGCGCCGTGGTGGCAAAGCCTCCGGGTACGCGCACGCCCGCCTGGTCGAGCTGGCTGATCATCTCCCCCAGGGATGCGTTCTTACCGCCTACCGCATCCACATCGTGCATACGCAGTTCCTGGAACGGAACCACCAGCCGCTCCCCCAGCCGGCTTACTGCAGCTTTATTACTATCTGACATGAGAAACCCCTAAGAATTGAAATTTTTTCAGTTAAGAGGCATTTTACCGGGTATGACCAGCTCCTCACCCAGCGGCCGGACCGTCTTTTTCGTTTCCGACGGCACCGGTATCACCGCAGAAACCTTCGGAAACTCCATTCTTGCCCAGTTCGACAGCCTAAGGTTCTCCATACGACGGCTGCCCTTCGTTGACGCCATGGACAAAGCGGATAACGCCTGCAACGTCATCGAAGAACAAGGGCGGCGCGACGGAGCCCGGCCCATCGTTTTTTCAACCCTTGTGAACCCGACGATCGCCGAGCGTATTAAGCGCGCAGATGCCGTTCATATGGATATGTTCAAGACCTTTGTAGAACCCCTTGAAATCGAACTGGGTGTGAAATCCAGCCACACCATTGGCCGCTTTCATCATGCCAATGACTCGGAGTCGTATAAAAACCGTATTGAGGCCATTAACTTTTCTTTGGCCCACGATGATGGCCAGTCCTCAAAAAATCTGGCGGATGCTGACACCATTCTTATTGGCGTCTCACGCAGTGGTAAAACGCCTACGAGCCTATACCTATCGATGCAGTACGGCCTTAAAGTGGCGAACTATCCGCTAATACCCGAAGACTTCGAGCGCAACCGGCTTCCGGACGCCCTTCTTCCCTACAAGGCCAAGTGCTTCGGTCTTACCATTGATCCCATGCGGCTTTCAGACATTCGCCAAGAGCGCAGGCCTGACTCTCGATACGCAGCGCTTGAAAACTGCCGCGCCGAGGTAACGGCCGCAGAGTCTTTGATGCGACGCGAAAGCATTCAGTGGCTTTCCACAACCACCAAGTCCATTGAAGAAATTGCCACAACCATTTTGTCGCAGCTCAAAACTCATTAAGGCAGCGGCGCCGCTCAAAAAGGCAGATGGCAGCGGCAGCCCCTACATTAAGTGACTCCATACGGCTGCTCTGTGGAATAAAGACCTTGTTTATGCCTTGCGCCGTCTCCCAGTAGTCCGAAAGGCCCCGACCCTCCTGACCCATAACCCAGGCAAGGACCAGTGGTTTTTGAAGACGCGCACGGATGGCATCCGAGTAAAGAGACTCTCCGAGAACCGGGTCGGCGGCAAAAAGATCCACCCCGCTAGCACGCAAAGCTGTAGCCAATGTCTCGGGCTCCTGTTGCCCAATCAGGGACACCATAAACTGCGCACCCATGCCTGCTCGAAGGCATTTTGGACTAAAAGGGTCTGTAGACCCTTGTGTCACAGCAACCCAGCGAAGGCCTGCCGCAGCCGCAGTTCGCAAAAGGCTGCCTAAGTTACCAGGGTCTTGAACGCCGTCACGAATAAGGCCATCGCCCTCCATGCTAAGGCTGTTGAGCACCTCTTCAGGGGCTCGCAGGAACTGCCTTTTTACGAGTAGGCCAATACCGGCCGGGGAATGGGTCTCTGCGAGTCTTGCGAAGAGTCGGTCCGGCAGTACAAGAGCCTGATCCGCAAACCTTGTAACCAAAGAAGACAAGGGCTTCCAGACCGATTGCCTGGCCTGGCTCTGCAGCCAGTCCTGGGAAAACACCAGGGTCTCGCAGGCCCACGGGAAGGGTGCTGTCGGCGGCTCCTGAGCCAGTGCCATGGTATGAAGAAATTGTTGAACAAGTCGTGGCCCTTCAAGCCAGCACAGGCCTTCTTCACGCCTGACATCGGCCTTGTCGTTCACCGAGAGAAGATATCGGTATTCAGGATTGTCTTTTGATGAAACCTGCCGCAGACCAAGTCCAAAGAATTCGTTATCTGTCATGCGCACTGACCCAGAAACAAACTACAACAGTTCACGTACCGGCCGAAAAGAGCGGCGATGCACTGGGCTAGGACCAAGCCGCTGCAGAGCCTCTTGGTGTTGCCTTGTGCCGTAGCCCGCATGCGTCTCAAAGCCAAAGCCAGGGTGGCTTTGAGCCAGCAACTCCATATGCGCATCGCGCGCGGTTTTTGCAAGAATAGAGGCCGCTGCGACCTCGGGCTGCTGGGCATCGGCTTTGACCATGGTTCGGGTACTCCAAGGCCAGTGCTCTTCACCAAGATAGCGCGCAGGATGCAGACTGCCATCGACAACAAACTCAAGACCGCCAGGCTTCAACTGCTGGGCCTGATTCTGCAGTAGCGCAAGTACCGCCCTTTGCATTGCAAAAAAGGTGGCCTTTAAAATTCCTAGACGGTCAATCTCATCCACATCAGACCAGCCAAGACCCCAGCCCAGTGCCTGGTCTTTAATAACAGGCACCAAGGCCTCGCGACGTTTTGCTGTTAATGCCTTGGAGTCCTGAACACGTCCCGCTAGGGCTTGAAAGGCATCCGGACCAAGAACAACAGCTGCTGCCGTAACAGGACCCGCCCACGGACCTCGCCCGGCCTCGTCGACACCCACAATAAGAGGCTGCGTCAAACCCTTAGTGCTCTATTTTTCAGAGGAGGGAATATCCCGCAGGGCACACATAAGGTTAGCCTCGGCTGCAAGCTGATCGCCAACCATAGCCTTCGCCTTGTATTTCCAGATGCCACGTACGCAACGCTCGATCGTGACGTAAAGATCAAGCCTATCGCCGGGAACCACGGGCCGCTTGAACCGGGCATCATCAATACCAACAAAAAAGATCACGGAGTCCTCGGAGGGCGCCTGCTCCATGGTTTTAAACGAAAGCACACCGGCCGCCTGTGCAAGGGCCTCAATAATGAGTACGCCAGGCATCACCGGATAATGCGGGAAATGTCCATTAAAAAACTCCTCGTTAATGGTGACATTCTTGTAGGCATGGATGCGCTCACCAGGAACCAGCTCCTCGACTCGGTCGACAAGCAAAAAGGGATACCGATGAGGCAGCGTTTTAATAATCTCTTGTACAGATAAAGTCATGCCGTCCAATCTCCCAGAAAAAAGCGCCTGCGTGAATTTAATTGGTGGGTTGTTCGTGAATCTTAAGCTATGCCCAAGTCAAGCGTCTCAGGCCTTATAGCGCTCGCTCTTACGCCTGACTTGTATCCTCGGCACTCTTGACTGAGACCCCGCGCCTGATGCGTGCGGCGGCCTTGGCCCACCGGCGGTGCTCCATTGCGGGAAAAACACCCACATAGGTTCCTGCCTCGGTAATGCTTGATTGAATCAGTGTCATGGGGCCAACCACCGTAAAATCGGCAATGGATAAATGTCCAAGAACACCGGCAGCACCTGCAATCTGACAAAACCTGCCAATTTTTGCGCTGCCGGCAATGCCAACACAGCCGGCTATGGCCGTGTGGTCACCAATCTCAACGTTGTGAGCCACTTGAATAAGGTTATCAAGCTTCACCCCATTTCCAAGCCGAGTGTCTGAAAACGTACCGCGGTCGATGGTTGTATTTGCCCCAACTTCCACGTCATCGCCAAGAACAACGGAACCCACCTGGGGGATCTTGACCCACACTTTGTCGTGATCTCGTGCAAAGCCAAAGCCATCTGCACCGATCACTGCGCCCGCATGAACCAGACAGCGCGCGCCTAATTGAGCTCCCGCCTGAATAACCCCACGAGGACCAATATGGGTTGCAGCGCCAATACGCACACCCTGACCAATAAACGCCCCTGCTGCCACAACCGAGAGACTGCCAAGCTCGGCATCTTGCTCAATAACGGCCTGGGCATGCACCTGACAGCCCTCTCCAAGCCGAGCGGACGGCGAGACGACCGCGGTGGGATGCACAAAGGTCTGCGGTACGAGACTCTGGCGCTTCTGCACAAAAAGGCCAGCAGCCTTTGCAAAGAGCAGATAGGGGTCCTCGCAGACCACCCAGGCTTTAAGCGTTGGTGGCTTATTGGGCAACGCCTTAGGCAGAATAACCAGACCCGCCCTGCTCAGATCGAGTTCCTGGCGGTACCGGGCATTACCTAAAAAGCTAAAGTCTTGCTGACCCGCCCGGGCAAGGCTTGAAAACCCCGAGAGCGCCAGAGAGGCGTCTCCTTGAACCTCGAAGCCGAGTGGAGAGAAAAGCTCGGCAGCAGAGAGCGACAAGGGCTTACTTGCCGCTTGCCTTTGTTCCAAGGGCACGCAGCACCTTATCTGTGATGTCGATCCGAGGCGACGCATAAACAGCCTCTTGAAAGATCACGTCGTACTTCTCAGACTCGGCTATCTTTCGAATGGCCTGATTCGCCTGCTCGACCACACCGGCAAGCTCCTCGTTACGTCGCTGGTTCAGGTCCTCGCGAAACTCCCTCTGCCTGCGCTGCAGATCACGCTCCATGTCAGTAATTTCGCGCTGCTGCGTGACGCGGTCTTTCTCGGCGAGAACAGGCAGATCGCGCTCAAGCTTTTCGGACAACCCGCGAAGACGGCTAGCTAAGTCTTGGAGCTCTTTCTCGCGCTTTGAAAATTCCGTCTCTAACTTCTTTTGCGCAGCCTGCGCTGGTGCCGACTCTTTCAGAACCCTTTCAGTTCGAACAAAGCCAATTTTGGCCTGCGCCCAGGCAGAGTTTGAGACGAATACAGAGGCGCCGAGCAGAACAAAAAAAAGTCCTTTCGGCAACCATGCATTGGAGCGAGCGAAAAAAGAATGACTGTGAACTAACACTAAAAAACCTCCGCGCATTAAACAAACCAAACACTAAAAACTTGAGCCAATTTGAAACTGAAACGACTCTGTCTCATCGCCATCTTGCTTCTTAATAGGTTGACCATAACTCAGCTTTAAGGGACCTACCGGAGAGAACCAGCTTAAACCCACACCAGCCGATGCCCGTAGGTCGGACAGAGTGACGTCATCGTCTTCGCCCCAGACACTTCCGGCATCCAGATAGGTAAAGACACGAATCGAGCGGTCTTGGGCCATACCGGGTAAGGGTGTAAGGAGTTCGGTATTAAAAATTACACGCTTTGTTCCCCCGATCGAATCTCCGTTCGATGCCTTTGGACCTACCGAACTCGATGAGAATCCACGAACGGAACCAATACCGCCTGCGTAGAAATTTTTAATGGCCGGATAGGGCTTGCCAAAGAGTCCAAGTCCTACACCCAACTCTGCATTAAAAGCAAAAGTTACCCTCTTGCTAAGGGGATAAAAAAACTGGTCCCCGTAGGTCAGCCGAGCATACTCAAGGTCACCTGCAGGGGTTCCATAGTCTAGGTTAGCAAACTGATACCGCCCTGAGGTTGGTGCCAACCCGCTATCACGTGTGTCGCGTGACCAGCCTAACGAAGCAAGCACTGCAGTTGCCTGATCCCCAAATTCATTTCGGAACGTAGCCCAGTTCTCAGACTCCGGGTCTCCTGAAAGCTTGGAATTCTCAACAGCCAAACCAACAAAAAGTCGATCCTCTTCCGTGTAAGGAATACCAAAACGTACTCCAAAACCGGTTGACACGATCTCGTAGTTGGCTAGAGAGTCGACCTCCTCCGCAGTAAAGGTCCGCGTGTACAGGTCCAATGAACGGCTAATACCGTCGTCGGTAAAATAAGGGTCGACATGCCGAATGGCAAAGGTCTGACTTACACGGCTTGTATTCACCTCGAGGGATACGTTGGTGCCGGTGCCCATGAAATTCTGCTGACTAATGGAACCTGACAAGACAACGCTCTCGGAACTTGAATAACCTAGACCAAAAGTGAGACTTCCCAGGGGTCGCTCTTCAACCTTGACATTCACATCCACCTGATCGGCCGCACCCGGTACTGCCTCGCGATCAACCTCGACCGCATTGAAGTACCCAAGTCGATCAATACGATTACGTGAGATGCGAATGCGTTCACTGTCGTACCAAGACGCCTCAAACTGACGCATCTCTCGCCGAATCACTTCATCGCGGGTTTTTGCGTTGCCACTAATATTGATACGACGCACATAAACACGGCGACCGGGGTCGACCTGAAAGACAAAACCAACCGTCTTGGTTTCACGATTGATGTTCGGAATGGGGCTGACATTTCCGAAGGCATAACCCAAGGCACCAAGCTTTTCAGTCATGGCTTTCAAGACCTCTTGAAGCCGCTCATTGGAAAAGGTCTCTCCTGCCTTTAGGGTATTTAGGACCTTAAAGGTCTCGGGTTGATCCAGCATATCGCCCACAAACTGGAACTCGCCAAAGTTAAACTTCTCGCCTTCTTTAACGACGATCGTAATGAAGACGTCTCGACGATCGGCCGATAGAGACACCTGCGTCGAATCAATGGCAAATTCAAGATAGCCACGATTTAAGTAAAAGGAACGTAGACTTTCGAGGTCGCCGGTGAGTTTCTGGCGCGAGTATTGGTCCGACTTGGTGTACCAACTCATCCATGTGGGTGTTGATAGTGTCAACTCATCAAGCAGCGTGTCTTCCGAAAACGCGCTAGCACCCACAATGCGAATTTCTTTTATTTTTGCGTCTTCGCCCTCATCAATAGCTATAGAAACAGCCACACGGTTACGGGGAAGCGGGGATACGGTGGACTGCACCTGAACGTCGTACTTACCGCGCCCAAGGTATTGTCGCTTGAGTTCTTGCTCTGCCCGCTCAAGCACAGCACGGTCAAAAATGCGAGCCTCAGAAAGCCCTGCATCCCCAAGCGCCTTCTTAAGCGTGTCGGCATCGAACTCTTTGGCACCTGTTATTTCAATAGCACCAATCGCGGGGCGCTCCTCCAGAAGGACAACAAGAACGCGATCTTCAATTTCGATTCGGACGTCTTGAAAAAAACCGGTGGCAAAGAGTGCCCTTACCGCCTCCGCCGCGGTTGTTGAGGAGAGCACCTCGCCGATACGCACCGGCAGATACGAAAAAACGGTTCCAGGCTCAATACGCTGCAAGCCCTCGATGCGAATGTCCTGAATAGTGATGCCCTCGGGAACCGAAGGTGCAACAGTGGGAGGAGGGTCGGACTGCGGAGGCGCCGATGGCGTGGGCAACTGAACCTGCGCCGCAACAAAGGACGACGCAAAAAGACTTAAAACGAAAACCGCCGAACGTGTCATGGGCGTAACGGCCGGCGCAGACGACATAGAAAAGCCTGAAGAAACCATGGAACCCCTTTTAAAACCCAAACAAACGGGACATGTCGTTCACCAAGGCCAGACTCGTGAGCAGAGCAATGAGGACCAAACCGAGCCGCTGGCCTGCCTGCTGAGCCTGCGCCGAGAGAGGCTGACCGCGAACAAACTCAAAGGCATAATACATTAGGTGCCCACCGTCGAGCATGGGAATAGGAAGCAGATTCAGCACCCCAATGCTGATGCTTATAAGCGCCAGAAAACTCACAAACGCAATAAAACCAAGCTCCGCCGACTGACCGGCCGCCCCGGCAATACCAACGGGCCCACTCATTTGCCTCCAAGATAAATCGCCAGTCACCATTCGACCGAGCGCCCGCAGTGAGAGAACCGAAAGCTCAGCTGTGCGTTGAATACCTCTTTCAATGCCCTGTATCGGGCCATATTGAACCCACTGCGTTTGAAGGCTCGGTCCAATGCCGACACCCAGACGATAGCCTAGACCGTCTGGAGCAGCCTGCGGCTGAATGACAAGCCGCTCTTGCTGACCACTGGCCTGACGACGCACAACCAGGTCCACCGCCTGACCCCGGGACGACGCAACGAAACGCTGCAGATCTTGCGGTTCGGTCACCGGTATTGACGAAACACTAAGGAATTGGTCACCAATTTGCAGTCCAGCCTGCTCGGCCGGGCTTCCAGACAGTACCGATGTAACGAGTACTCCATTGGATTGCGGACGGATACCCGCTTTAAGAAGAATGTCATCAATCGAGGCATCTTGGGCAAGCGGTTGCAAGGCCTCGAAATCAAGCGTGATGGTACGCTCCGAACCATTAGCAGACCTTACGAGCAAATCGAAGCGTGACTGCCCTTGGCCAATGTAGGACTGCGTCATCTTCCAGCGAAAATCGGAATAAGAGCGCACAGGGTCCCCGCTAAGGGCCAAGAGGGTAGCGCCCTTTTGCAGGCCCAGACGCTGAGCAACCGACTGTTCGCCAGGCTGGTCAAAAATAGCAACAGGCTCCGGTCGACCCACGATCGCCAAACAGGTAAAAGCAACTACGGCAAAAACAAAATTGGCAAGTGGGCCCGCAACAACAACCCAGGCGCGAGCCCAGAGCGGTTTGCGATCGAAGCTTCGGGACGAGTCTTCATTTTCTGTCATTTGCACATAGCCGCCCAGAGGAACCAGGGCAACCACCCAGTCGCATCCGTTCTTGTCACGACGCGTAATAAGCGGGCGACCGAAGCCGATTGAGAAACGCTGCACGTGCACACCCACCGAACGCGCAGCCAGGTAGTGCCCAAGCTCGTGGATAAAAACCAGAAGTCCAACAGCAACCAAAAACGCAAAAACACTAGTGAGCATAAAAAGCCCTTACCTCGGTATCGATAGCCATGACATCCTGAAGGCCGTGGGGGTTAGCAAAACGACCTGAAAACCGACTCAGACCGTCTTCAAGCTGGTCGAATATAGCCCCAAACGAACACCGGTCCTGTAAGAATCGAGCGACCATAACCTCGTTAATTGCATTGAGACAGATACTCGCAACAGGCCCACTCGCAAGGGCATGGCGCGCAAAATCAAGCGACGGGAATCTTAGGTTGTCAGGCACTTCAAACTGAAGCTGGCGCAAGCGTGTCCAGTCAAGCGAGTCTACTCTCGAATCGACACGGTCTGGCCAGGCCATGGCATGCGCAATAGGCGTGCGCATATCGGGGGCCCCAAGCTGGGCAAGGGTCGACCCATCTTGGAACTCCACC
>JALRJP010000209.1:666-911 GCA_023261135.1 Burkholderiaceae bacterium | reverse complement strand
ATTGGGCAACGAATTCATTGAATTCAAGGCTCGTTTTGGTGGAGTGGCTCGTGAGATCGTGATTCCTGTGAGTCACGTCACGGCGATCTATGCCCGTGAAAATGGCCAAGGCATGGCGTTCCCTCCGCCAACGTTGTCTTCGGCCGCCTCTGCAGCACCCGCACCGACCCCGACGCCTCGGCATGAGCCGGTGTTGAGTGCATTGGCGGCACCGGTTGACGGTGATGGTTCGGCGACGTCATCTG
>JALRJP010000209.1:0-656 GCA_023261135.1 Burkholderiaceae bacterium | reverse complement strand
AGCACAGAAGCCGACTTCCTGCGCGAACTGGCTGAGATTGAAGCCGAGAGCATGGGCTGGCAGCCTTTGGAGCCGGGGGCGTACCTGCACGTAGAGGATGACCAAGCCACCGAGGTGCTGGTGGTGGGGATACCTCAGGCGGGGGCAGCGGTGTTGCTGGTGGGGTAAGCCGTAAAATACAGCCAACGCCGGTTTAGCTCAGTTGGTAGAGCACCCGCCTTGTAAGCGGTAGGTCGTCAGTTCGAATCCGACAACCGGCACCACGATGCTGCATTCAGCGTGAAGTGGTTTGAACTTTGATGCGAATCGCGCTAATGTCGATATTGTGGTTCGACAATGTCGCTTGAATGGCGGGTAACAATTGGCGCAACTTGGTTGAGGCGGCGGCGCTGCCGACCAACAAGCACCATTGATCGTTTTCGATGGGACCAGCTTTGATGGTGGCGCGCAAAGTGACGGGAATGATGGGCAGCACGAGACTTAAACACCGTTCCGAAAGCGCCAATCGATCTCGCAGTTGCGCCAAGACCGGCGCTGCGCCAACGGCCTCTTCCATGCTGAAGACGGTGGATGAGCGGGGCGTTGTGGACATGACCAGAACATTCCAAACAAGGATTTGAGATGCACATCATTATCACGGACGCATGGATGACCAA
>JALRJP010000208.1 GCA_023261135.1 Burkholderiaceae bacterium | reverse complement strand
GGAAATCTGATGGAACCTCTACATCTGGCATTTGAGCATCAGCTCTACCGCCATATTGACTATCATTGACCGCAAACACATAACTTAGAACCTGAGCCACAGCTAAGTAGAGTGGCTCTGGAATCTCTTCGTTCAAATCAGTTGTGTAGTAGATCGCCCTCGCCAAAACTGGCAAACGAACGATCTCTATCTTGTTCTCGCGCGCAACCTCTTTAATGCGTTCACTCATATGATCGACACCTTTCGCGACGACTAAAGGCGCGCCTTCAGAGTTCTGGTCATACGAGAGAGCAACCGCGTAGTGATCCGGGTTTACTATCACGACATCGGCATCAGGGATTGCATCAATCATGCGCTGCGATGCAATTTCGCGTTGTTTCTGACGTATCGCCTGTTTAACCTCAGGTCGGCCTTCAACCTCTTTAAATTCATCTTTCACCTCTTGCAGCGTCATCTTCAATTTTTTGGTGTGCTGATAGAGTTGAAATGGCACATCAATCGCTGCAATCGCAAGTAGGGCTAGACACATGTAAAAGACACACCAAACTAGAATAGTGCCCGCCTCTACAAAAGCTGCAGTTCCTCCCACGCGACCAAGGTGCAAAAAGCTGTCAGAAAACCAAAGCAATACGCTATAAGCTACCACTGCCACCAAGCCAAATTTGGCTATCGCTTTAAGAAGCTCAACCAGCGCCTGAACACCAAACATTCTGTTAAAACCTTTAGCTAGACTCATCCGACTTAGCTTAGGTAGAGCTGCCTTGCCAGAGAAGACCCAGCCGCCAAGAAGTGCAGGCGTAACTAGGCTAATCACAAAGGTTGCTGCTAAAAGAGGAATCACTGATTGGATACCCTCACTAAAGAGCTTTGCGAACTGTAATGGCATACTCGAGCTATCAAAGAGCATCTCACGCTCCAGGGTT
>JALRJP010000207.1 GCA_023261135.1 Burkholderiaceae bacterium | reverse complement strand
CCTGGGGCCTCTACGACGTGTTTGCATTCAACTCAGGAATGCCAGGCGCGGGTATTCCGTGGGCGGGGTGGCGAAATTGGGAAGTCTGGGCCTTGCTTGCCTTCACCGCGGTTGTTCCTGGTTGTATTGCCGACTTGACGCAAGCCAAGGGGCAAGAAACCGTCAGCGCGTCGGAAAGTTCCGTCTTACTCGCGGGTGAACCTTTGTTTGCGGCGGTATTTGGGGCGATCACATTAGGTGAATTTTTGGGCCCCATGGGTTATGTCGGTGGGTTGGTGATTATCTTGGGTGCTCTGATCGCCTCTGATGTTTTTCCAAAAAAGAAGGCGGCGTAAACGAAGAAACGCGCGGTTGGAGCGCGTCGCCACTGTCTTTGTGTAGAGGAGGAATTTTTTGTGTACCGGTAGAGATACTATTTCAACAACAACTAGATTTACATCATGTACATACGTGCGCCGTAGACACAATTAAGCGCCCGATTTGTCCTAACTGTCCCTTTTCATTCGAACCAAAGCCGTAGACGATTCCCTCGACGTCCACGGCGACAGAGTGCTTCGACCCTGCAGCGATTTCCACAATCCTCGTGGAAATCCCAGGTACGACGCGTGGAGAACACTCATCATCACTCCTTGACGATTGCTTTTGACCGCATTGATGGTCGTCATTCGCACCAAAAGAGTACAACGTCCCATTCGTGGTTAAGCACAAAGAGTGCGCTCCGCCAGCCGCACATTGAGCTACGTCTTGCGTCTCTAACGCGACTAAAGCCGGCCAGGGTGATGACGATTCGCCACTAAATCCCAGCTGTTTGCGGCGGTTCGAGCCCCAAGAATATAATAACCCGTTATTCGTGACAGCTAACGAATGGTGTGCGCCGAGACACGCATCGACCACATCCTCCTTGATTGTGGCTACGCGCGTCGGAGA
>JALRJP010000206.1 GCA_023261135.1 Burkholderiaceae bacterium | reverse complement strand
ATACCCGTGAAAGTGCATAAGGCTATAGGTCACAATAGGGACGATGATCAGACCGCCGCCAATGCCAAATAGGCCCGCTAAGGTACCAATAAAGAATCCTGAAAAGATAAAAATCGCGATTTCAAGCATGTTTGTTGCGCGCTAACTTGGCTAATGTATTTTTAAGTGGGGATTTTGCAAGTTTTTTTTGCAAACGATCAAGATGATCACGATGACTCGATGATACCTTTTTAGCATTCATTTGTTTAACCTGCTCGAAGCTAGGATCCAATTTGATTTTAATGTCTTGCAAGTCATGAAAATGTTTATTTTGTTTTAAGGATGCGATTAGTTTGGCCTTCATAAGCTTAAGTTTATTAGCCACCGTATTTTTTGAAGTTATCAGCGTGATCACATTATCCTGAAAGTCGCGAACTTTTACCGCATCTTGAAGGTCTTGAGAAAGCATCGTTTGTAGCATTTTTTTGATGGATTGAAGCTCATGGCTTTTTTGGTTGAGCTTTAAAAAAAAATCATTTTGGAATAACTTTTTTAATGGTTCCATACTATAATGCTACCTTAATTTTTTTAATGTTCATGATTTATTAATGCGAATCTATTTTTTAGGTAAAAATACCAAAAAAACTAAAAGTTTCAGTCTCAAAAGTCTCATTGTCCTCTCAATTGTTTTGGTTGCAGGACTCATTTATTCGGTTGAAAGATACGTTGACTTTAGACTTAACCAGTCTGGTTTGGCCGAGTTAACTTTAGTTGAAAATTCACTCGAATTAGATTCTACCGGATCTAATAAAGCTCAGTTGGATGCCTATATTCGTCAAATCAGTGAACTTTATATGCGCCTAAATTACATTGACCAACAAACCGATCGAATTCAACAGATCATGAAAAAACAGATTATTGGAAAAGAAAAATTACCCACCTTAGAAAAAGAGGATAA
>JALRJP010000205.1 GCA_023261135.1 Burkholderiaceae bacterium | reverse complement strand
AATGAGGGTATTGGTTGCTGCAAACCTGACCCCGTTCTTGTATGGCGGGGCACAGGCCCACATTAAAGGATTGGTCAAAGCCCTGCATGCCCAGGGCCATCAGGTTGAATGCCTGCAACTGCCATTTGCGTTTTTCCCAAACAGCCAAGTCTCCCGGGCCATGCGACACGCCGTGGAACTTGATATGGCAGCGCCCAGTGGCCAGACCATCGATAGGCTCATCGGCCTTCAGTTTCCTGCCTACGGGGTTCAGCATCCCAATGCTGTGGCCTGGGTGATGCATCAGCATCGGGCGGTTTACGACCTCTATGCCACCCAATCAAACAACGGTAAAGAGCTCAAAGCGCTTCAAGATGAAGTGATGGCCTTTGATGCCAAGGCCTTGTCTTCCCTTGCAGCGGCTCACCGGCTTTTTGCTAACTCGGTCTGCGTGGCCAATCGGCTTCAGCAGTTCAATGGCTTAAAGGCAAGGGCTCTTTATCACCCGCCACCCGAGGCCGAGCGTTTTTTCTGTGCGACTGCCGAAAACTACTTTTTCTTCCCCAGCCGTTTTGAGACGCTCAAGCGCCAGAAACTGGTCATTGAGGCAGCACAGCTTATGCGCAGTTCTGCCACCATGGTCTTGGCAGGCGAGGGAGGGCAGTGGCCTCAGGCGCAAGAGCAGGTGGCTAAACTGGGCCTTGGCCAGAAGGTGAAACTTTTGGGGGCTATACGGCCTGAAGAAAAATGGGTCTGGATGAGTCGAAGTCTTGCGGTCTGCTACCCACCTTTTCAGGAAGACTACGGGTATGTCACCCTTGAGGCCATGCTGGCCTCAAAGCCAGTTATTACCTGCAACGACAGCGGTGGGCCGCTTGAGTTTGTGCAGCATGAAGAAACCGGGCTTGTGGTGGAGCCCACGGCCCAGGCGCTGGCCGATGCACTTGACACGTTTGCTTCAAACA
>JALRJP010000204.1 GCA_023261135.1 Burkholderiaceae bacterium | reverse complement strand
GATTAACTACCAGCCGCCGTCGTCAGCGAGAATTTTTTCTTGAAGAGTCTTAGGAGTTTTCCAGTTAACAAGTTTCCAAATACCGCTACCACTTACAATTAACTCATTTTTTACAAGAACTTGGCAACTTACAAAACATAATGTTTTAGTCACTCTTTCAATTTTTGGCTGAGCTATTAAATCATCCCCAGCAGATGCTGAAAAAGTAAAATTAGTCGACATTGATATGGTTACACAAGGTTTATTGCCAAATGCCTTATAAGCAGCGTTACCCATTACATTATCTAAAAAGGACATAAGAAAGCCCCCATGAGCAAATTTACCAGAATTTAAATGAGAGTCAGATACCCTCATTCGGTAAATATCTTCACCGCCCTCCTTCTTCGTTTCTAAATGCCCAAGTAACTTAGAATAAGAGGAGTTTGAAATTGACTTCCAACTCATATATGACTTTATAGACCAATCTATAATAAAAATAAATGATTTATGATCTTATCGTCATTGGTGCCGGTTCTGGAGGTGTTAGAGCTGCTAGAATTGCAAGCGTTCATGGTGCTAAAGTTGCCATAGTAGAAAATAATAAATATGGCGGTACCTGCGTGAATGTTGGCTGTGTTCCCAAGAAACTTTACTACTACATATCGCAATTTAATAAAGATATTAAAAACTATGAGTCCTATGGGTGGAAGATTCAAAATTCATCTTTAAATTGGTCTTCTTTTGTTAAAAAAAAAGATAAAGAAATAACTCGTCTTAATTCAATATATGAAAATATTTTATCTAATAATAAAATAAAAATTATTGGAATAAGGCATGGCGAAAAAGATCATGAGACATTAATTTCAAAGGAAGAAATGCCAAGATCAAAAGAAGAAAAAAAATTCTATAGAATTTTTCCCGATAATAGAGACTTAAATTATGAAAAATTTATTGGCAAAGGGAATA
>JALRJP010000203.1 GCA_023261135.1 Burkholderiaceae bacterium | reverse complement strand
TAACAACGAGGCTCGGTCATGACAATCGGGGTCGGGCCGACCATCAAGGGCCTCACCACGTGCACCTACAACCCTACCTAACAATTCTGGGCCAAGCTTCGCCTGGGCAGTGCTTTCAATGACGCGAACCATATCCCCAGGACCCACACCCTTGGGGTCCACAAACGGCATTAAATAAAGCACCTGGTCTTGAAAGCCCACCACTTCGGCCTCGACACGATGGCCATGCTCGCCCACCACTTCACAAACAGCCCCCAGCGGCGCCATGATGCCTTTGACTTCAATGGTCAGCCCCACCACACGGGCAAGGCTGCCGGTGCGGGCGGGCTCGGGCACCTCGGCACGGGTTAAAACTTTGTCGGCAAGGTCCGCAAAGCTCATGGCTTAGGGTCCTCGTCGGCTTGTGACTCATCCGCAGCCATCTCTTTTTCGACGGGTTGATCGATCGCTGGGCTCTCGGTCGCCGAAGAGTCCTCTTCAATCGCAGCTACCACCTTATCTGTTTTCACTTCCGTCGATCCCTCAGTAAGGGGCCGCTCTTGCTCAGTCTCGGCCTCTGCCCCCACCTCATCAAAGGCTTCTTTCATTAGCTCTAAATTCTTGAGGAAAGATAGTGGTGGCTCGCCTGCGTCTTGGCCCCGTGTAAGCGCCTGCCAAAGCGCTGTCGACCGCTGTTCAATGAGGTCCTCAATCACGGCGCCATTAATTTGTACCCGCACGCTGCCCACAAACATGGTGGGGTCAGACTTCAAAATAGCGTTCTGAGGCAATAAGGTTTCGTAGGTCTTAATGCGCTCCAAGTCTTCGGGGTTAAGCTTCACCAATATGGGCGAACTTGGGTCATTCTCGAATTCGGCCAGGCTTGTCTCAACCAGATGCGCAATGGCCTTACCCGATGCCGTTAATTCCCCACGCACCAATTGCTCGGCCAAGTGCATGGCAAGCTTCAAT
>JALRJP010000202.1 GCA_023261135.1 Burkholderiaceae bacterium | reverse complement strand
TTATTTTTGTACACGAGGGTGGCCTTCGCGAATTTGAGGCCTACGGTGTTTGGCTTGTCTGGCCATTTGTTTTGGCGGGCCTGCTGCACACCTCGTTGAGTGCATCTCATCTTTTTGTAGGGCTAGCGATTGCTGCCTGTGTATCGGGGGTGGCTGGTCTGGTTGACCTGGTGAGTATAAATCTACACCCACCTCCAGGTGCCTTTGTTCCTAACAGCGGTGCATTGCGAGTCGCAGGAGCTATGAGTAACCCCTTGGTGTTCGGAAATTTAAGCCTGCTTTTTGCCTCGTGCTGCCTTTGTTTTTTAGCAAGACCTGAGGCGTGGTGGAAGACCACGAAGAAAGAGCCTCATTGGCTCTGGCTGCTGGGCATCTTTTTCGGCTTGCTTGCATCACTTTTAAGTGGTACGAAGGGTGGTTGGGTGGCCGCCATCATGGTCTGGCCCATCCTGCTTTTACTCGTTGCGATACACAGGCCACTCAAACTTCTCCTTAAGACCCTAGTGGTTCTTGTCATTAGCTTCATTGTCTCAGCCTCGCTTCCCATGAGCTCGGTAAGCGACCGCTTTAGCAATTTTTACCATGCCATCGAAAAGCAAGTAAGCCTAGCGTTGTCTCCACCGAAGGACGAACAGCAACGACGAGCACCTGCACTTTCCAATGAGGACGCAAGCAAGTCCCAACTCCATGCAGAATCGAATTCTGGCCAGAACTCTGACGCTTTGTCAGAGCTACCCAACCAGGCGGCAAACCCACCAGCCGCCGGTATTGATTCCTCCATCACCCCGCGGCTTGTTCAATGGAGGCTTGCCTTCTCCGAGACCTCTGCAGAACGACTGTTTATTGGTATGCCGCGTGCAGAATTTATTGAATTACAAAAGCAGGCATTGGCCTTGGGTGAGGCCGAGGGGCTGATTCGACCCTGGCGAAACCTTCACAACGACCTAATTGATGTC
>JALRJP010000201.1 GCA_023261135.1 Burkholderiaceae bacterium | reverse complement strand
AGCGAGTGGGATCAAAACGAATTGCAACTGTCCGAATCAACGATTCAAACGACGAATCAGCCCCTAACCGTGCAGTCTCTGGTCGAAAAGTGGAAGGCTAGAGCATGATGCGACCTAATCTGAAATGGGCACTTACTGCACTCGCTTTTATCGCGCTACCGAGCTGGGCTCAAACCGGTGTACCTCTGATTACAGCGACGCAATCCGCGGCGGGTGGCACCGAATACAGCTTGACCTTGCAGCTGCTGATATTGATGACAGCGCTGACCTTACTGCCCTCGCTCGTTCTTATGATGACCTCGTTTACTCGTATCATCATCGTGCTGTCACTTTTGCGTCAGGCACTCGGTACAGCACAAACGCCGCCCAACCAAGTTTTGCTCGGTATTGCGCTGTTCCTAACCATTTTCATCATGATGCCCGTATTCACCGATGTCTATACGACGGGTTTACAGCCCTACTTCGACGGTGCGATCTCCTTCGAAACGGCCCTTGCCAACATGCAGGAGCCGATTCGCAATTTTATGCTCAATCAAACACGGCAAGAAGACATCGCCATGTTTGCCGAGATCGCCCGCGCCGGAACCTTTGACTCACCCGCCGATATTCCATTCACGGTTTTGGTGCCCTCGTTTGTAACATCGGAATTAAAGAGCGCGTTTACGATTGGCTTTTTGATTTATATACCCTTTGTGGTCATCGATTTGGTCGTAGCAAGCGTGTTGATGTCGATGGGTATGATGATGCTGTCCCCCATGATGATATCTATGCCCTTTAAACTCATGCTATTCGTGCTAGTCGATGGCTGGACCCTCATTATGGGCAGTCTGGCTTCGAGTTTCGCGATATAGAGGAGCCCAGCTATGGATACCGCACTAGTCGTTGATTTAGGAAGAGAAGCACTCTGGACGGCGGTGATGGTCGCAGCGCCCCTACTCGGCATGGCACTCATTGTGGGTCTGCTTATCGGC
>JALRJP010000200.1 GCA_023261135.1 Burkholderiaceae bacterium | reverse complement strand
CATCGTGCGCGTAAAGACCGGGAGACGGCCGAGGCCGCCGAGGCCAAAACCTTGGCGGAGCAGGCAGCGCTTGAGGCGGAGGCCTTGTTTAGTTCTGCCACCGACGAGGCATCTGCCCCAGAGGACTCACAGGGCTTGACAGAGACGGATGAAAGCTAAAGAATGTAGGGCTTTTGTCTAGTTGACAGAAAACCATTTTATTGAAAGACGATTAAAGCAATGCCCACTATTAACCAACTCGTGCGCAAACCGCGCGAGAGCGAGACCATTAAGAGCAAAAGTCCGGCGCTTGAGTCATGCCCACAGCGTCGTGGCGTCTGCACCCGTGTGTACACCACAACCCCCAAAAAGCCAAACTCTGCGCTTCGTAAAGTAGCCAAAGTTCGCCTTACCAACGGCTTTGAGGTCATTAGCTACATTGGTGGTGAGGGACACAACCTGCAGGAACACTCGGTTGTGTTAATTCGTGGCGGCCGAGTCAAGGACCTGCCTGGCGTTCGCTACCACATCGTGCGTGGCTCGCTCGACCTTCAAGGTGTTAAAGACCGTAAACAGGCACGCTCTAAGTACGGCGCCAAGCGGGCCAAGAAGGCTTAAGTTTTTTGCAGTGTCTTGGGGCCCATGGCTGGGCTCCAGGGTTTTATGTGGAGTAAGGGCCTGGGCCACTTTTAAAGCGGTTTAAGCGCTTTAAGTTGTTGTCACAACAGGCTGGGTCAAACCCAACTGAAACGTCGTTTATTCATTTGTTCAAGGAAAACACATGCCCCGTCGTCGCGAAGTTCCTAAACGTATTGTCCTACCTGATCCCAAGTTCAGCAGCGAGGAAGTCTCCAAGTTCATGAATGTGGTCATGCTCCACGGCAAAAAGGCCGTCGCCGAGCGCATCGTCTATGGTGCCTTTGCCCACATCGAAACGGTCGCCAAGAAGAACCCCATTGAGGTGTTTCAGGCGGCCCTGGGCAACGCCAAGCCAT
>JALRJP010000001.1:9602-56444 GCA_023261135.1 Burkholderiaceae bacterium | reverse complement strand
CCAACATGACGCGTGCAATGCCTGTGCGCGCGTGAGAGGCCATGGCTACAAGGTCACATTGGTAATCTTCGATGGCTTTGACAATGGCCTCTGCTGGGAAGTCGCTGACGACGTAATGTACTGCGCATTTCACATCGGCGGCAGCACAGGCCTTTTCTACCTCGGCAAGGTAGCCTGTTGCCACTTTTTTTGCTCGCGCCTCTTGCTCTGCGGGTGGAATGAAGTCAGCAGGAATGTACTCGTTGTAGTACGCGTAGCGAAACTCGGGGACAACGTGAAAGCCAGTTACCTTTGCCCCCATTTCCTTTGCCATACCTACAGCCTTATGCATGGCCTGCTTTGATAGATCGGACCCATCGATGGGTACCAGAATATGTTTGAACATTTGTTACTCCTTGCTGAAAGCTTGTGACCTAACATCGAATAGACATGTTGAAAAAATGCGGTTTTATTTGCTCAAGACTGAATCTAAAGTCCTTATAGAGTCTATTGATTAAGGGAGGGAATGCTTTTGATCCAGAGCAAGCTTCGAAGGGTTTTTTATGGACAATTTTTATCTTTCTGATTGATAAAGGACATTGATCCGAGCAAGATATTTCGGGACAGGCCCTGTTACCCGTTGCCCCGAGTGCATGACAGATTCCGGAGAAAAGCCATGTCTAAAAAATAGGGCGTCGCCAGTTTTTGGGGTGATATCAACAACGGTTCCACTGCGACCGAATAGCCTGGTGGCGCCACCTTCAACTCCGTTTTCGACCCCGTTTAAATAAAGAAGCATTGACAGGCACGAATATACTTCTGGCCATTGCACCATAGATCGACCATCATCAGACAGGCCGTAGCCAGGCCAATCTCCATCTATGTGGCGATTAAAAACGTCCCCCTGATCGTATTTGTAGATATTGAGTCGGTGACTTAGCTGATTCGAAAGTTTTCGTCCGTCGATGGTCTTGGGAAGAAGGTGATGAATGCGGCTAAAAAGAATCTTTAAAAAGCTTCCTGGTGCTATCCAGTGAACCGATTTGTTCATTCGCATTCCCGGGGGCGTGGAGATTCCGGGTGCCTCTTCTCGAAATCCAAAAAATTCACTGGCTTTGATAAGCAGGGCTGCCTCGTCGGTTGTTACGACATTTCGCAATAGAAAGGCTAAGGCTCCGTCACAGTCGATTTCCTCACGCGAGACTCTGGATGGATTAAATACAGAATCAGGCTTCAGCCAGGCTGGCGGGTTGGAAAAGGCAAAAATTGGAGTATTGGGGACAATGCCGCCCAAAGGTAAGGATCCAGGAAGTTCGGCAACAGTGATGGCCTTGGTCTCTATTTCCGGGGCTTTGCTTGAGGACGTACTCAATGTGTTTTCCCTATTTTCCTTACCATGTACCTTGGTTAGACATGCTTGCCCAAGGCTCTTGTGGGCTAAGTGGTTCCCCTTTTTGAAGCAGTTCAATAGAAATATTATCTGGCGACCGAACAAATGCCATATAGCCATCTCTTGGCGGGCGATTGATCGTCACACCTGAGTCCACGAGGCGCTGGCAAGATTCGTAAATGTTATCCACCGCATAGGCAAGATGCCCAAAGTTACGACCACCCGTGTATTGCTCAGGGTCCCAGTTGTATGTCAGTTCAATCTGGCTCTCTGGGTTTTCAGGAGCGCCTAAAAAGACAAGTGTGAATCGACCTGCAGGAACGTCTTTTCTTCGAATTTCCCTAAGCCCAAGGGCATTGCAATAAAAGTTAAGTGACTTCTCAAGATCGGTGACTCGAACCATAGTGTGTAGATATTTCATAGCGCCTTATCTCCATAAAAAATCCCCCGGTTCAAAGCAGACCCCGGGGGATTTGTGACCCTTTGGTACGCGGTCTAAATTTCGCGCTTGGTCATAAGTCCCACAATATGATCCGCCTGACGAAGGGCAAGCGCCACTATTGTAAGCGTGGGGTTCTCTGCGCCTCCAGTGGTGAACTGGCTACCATCGGAAACAAAAAGATTTTTAATGTCATGTGTCCGGCCATAGGCATTCACGACACCGTCCTCAGGCCTTTTCGACATCCGGCATGTTCCAAGATTATGGGTTGAGGGATACGGTGTTGTGGGAAATACTCGGGTTGCTCCCGCAGCTTCGTACATGGCAATGCCTCTTTCGTAGGCATGGTCTCGCATGGCAAGGTCATTGGCGTGGTCATCAAAGTTGACATTAGGAACGGGAAGGCCGTGCTTGTCTTTGACTTTTCCATGCAGAGTCACGCGGTTACTTGCCTGAGGCATGTCTTCTCCGACCAGCCACATGCCCGCCATGTACTCATAGGCATCCAGGGCTGTAGTGAATTCGCGCCCCCACGAACCAGGGTCTAAAAACGCCGCCATAAAGGGGATACCAAGCGAGAGGGTTTCCATTTCGTAGCCACCAACAAATCCTCGCTTCGGATCATGAATCGACTCATCCTGAACAATTCCGGCCATGGTTGTACCACGCCACATACGAACCGGATTAGCAAAGGTTGCATAGACTGAACCCGTCATGTGTCGCATGTAATTGCGACCAACTTGATCTGAGGAGTTAGCTAACCCTTTGGGATATTTGCCGGAGGCAGATAACAAAAGCAGGCGAGGGCTCTCGATTGAGTTTCCAGCAACAGCAACAAGACGCGCCTTCTGTCTCTGAGACTTTCCATCCTTGTCGAAATAGACGACACCCGTGACTTTGCCTGAGTTGTCGTGTTCGATCTTGTAGACATGGCAATTGGTGCGAACCTCAAGGTTTCCAGTTTTCTCGCCTTTTGGAATTTCAGCGTAAAGAGTGGACCATTTGGCACCTGATTTACACCCTTGAAAGCAGAAGCCGATTTGTTGGCATGCGCCACGCCCATCTCTCGGTTGGCTATTAATCGCCATACGTCCAGTGTGTACCTCTTTGTAGCCAAGTTTTTTTGCACCGGCCTCAAAGACTTTGTAGTTGTTATTTCCTGGAAGTCCGGGAATACCATTTGTTCGGGTTACGCCCATGCGATCCTCTGCCTTGGCATACCATGGCTCCATTTCTTTAAGAGTCACGGGCCAGTCCAGAAGATTTGCTCCTTTAACTTCCCCGTAGACGGTGCGTGTCTTGAACTCGTGCTCCTGGAATCGAATGGAGGCGCCTGCCCAGTGAACCGTTGATCCTCCTACTGATTTAACGATCCAGGCGGGAAGATTGGGAAAGTTTTTAGAGACTCGCCATGAGCCCGAGGTCATTCGCATGTCTGTCCATGCGAGTTGACCAAAGGAGGCCCATTCATCATTAATGAAATCCTCGATCTCATGTCTACCGCCTGCTTCGAGGCATACCACCTTGACACCCTTAAGAGCGAGTTCAGTAGCCAGGGTACCTCCTCCAGCTCCGGATCCAATAACGACAGCGACACTGTCATCGTTTAAGTCGAATTTATTAGCCATTTGTTATCTCCAGCAATTGGGATGACGCATTACGTCAAATTGATTTTCTATGGGGCGTCAAGTGAGGCTTAGAGCCACTTAAGATCGTTGAAGCCCCGGTTGATATAGCCACCTTTTGAGGCACTTTCGCCCTCGTAGCCAAAGACTGGCCACACGCCCTCTTGGTTGTAGAGGCTTACAACGAGATCACCCCGAATAGACTGAAAAAATGCCGTATTCTCAATCTGTCGAAGCACTTTATTGCGTTCGATTTCCCATCCGACATTCACGTACGCCTTTTTAAAGCCTTTTTTCGCCCGGGCGTCGAGGTCTTTTAAGCCGTCAGTTAGCTGCTTTTTGAATTTGCTGTCTTTTTGAGCCTTGTTGTCGAGTCCCTTGACCGCGACGGCATAGAACTCGTCCCCAATGCGATCGTGAGGGTAGATATCTCGGCACAGCTGAAGCATTGTTTTTGCCTCGATCGGACTTAGAGCTTTAACCTCGAGCGCCCATGCCTCAGACTGATTAACAAGTCCAAACGCTGCAAGGCTCACTGAAGCAGCAATACTTGTCTGAATGAATGTTCTGCGTTGGGGTTGATGGAAATTAAGTGTTTGTTCCATTGCCTGTCTCCTTGTTTATGCTTGTTTGCGCTTAAATTAATTTTGACGACTGCGTTAAGGAAGTTGAATCAGTTCTTAGTGGGGTGGCTATAGTTACTAGACGTAGTGCCCCTTTTTTTCTAGAACTTCAATTTTGTAACCGTCAGGATCAGTTACAAAAAAGAATCGTGCAGCGACTTCGTCGTTATATTTCATGGTTTTCAGATCGCCCGTTGCCAAGCCTGCTTCCTTAAGGCGAGCGTGCTCTGCTTCAAGTTCCTCGACACAGACTGCAAGATGTCCGTAAGCATTGCCTTGGTCATAAGGTTCAGTTCGCCCTTTGTTTTCCGTTAGTTCGATCTCGAAGTCATTTTCTTTGTTTCTTAGATACGTGAGCTTGAAATCGGGGTAGTCCAGAATGTGCACCGGCTCAAGATTAAAAGCCGTCTTGTAGAAGTAGACAGATCGGTCGGTATCCAGCACCCGAATCATTGTGTGAATAGCTTTGGCCATGTTCAACGTTCTCCTTGGCTGTTATTTGAGAGTTTTAAGGTGGTCAATGAGCGCCTTACGCCTGTCGGGGTTCCTCTGAACATAAGCCATGACATTCCCAGGAATAAGCTCCTGGGGGTCGGCTAACCAGCGCTCTAGGTTTTCCTCTGTCCAGACGAGGTTCGCAGACGATAGAGCTGCTGAGTATTGAAACCCGGGGGCCTGGCCTGACAAGCGTTCAAATATTCCAAATAGGTTTGGACCTTGTCGATGAGGCTCGCCTGCCTGGGCAGAGTGACAGGTCTGACATGCATTTTTAAATAGCTTTCCTCCGTCAATCTCCGTTGCTTGGGCGAGGCTAGAAAAGAAACAAAGGACTAGGGAGGCCAAAAAATGTTGGATCGTCCCTAAAGGTGCAGTAATTGTTGTCATGGTTCACCGAACAGACGTTAGCCTTTGATTTCCATACGCCGTCGAAGCGCGGTCAGACGTCGCGTCATGGCCTGCCGTCTCGACGGATAAATAGGACTTTGGGTCACGAGCGGCCGTCCCCTGTTCAGCCATCAAATTAAGGTATCGGAGACTTGTTACTCGGAGGAAAGATGCAAAGTTTGGGCACTCTCCCCGGCGACTAAGAACTTCTCTGTAGAGCTGAGCGATGAGGGTGTTTGTGGATGAACCCTCGGCTTCTGCCATTTTAGCGAGGGTATCCCAGACCAGATTCTCAAGTCTAAGACTTGTAAGTACGCCGTCGATTCGTATGGATCGAGTTCGTGACTCATACAGTATAGGGTCAGCCCCTGCATAGTATTCACACATTGAATTCTTGCCTCCTTAAGTCTTCCCGCACGATTCAACATCCCGTCAGTAACACCGTGCTGTAAGTTGTAATGGCACAAATTTATTGCGTCGAATCCCCTTATGGGTAACAACATATTATTTTTTTTAGACCAGCGCCCTAGGATTTTTACCAAGGTCTCGGTTGTATCACGAAGGTTTTTGCAAGAACACCCTGCGTTTTATTGGTGTTGAGTGAAGCTGACAATCAATATATAAAAATATATAGTGAACCTTGGGTGGACAAATAAAACCAGCAAAATCATGTTTTTATATCGTCTGTCGCTCTTAATCTTAATTAATCAATCTTCAAGATCTTTATGAACGACATGAATCCCTCACCAAAACATGCTGCGATCTTAGGTTTGTCAGGACGCATTGCTCGAGCATTTCAGCACGCCCAACTCACGCCTCTGCTCGCCTTGACCTGTGTCTTGCTTGGCGTTTTCGCTGTGTTCATTACGCCACGTGAAGAGGAACCTCAAATCGACGTCACTATGGCCAACGTCATCATTCCTTTTCCTGGAGCATCTGCGCGTGATGTCGAGCAGATGGTGGCCGTTCCGGCGGAGCAGGTTTTGGCCCAGATGACGGGAGTTGAGCACGTCATGTCTGTATCTCAAACGGGCGTTGCTATGGTGACCATCCAGTTTGAGGTTGGGGTGCCTCGCATTGAGGCCCTCGTAAGGCTCTACGACGTTATTTCCGCCAACGCCGACTGGCTTCCTCGTGGCCTTGGCGTTCTACCTCCGGTCATTAAACCAAAGGGTATTGATGACGTTCCTATTCTTACGCTGACACTTCATCAGGGCAGCGAAAAAGCAGATCGGCTCGAACTCGAGCAGCTTGCAAACACTCTTGAGACTGAGCTTAAGCGTATTCCGGGTACGCGTGAGGTGGATACCTTGGGTGGGCCTGGGCGTCAGATTCGTGTTGAGCTTGATCCAGTAAGGCTAAGTGCACGTGGCGTCACAGTCTCCGAGGTCCAAGCCATTGTGAATGTGGCGAATGCGGGTTCGCCGGTTGGCGACCTTCTTATTGGTGATAAAGCTTTGGCGGTAGAGACAGGACCGTTTTTACGAAATGCCACTGATGTGGGCGATCTTGTTCTTGGTATTCGTCAGGGTAGTCCGGTGTTTCTGCGTGATGTGGCACGTGTCGTCGACGGCCCGGCGCAGCCCGAGCGTCTGGTCTGGCAGGCTAAGCGCACGGCTGAGGGCGAGCGCCTAAGTTTCATGCCAGCGGTTACCTTGTCTATTACGAAGAAGCCCGGGGAGAATGCCATTGACGTTGCCAATGAGGTTCTTGCTCAAGTTGATCCTCTCAAGGGCACGGTTATCCCAGACTCGGTACGGATTGATGTGACCCGTAATTACGGTGAGACTGCAAGTCAGAAGGCGCTACAGCTTATTCAGAAGCTCTTATTTGCAACGGGCTCCGTGGTGCTTTTAGTCCTCATCGCGCTGGGTCGTCGTGAGGCCGTGATTGTCGGTGCGGCAGTGGTTTTAACTCTTGCGGCTACTTTATTTGCCTCTTGGGCATGGGGCTTCACCATTAATCGCGTCTCACTTTTTGCTCTCATTTTCTCAATTGGCATTCTGGTGGATGATGCAATTGTTGTTGTTGAGAATATCCATAGGCATCAACAACTTTTCCCCCATAAGTCGCTTGGTGAAATCATTCCAAGCGCTGTTGATGAAGTGGGCGGGCCTACGATCCTAGCAACGTTTACTGTCATTGCAGCACTTCTGCCTATGGCCTTCGTCTCGGGACTCATGGGGCCCTACATGAGTCCCATCCCAATCAATGCCAGCATGGGCATGCTTATTTCGCTTGCGGTTGCTTTTGTAGTAACCCCGTGGATGGCCTTGCACTGGATGAAGGAGTCCTCAGCAACTGGGCATCATGGGCATCAGGGGCCACCCCTTTGGATTTCTCGATTCTTTGCGGCTCTTTTTTATCCGTTTACTCGCTCGTCAAGGTCGCTTTTCTATCGGGTTTTATTGGCGATGGCGGTCTTAGCGCTTATTGCCGTATCGGTCTGGTTGCCCATACGGGGTAGCGTTGTTCTGAAGATGCTTCCTTTTGACAACAAGTCAGAGTTTCAAGTGGTGGTTGATATGCCCAACGGAACCCGGCTTGAGAAGACCGATGCTGTTCTGAAGGAGATGGCTCTGGCCTTGACCCAGTTACCCGAGGTTCAAGACATTCAGGTTTATGCAGGCTTATCTGCGCCCATTAATTTCAATGGTCTTGTTCGGCAGTACAACTTGCGTCAGGCGCCCCATCTTGGCGACCTTCAGGTCAATTTGGTTGATAAATCCATGCGTGAGCAGAAGAGTCATGCCATTGCTATGCAGGCGCGTCCTTTGGTTCAGGCTGTGGCTGCACGTCATGGCGCCCGGGTCAAGGTGGTTGAGGTCCCTCCGGGTCCTCCGGTTCTGTCACCCGTGGTCGCTGAAATCTACGGGCCAAGCGACGAAGGGCGCCGGGAATTGGCGCAGGCTGTGCGTGGATTGCTTGAGGCCACACCAGGCATGGTTGATGTCGATGACAGCACCGTCGATCCTTCTCCTAAGAAAATTCTTGTCATAGACCGTCGTAAGGCAAGCCTTATGGGGGTTTCGCAACAAGAAATTGTCTCGGTTCTGCGTACGGGCTTATCGGGTCAGTCAGCGGCTTATTTGCACGATGCAACCAAGTATCCAGCCGCCGTTAGTCTTCGATTGCCCGAGGCTCGCCAAGACAACCTGAATGCCTTATTGGCACTCACGGTACGAACCTCTCAGCGGGAGGCGAGGCCCTTGTCTGAATTTGTAACGGTGGTTGATGCGCAGCGCGAACAGGTACGTTACCGAAAAGATCTAGTTCCTGTGACCTACGTGGTGGCCGATGTGGCGGGAGAAAATGACAGCCCTCTGTATGGACTTGCGCAGGCAAGACTTCAGCTCGCGGAACTCCAAGGCCCTGACGGGCAGCCTATTGCAGAGTATTTTATTTCGCAGCCCAAAGATACCTATCGCAACTATTCTTTGAAATGGGACGGCGAGTCTCAGATTACTTACGAGACCTTTCGCGACATGGGTGCAGCCTATGCCGTAGGGCTTGTGTTGATCTACCTCTTGGTGGTGGCTCAGTTTGGGTCGTACCTGATTCCGGTCATTATTATGGCTCCTATCCCTTTAACCATTATTGGCGTGATACCTGGCCACGCCATGCTGGGTTCGCAGTTCACAGCCACCTCGATGATTGGCATGATTGCGCTTGCAGGCATTATTGTTCGCAACTCCATATTGCTCGTTGACTTTATTCATCTTCAGCTTGAGCAAGGGGCAAGCCTTAAGGATGCTGTAGAGGCGTCCGCCGCAACCCGTGCCCAGCCCATTGTTCTTACGGCCCTTGCGGCAATGACAGGAGCGCTTTTCATATTGGATGACCCCATTTTCAATGGTCTTGCTATTTCTCTGATCTTTGGCATTCTGGTCTCCACAGTGCTTACCCTCCTTGTTATTCCGCTTCTGGTGTATTCCACCCATGCAGAGCCTGATACGAGCATTACCTAGAGGATTCCTTGCTATGCGCCTTGCCCCTCATTTTTTGTTTTTGCTATTTTGTTCGGTTGGTATTTCTGTCCAGGCGCAGACGCTTGCGGACGATTGGCAGAAGGCCCAGAAGAGCGATCCCGGGCTGCGGGCGGCTCAGAGGGAGGACCTTATTGCACAGGCTCTCCAGATGCAAATCGATGCACTCTGGATGCCTTCGCTGGTTTTTAGTGGCACAGTGGGCGCGACCACGCGCTATTCCATTACTCGAGATGCCAAATTTGCAGCACCTGGTTTCTCAGCCTCTGGTGCAAAGTTTGAAACCTGGAATGAATTGGCCGCCATGGGTCAGGCGAATATTCATTGGGCAAAGCCCCTTCACGACCCAAAACTCAAGAAAAGAGCCGAGCAGTTAAAGCTTTCTGCCGACGCGGTTCGCTTGAGCGAGGCCCTAGCCCGCCAGAAGTTACTGGCGGGTCTTATTGAAAATACACTGGCCTTTACGCAAGTGACGGAACGCTGGCGTTTTGCTGAGCGTCAGGTGGCTGTCATGCGAAAGACGTTTGATGAAATCAGTAAGCGTCAGCGACTTGGTGATGCTACCTTAACCGATCGTTCGGAAGCTTTCGAACGTCTTCAGTCCGCCCGAGCCAGCCTTTCAGGTATTGAGGCGGCAGGTCGAGTGCACGCCGAGTGGGTGTCTGACTTAACCGGAAGAGAGACTCGCCCTCGTAGCCTTAGTCCTAGGCTTTCGTCTTCGCTGATCCAGATGGACACGATGGAAGCCTACCTGGAGCGCATGAGGCGTTTACATCCTCAGCTTCAATTGTTTGCGCTTGAACGCGACATTGCCCTTGCCCAGGCTGCCCAGCTTATTGACGGCGAGAAGGCTATGACGGTCCAGGCGGTTGCCTCGGCGCAGCAAGATTTAGTCACCTCCCGCGATATTCTTCCTTTTGGTTATCAGGCTAGTTCTGGGTTTGTTGGTCTGCAGATTTCCATTCCCTTAACAACAGGTGGGCGAATGACGGCACAGGAACGCGAGTGGCTTGCCCGCGCAGAACTGGCCCAAGACAACCATCAGGCTTTGGTTCTTGCCCTTGAGCGGGGGATGCGCGAGAGTTGGTATGCCTACTGGTCGGCAGCCGAGCGTCTGCCTATGCTTGAGCAGGCTATGGAGGCAGGGCAAGAGCGACTGCAGCAGACCCAGAAGGCCTATCGTGTAGGTGCGCGAACAATTCTTGAATTGCTTGGTGCGGAAACGGACCAGATCGAGGCACAGCGTAAGGTCTTTGAGACCCGTCTCTCGCTGCTCACTTACCGAACTCGTCTTTCCGCTGCTATGGGTGCGCTTGACGACAAAGATATTGAGCGTATCGATCAGTTCTTGCGTTAACGTTTTGGCCAGGCGGGTATTGCCTGTGCGCTTGTTTGGGGCTTGGGCGTGGCCATTTTGGCAAGCCCCAGTCCAAGGAAGACCCCGAGCCCAACGGCAAAGCTTGTTCCAAGGCCGAGGCCTTGTGATGCCATCTCAAAACCGAACCAGACCTGTGTGGTGCCTATGGCCAGTAGAGAAAATACAAAAAGAGGCCAAAGCCGGGCACTTAAAACGCTAAGGCCTCCAAGGCCGCCCGCGACTAGAGCAAGAAGGGACGCATAAAAGCCGAGATCACTTAAGACGATTTGATGCGTTTTGTATTGGTCGTCGATGTAGGCGTAGTTCGCCAGTAGCACCAAGAGAGCTGTAGGCCGTAGTAGCCAGGCCCACGGCCCTAGTGCATCCTGGGTCGCGTGGCTATTATTGCCTTGGCTCGTTGCCTCCGGCTTTGTAAACATCCCTGGCCTTGGTGTGCCTCCTGTTTGTGCGAGTGCGATGGGCAGCTTCAAGAGTCTTTCCTTTGCCAGGCTATCGTGTTCTAAGTTCCGAAGTGTCTGGGCGTAGCTCAAAAGAAACTTTTGCTCGATCTCGGGCAGCATGAGTCGTCCGACAAGCTCACCAAGAAAGTCTGAAAAGCTATGACAGACCAGGCACCAACGGTCCTTCAGGGCGTCGGCATTCACGGTCTGCGGCCAATACGACTGATACGCCTCAAGCGGTATGTCAAAGGCAGTGCCAACAAAATAAGAGGGAATCGGTAGACCCCTTTCTCGATAAATTGCCGCTGCCCGTGCGGAATCTCTAAAAAACTGTTGCCAATCGTCTGCCATGGCATGAAGCAGCAATGGGTGGTGTAGCTTTGGGTCGGGAATGACCCAGAGCGGTTTTTGTAGCGGAAGCCGAATGCTTAGGGCTAGCCCAAAGTCAATGAGTTTAATCTGCGGGTCACCGTTGTCAGACTGACTGACTAGAAAGTTACGGCTGGCTAGATCGAGGTGAAAGACACCATGGTCAGCGACTGTAGCGACTGTTTTAACTAGGGCACCAAGATTCCTGTGTGTCCATGCCTTGCGCGCAGCCGGTGACTGCGAGAGGCTTTCAATGACATTTTCTAAGCTTGTTCCGTCATGGTCCATAGTGATGCTTTTCGCAACATGATCCATTGCCAGTATTCGAGGAACAGGAGCACCACGTTGGTGAAGATCAGCAAGAATCTGAGCCTCGCGGTTAAATAAATAGGGCTCCTCAAAAACCTTGGTATGGCTTAAATGCGGCGCCATATTAGACATAGAGAAATATCGTCATCGCTTCCATTGCGAAGGGCCCTCTCACAAAGACTATGAGTTAGGAAGTTAAGGTCTTCCGGGCTCGGTGCTTCTTCTCCAAGCAGCCCCAGGGTCTGAGTGAAGTCCGACTCGGACAAAAAATCACCTGCGCCATCGGTGGCAAGTACCACACAAATATCGCCAGTCAGGTTGGTTTGAAAGCAGTTCGGCTCAATAGGTACGGCCGCTCCGATAAGCTGGGTCGGATGTCCATTATTGTCTTTATGTCGAGCGAGCCAGTGAATGGGGCGCCAGCCGGTTTTGGGTTCACGACAAAAAACACCCGCATAGCTATCTCCCACACCTAAAAGCTTAATGCTCTGGTCTTCGACCATGGCAAGGCTAACCGTGGCGGCGGACTCTTTGAGTTCGGATTCGAGCTTCAATCCAAGGTGATAGAGGTAGGCGCCAAGTCTTTTGGTGGTTGTGCTCTTCTGAGCATCAGTGTGCTGGACAACGGGATTGGATTGCCTAAAAAGCACGGGCCAGGGATCCTGCTTCTCCAGGGTAAGTGCTCTGACCAGTGCTTGAGCAAACGCCCCTCCCTGAGGTGTGCCGTTTGCCCCATCGCTAAGTACAAAAAGCTTTTCCTCTGGGGCCGCATAAAAGGCGTCAAAGCCTAAGTGGCCGTCTGCGCCCTGATTCAAAGCGGTTGCGAATCGAAGTTGCATACCAGTGAACCAGAGTTATGGTTAGAGCGCGCCGGGCCGGGGGGTCGCACTCGACGGCGCGGACCTTCGACCCATCGCCTTACCAAGGGTGACCCGGGGAAAGTCGGCGGGGTCGGCGCTTGCAGCCTGATTACGTGTCTCTGCGGTCATACCAAAAATGAGCTCTGCCTCGGAGTTCCTTGGCATTGAGTAAAGCGTAGAGGGCCTGAGCAGTTGGCTGCCCGATGAGAGGCAGGAGAGGGTGGCCGCATCGTGCAGAAAAAAGTAGGTGTCTTCAAGAATATTCATAACAACAAGGTGCCGACGGGAGACGTAGCGACCATGCAAGCTCACAAACTGGAGACCTTCCAGCTCCACCTCACCAGGTGGTTCACGTCCGATTAAAATGGGACTGCGTAATTCTAGGGTGCGTTGTCCCTGTGCATCGTGAATACTAAGAATAAGCCCACTGGCTCGAGCCTCTGATAGTGATGCTCGGCGACTTATTGCGAGGCCGGGAAGTCCACTGACAGAGTCGCCCGATTGAGCCTCGGCCGACAGGCGCGAATGTTCTTTGGCAACGGGACCCTTTAGGGCAACTTGCGCCTGAAATTGCAGTCGACGTCCACGCAGAGAGATTTGAAACGTCTCGTCTTGTGTTGGTTGCTCAAAGCTCTGGTCGGTAAGCTGGATGCTGGGTAGAAAGTCATCAGCAACAATAACCGTGGACCCTCGTGCTGAACGGTATTCAGACTCAAGAATCGAGCGGAAAAAATGGTTTCGAAACTCTGGGTCAATGTCGCTATGAACCCTTAAGAAGTTTTCAAGAGACTCCGAGGCCTGTTTGTCTAAAGGCGTAATAACAATAGCGTCTATAAGAAAATGACTTTTATCGAGAATGCTGCTGAGATAGTTTTGCTCTCGGCTCTCAAGTTCTTTTAGAACAGCCTGTGATACCACGCCCTTAAGTTCTAGCCCAAGGGCGTCTGCGAAACTGTCAGCTCGGAGACGTTTTGCCGGTGGGTTAGGGTCTTGGCTGTTATGGTTACGAAATAAACGCGAGAACACCATCTTAAGATCTGCTCCATGACGCATAGCTATGTCTAGTCTAAACAAATCAGGCGCATTTAGCCGGCCTGGCTTGTCGTTTTCGCTGTTCTTTGCGGCCGCGGTCAGCCTCTGGGTGCTCTTTGAGCGCCCAGTGGGTTCCCAGGTAAGAGAACTGGCCATGGCACAGGCGGCATTGGTTGCAGCAAACCCAGCGGGTCTACCCGCCTCTCGGCTGTCTCCGGGTGGGGCATTACGGCTTTGCCAGGCGGCGGGAGGGCAGCCGCTTGAGCAGCTTGATTGTCGGCGCGGTCTAAGTTTGGATGCACCCTCTGGCTCCAGTAAGCCGGTGGATGCAAGGCAACTCCTTGCTGCGCGAGCAGGCCTTGATGCCTGGATTGCAGGCTACCGCGCCCTGCGTGATGCACTCGCTACGCGACTTGCAACCGGTGGCTCACGAACATGGGTTCTTGCGGGTCTAGAGCTTAGGCTTGCAGAACTCGAAAGGCTGGGTCAGCCCCCAGCTGCCGGCTATGAGGAAATCTTTGATGCACTCCTATTGGCCGAAGGGGTCCGCTACAGCTCCGTCTCTGGGCAGTTCGCCCTGCAACGTTGGGACCTTGCTAGGCTTTTGGACAGTCCCCGGGCTGTGCTTGATCGAGCAGAGCAGCTTGAACGATTGCTGGTCTTGTTGCCCTGGATAACCGGTCTCTTTGCCCTGTTGGGGTCAGGCTTTGTCGGTTGGAGCCTTGGTTTTGGCGCTTCATTGGTCTATGCCGTTTTTTATGCTCTTGCGACCTTGGGTCTTCTTATTGTCGCTGACGCGTCGGTCCGATTCGGACAAGGGTCGCCCGTCTATCTGCTCAACCCATTTGCCTACGCACTTGAGCGTCAGGTCTGGGTTTACCTGGTTGGTGTGACCACACCCTGCTTGATCTTGGCATTTGCCATAGCGCAAGAGCGATTAATTAGCAATGTCCTACGCTGGGCCTCTGATCATGTCATTGCAATAAGCGTTCTTATGTTTTCTCTAGCTACTGCTCTTTATGGCCTTGTGAGTCCGGCAGCAGGCTCGGAGGCAATGAAGCTTGCCATGGCCGGCTTTGCGGGAGTGGTTACAAGCCTGCACGCCCGACAGGCTTACTTGACCCGACTCTATCTTCCTAGAGCCTACAGTCTTATAGGTTTGGTTTCTGGCTTTACAAGTCTCTTCCTGTCGTCAACCACGCTCAATCCCAGAGCCGTTGTTGCTGCTCAGCTTCTAAAGGCCTTCGGTCTTATGCTTTTTGTGGGGCTTGTCATTATTGGTCTTGCCGCTCTTGTTTTTAGTGATCTTGGGGGAAGCCTTGTTTCGGCTGCGGTTGTCTTCGGTCTCGTCTTTCTGCTCTTTGGGGTTCGGTTCCTTATGGCCATCACTGTCTTTGCCTTAATGGCGGCCAGCCTTGCCCTTATGACCGACAAGGTTCAAGGACGAATTGATCTCATGCTCTCGCCCATGACGGCCTCAGTCAGTGATTTTGCCCGTCTCATCAAGTTCTCAGAGTCGGCCCCAGCCTCAGGCTACGGGCTAGGCGCATTGCGTTGGTGCAGCTACGAGGGGTCATGCCTGCCTATACAGGTCTTAAGCGATTACTTTCCTGCCCTTCTTACGGGTACTTTGGGCGAGCTTTCCACCCTTGTTTTATTTGGGTTGCTCGTGCTTGGCTACTTTCTTCTGATGGTAAGAGCAGGTCTTGGCCTCGCAAGAGGCGGCACCCTTATTCCTTTAGCCTATGCCGTTGCCTTTTTCTTGCTCTTCTCGTCTCTTGTGCAGACGGCCATTACCTTTTTAGGAAACTGGAGGCTGATGCCACTGACCGGGCTCGGACTGCCTGTTTTGAGCATGGGTTGGTCGTCCATGACCTCTGTTGCACTTGGCCTGGGCACCTTAGGGTTGGCAGAGCGTCTTGCACAACGTCAATCGGTCTTGCCTGCAGGTAGGATGCCATGACTTTTTCAAAGCACTTGCTGCGCTCCACACTTGGCATTCTTGCAGCGCTTTGTCTTGTTTTGTTTTTCTTGGTGGTGAGTTATTTCGATCGGTTCGCAGGCCAGCCCTACGCGGAGATCGACGCCTTTGTTCCAGTCGACCGAGTCGAGCGTCTTGCAGTCATTGTTAACCAACTTCGAGCCTCTTATGAGACTCCTTCAGAGAATCAGATATCGGAGCTACCAAGGCCTAGACCACGCTTTTGGAGCAGTTTATTGGAACAAAGGTTAGATAGGCATGAGGGCATATCCTATGCGCAGGCCTGCCCCTTGCGACAACAAGAGGTTCTCGCTGGCCGTCTATCGAGCCAGTTAAAGCTGAGTCGCAAAGAGACTACTAGGCGGCTCGCGTTGGCGCATGACGCATGGTCCGCCGCCGGGGCGAAGGGCTGCCGATCGTTTTTTGTAGACGTAGACCTGGTCATGCGCGCTGGCTTTTTACGCGACTTGAATCCGTCGCTACCAAGAGCAGTGCTCAAGCAGAGTCTTGCTCAGCTTGTGACTGAACGAGTGGCCTGGGATGCCAAGCCACCGTGTTTACAAATGCGTACTTTCGAGCAAAAGCTTGTTTATTTGAAAGGGCCTGCAGGCTATTGCCTTGAGGAGGGTATGGGACTCGGTAGTCAGTTTGCCTTTGGCGGCGCAAGTCGTGAGCTGATGACTTTCCTCTATTCCCGACTCGTTGTTTCTGAAGCCGTTCGCGATGCGAATCAAAACCCTCGGTCTCTTGAACTCACGCTTCACCCCGTTCTTCAGACTCAGCTCGACCGCTATGCCGACTGCCTGAAGGAGCCGGTTGACTGCCCTTGGCTCGCATGGCCGAGTGCGGGGCAACATCAGACTGCTGTGGTGGTTGTCATGGACCCACATAGTCAGCAAGTTCTTGCCTTGCGTTGTTTTGGAGAATGCGGTTCTTCTTCGGGCCTGAGTCCTCTTGTTGAGGAGGCGGTTGCACCCCTTCTTCTTCCCGCGCCACCCGCCTCGATTGCGAAGCTTTTTTACGCCTTGGCATTCTCCGAAAATAGTTCAACCACTGCCGCCCAACGCACGGAGCTTGGCTTTCAGGTCAAGACTTCGGGCCAGCTCGACGGCCGAAGTCTTAAGCGAAACGAATGGTGGGAGCGGCTTGCGCTTTGTGACCTCGGTGCGAAGCAGGCAGGCGGACAGACCATTGACTGCACCATGGCTCGACAGGCTCAGACGCTTGCGTCTGACCTGGGCTGGAATCAGTATTGCGCCACAGGGGGTAACGACTGCGGCCGTGTAAGGCTCACAGGTGGCGGCAGCGAAGTCATGGGCTATGCAGGTTTTTTTTGGGCATTGCCGGCTGTGGCTTCCCCTGGTCGGTCGGGCTCGAGCGTTTTGAATTGGTCTGCTTACAACCGTATTCGAGATACGGGAGGCATTACACAAATTCGTGAGCCTTACTTTGCTGCCTCGGCGGCTGTTCAGTCTGTGCTCGGAGCGGGTGATAACCGGGTTTCTGCCCTTGGGCTTGCAAGCCTAGCGGGTCAGATCGAGCGCATGTCGCGCGGTATGGCACCGCTTGACCCCGTATTAATTGTTCCCTCGGGTAATCGAGTGGAGAAGGGCCTTACACTTCGGCAGTCGCGCCAGCAGCAAGCCGCCCGGCAGGTGCGAGCAGCAATGGCGCGCGTCATGATGGGCCCAGAGCCCGGTTGGGACGGAGCAGGTACGGGTCACAATGCCTTTACAGCCAGCTTTAAGAAGTCCTGCGTTGAGCCTTGTCCTGTGCAGGCTAAAACAGGCACTGTGAGTCGCCAAGACCCCCAGTTTGCGGGTACGACCACTTTCGCCGCTATAGTGGAACTTAACCGACTGGCTCGGCAACTTGCAAATCAAGGTGATGGCGTGAGCTTGGAGTCGGAATCATTTGGTGCAGCAAAGCGGGGCCTACCTGCTGTGCTGACTCTGGGCGTGATTGCCATTCCTCGTCAGGGTCAAAGGCCCTTGCCTAACGGGCATGGGGCAAGTCGCCTTGGAATGCAGCTTATGCACGATCTTATTGTCGGAAGGCCCTAGCGTTGGAATCCCAATGGAAAAGCCTTGCCTTTGAGCAGGGATCGAGCCCAGAGGCGCAGCTTTTGGCCTTTACGCTTTTGCTGCGTGCCTCACTTAGGCCAGGCAATATGCAACCTATTGCAGTCGACCTTCCACGTGCCGTTTATCAGGCCATGAGTCCTGACACCTTTCGGGCTATCTTTTCGGATTTGTTGCTTGAGCGGGACCCCGCGATTGAATCGCGGCTGCAAATTCGAGTTGTTGATGACCTTGCGTTTGGCTATGGCCGACGCGCATCCGAGGACCGGTAGATCTTCGGGCCGGCGGTAGAAGCTGGAGCCTGCTCAATAATCACCTGCGCTTTGGATTGCGTCACAGGTTCGGAGAGAACCTTGGGCTGGGCTGAAGAAGGCGCTTGCGTTGCGGCTGGTGTTTGAGGTGAGGCTGGAGTCTGAACCACGGCACTTGCCTGTGGTAAGGCTGGTGGCTCAACCAAGCTTTTTGCCTTGGACGCAGTCTGTGGCGCAGGCGTTGTCTGCTGCGGAGAAGAAGTTGCAGGCGCCTGTCTGCTGGCTTCTTGGTCGTTCTTGCCCGAGAGGCGCTCCATTACTTGTCCGCAGCCCGACACAACCAAGGAGGCTGTGACCCAAACAACAGGCACGAGGCGTTTGGCCATGACTGAAGGAAGCGGCATAACCAATTTAGCTTGAGCCGACTGCAATCGGACGGTGCGCGGCGGCACACCATTCACTCCAGGAACCGGGGTAGAGCACACTTCCGGTTAGCCCTGCTGCCTCCATCGCGAGAAGGTTATGGCAGGCTGTGATTCCGGATCCGCAGCTATGAATGACTTCAGTGGGGTCCCGCCCGTCGAGCAACACTTCGAATTCCTGGCGCAGTTGACTTGGCGACTTAAAGCAACCATCCTCGGTAAGGTTTAATGACGACGGCCTGCAGATGGCCCCAGGGATATGACCCGCAACAGGGTCAAGAGGCTCATGATCACCCCGATACCGCTCCAGGCTGCGGGCATCAATAACGGTGGCTATTTCACGTGACGAGCCTGACGATACCCAAGCCTCCATCGCTTCAAGGTTCCAACGTGGGCTAAGGCTCGGACGTGACGCAATTTTTCCAGCCCTTTTGGGACCTGGATTCCTATTCTTGTTCGGCTCCTCAGCTTGAAGCAGGCCACCTGCTGCTGTCCAGGCCTTAAAACCACCGTTCAGCACGCCAACATGAAGATGCCCCACCCAGCGACAGAGCCACCAGAATCGCGCAGCGAAGGCGCCACCGGAGTCATCGTAGGCAATAAACAGGGTTTCCTCCGTGCCCCCGATGTCATTGAGTCGCTGAATGAAGTCTTCCTGCTGAGGCAGTGGATGACGTCCACCATTTGATGGCGTGGCCTCACCCGACAAGTCTTCATCGACCGAGAGAAAGGCCGCCTCGGGAAGGTGTCCCGCAGCGTAAGCGCGCAGACCGGCAGTGGGATCGTTAAGGTCGTGGCGAACATCAACCACAACGACGTGCCCTTCCTGGGCAACAAGTTCAGCTACTGATATAAGAGGATTCATTAAAGATCTCATTGCCAAGTGAGCGTCGCAGGTACTCGTGGAAGTGAAGCATTCCATCTTCCATGGGGGAGTGGTAGGGCCCTACCTCATTACGTCCTTGCTGTAAGAGGGCTCTTCGACCGCGATCCATGCGAATAGCGATTTCATCGTCTTCGACCACAGTCTCGTTGTAGGCAGCCTGTTGAGCCTCGATGTAGCTTGGCTCAAAAAATGCAATTTCCTCGGGGTAGTAGAACTCGACAATGTTGCGAGTCTCTTGCGGGCCAACAGGATGGAGGCTACTGACCACCAAAACATTGGGGTACCACTCCACCATGATGTTGGGGTAGATGGTCATCCAGATGGCGCCGAATCTGGGTAATTTCTGGTCGTGCATGCGAAGCACTTCGTTCTGCCATCGTTGGTAGACCGGTGTTGGACCTGTGTCAAGGTTGCTCAGACCTACGGCCTGAATGTTGTAGTTCTCGCCAAAGTGCCACCGAAGGTTCTCGCAATCAACGAAATGGCCAAGTCCAGGGTGGAAAGGCACCACATGGTAGTCGTCCATGTAGACCTCAATAAAGCTCTTCCAGTTGTAGTTGCAAAGATGTTCTTGTTGGCTGTGGAAGACATAGCCTTCAAAGTTGAGTTGTTCGAAGAATGGAACACCTTTGAGTTCTTCAATAAGCGACTGGGGTCCTTCAAAAAGAAGGCCATTCCACTCGGCTAAGGCCTGTCTTTTAAGGTGTCGGCAGGGGTCTTCATCGAAGTGAGGCGCACCGATGAGTTCGCCGTCGAGGTTGTATGTCCAGCGATGCAGAGGGCAGACAATAGACTCGGTCTGGCCCCTTCCTTCAAGCATGACAGCCTGTCGGTGCCGGCAGACGTTAGATAGAAGTTCGATACCGTTAGCGTTGTGAACAAGAACCCTGCCATGGTCTTCAAAGGCCAGCGTGTGAAACTTACCTGGTTCATCGACCATAAGCCGATGGCCAACATAGCCGGGACCCGCCTTAAAGCATCGCTCTTGCTCGAGATCGAGAACGGACTGACTGAAGTAGCTGTGCACGGGTAGTTGTGCGGGACTTGGTGCAAGCCGAGAAAAGGTTCCGACATCCGACATCAGACTCCCTCCCTAAAAAAGAAAGCCCTCTAGTTTAGCCGCTTTGACCTGAGGCGCGACCAGAGTATCGGTGAATAGTCGTCTAAAATAGGCCGATATGGCAAAAAAAGACCATTCCAAAGCCCTTGAGGCGGAAATACCCTCTAAGTCGTCGGTAAAGCCTATTGAATCGCTCAGCTTCGAGCAGTCCATGGCCGAACTTGAGCAGATCTCGGCTCGGCTCGATGCCAATGAGCTTCCCTTAGCGGATTCCTTGGCCGCCTACCAGCGTGGAAGCGCTCTTTTGGCGCATGCCAAGGCTTTGCTTGAGTCGGTTCAAGAGCAAATTGAGGTGATCGACGAACAGGGCAGGAGGTTTGTTCCCAGTCATGCCTTGCTTCCCGGCGATGGGCCCGGCTCCTCCTAAAAAATCGGTCTATGGCGTCCCCCCATGATCTGCAGGCAAGGCGAGAGACCGCCGACCTGAATGGTTGGCGCCAGGCCATCGACCAACGTCTGGCCCACCACTTAAAGCCGCAAGAGCTTGGTAAAACGCTGCCCTGCAATCAGAGCCTTAGTCGGCTCTGGCAGGCTATGGCGCATGGCGTTCTGGGTGGAGGGAAGCGGGCACGAGGACTGCTTGTCATGGCCTCTGCGCAGGCCGTTGGCTATGAGCCTTTGTCCGAGAGCTGTCTCGACATGGCATGTGCCTTGGAATGTATTCACGCGTTTTCGCTGGTCCATGACGATATGCCCTGTATGGACGATGACGAGTTGCGTCGTGGTAAGCCCACTGTTCATGTGGCCTACGATGAAGCCACGGCTCTGCTAGTGGGTGATGCCCTTCAGACGCTGGCCTTTGAGCTTATTGCTCAGGCCAAAGACATCGGGGACTCGACAAAAATTGAAATACTGCGGTCATTGAGCCGTGCAACCGGTGCCCGGGGAATGGCAGGTGGGCAGGCTATTGATATTCATCGGGTTGCCCAGATGCTTCACCAGCCAGAGCTTGAAGAAATGCACAGCCTTAAGACTGGGGCCCTTATTCTGGCATCCGCAGAGGTTGGTGCTTTACTTGGTCTTGGTCCTTCTGCGTTACGTTCTTCTGTCTATTCATCAATCCAGTCCTTTGCTCGCGATCTTGGTCTTGGCTTTCAGGTGCTGGATGACCTTCTCGACGTGAGCGCCTCGACTCAGGCGCTGGGTAAAACGGCGGGTAAGGATGCTCAGGCAGAAAAGCCGACCTTCGTAAAGTTACTGGGTCTCGAAGAGACAAAGAACTTTGCGGATCGACTCCATCAATCGGCCTTTAGTCGCATTGATGGTCTTGATGACAGAGCCAATGCATTGCGTGACCTAGCGCATGCATTGACGCACCGTCAACACTAGTTCATTGTTGAGGCTGTTGGGGGAGCGTCATGACTAAATTACTAGAGACCATTCAGAGTCCACTCGATCTTCGGGACCTTAATCGGCATCAGCTTAAAACGCTGGCCGACGAGCTTCGGGAGTTTTTATTGCATTCCGTTGCGAGTACGGGCGGTCATTTGTCGTCCAATCTTGGAACGGTCGAATTAAGCATTGCAATACACCACGTCTACCAGACCCCTTATGACAGGCTGGTCTGGGATGTTGGTCATCAAAGTTACCCCCACAAAATTCTTACGGGTCGTCGCGAGGCCATGTCGGGCCTGCGTCAACTTGATGGTATTTCGGGTTTCCCGCGCCGTTCAGAGAGTGACTACGATGCCTTTGGAACGGCACATTCCTCAACCTCCATCTCGGCTGCGCTTGGAATGGCGCTTGGGTCGAAGCAAAAAGGCGAGCATCGTGGCCCGAACCGGCGTCGTCATATTGCGGTGATTGGTGATGGTGCCATGAGTGCCGGCATGGCATACGAGGCCATGAACAACGCAGGCATCCATAAGGACATTGACCTGCTCGTTATTTTGAATGACAACGAGATGTCTATATCGCCGCCTGTCGGTGCTATGAGTAACTATTTGGCGCGGTTACTAACGGGACGTTTTTACTCGGCCGCCCGTGAACTTGGAAAGCAGGTTCTAGGTGTTGTACCTCCTGTGCTCGAAATCGCGCGACGCCTTGAGGGCGGTGCTAAAAGCCTTATCTCACCAAGCACGCTCTTTGAGGAATTTGGGTTCAATTACTTCGGTCCCATTGATGGTCATGACCTTGATGCGCTTATTCCGGCGCTAGAAAACCTGCGGGAACTCAAGGGGCCTCAGTTCCTTCATGTCATTACCCGTAAAGGTCGCGGTTACGAGCGGGCAGAGGAAGATCCCATTGCCTATCATGGGCCCGGGAAATTCAACCCGGCCGAGGGCTTGAAGTCGGCAGGTGCCTCTAAGCCAAGCTATTCGCAGGTTTTTGGCCAGTGGCTTTGTGATGCCGCGGCGGCCGATGAGCGTCTGGTTGCTGTGACACCTGCTATGCGAGAGGGCTCGGGCATGGTGGAGTTTTCACAGCGGTTTCCCGACCGCTACCACGATGTTGCTATTGCCGAGCAGCATGCCGTCACGTTTTCGGCAGGCCTTGCCTGTGAGGGCCTGAGACCTGTTGTTGCTATTTATTCAACGTTTCTGCAGCGAGGCTACGACCAGCTTATTCATGACGTTGCGCTACAGAATCTTCCGGTACTCTTTGCAGTCGATCGCGCCGGCCTTGTCGGTGCTGATGGCGCCACCCATGCAGGTGCCTACGATTACAGCTTTCTACGTTGTATTCCCAATATGGTGGTTATGGCGCCTAAAGATGAGCAAGAATGCCGTGCGATGCTCTCTACAGGTCTGCACCTTGACTGCCCAAGCGCTGTCCGCTACCCCCGCGGCCCGGGCATGGGCGTTGATGCGGGCCGTAGCCTCGAGACTCTACCCGTTGGCGAGGCTGAGGTCTTGGTCAGGGCTGCCAAGGCAGTGTCTGGGCAACCAAGAGTCGCGTTTCTTGCCTTTGGAAGTATGGTGGGGCCCTGCCTTCAGGCAGCCGGGCAGTTTAATGCTACTGTCGTAAACATGAGGTTTATCAAACCTCTGGATACCCAATGCCTGTTTGAACTTGCCCAAGATCATGACCTGTTGGTGACGGTTGAAGAGAACGTCATCATGGGAGGTGCAGGCTCCGCCTGCGCCGAGGCGCTAGCGCGGGCTTTAGGGCCTCAGACTCCCTTATTGCAATTGGGCCTGCCCGATCGGTTTATTGACCATGGTGAGCACGCCAAACTTCTAGCCATGGCGGGCCTTGATGCCCCGGGCATAGCCCGGTCCACTGCCGAACGACTTGCTCAACTCCAGCAGGCCTGTGGGGATAAGTCAAAACTCGGTGCCGCATCGCTTACACTTGTTTCATGAACTCTGTCACTGATAAAGGGCTCGTTAGCCCGTCCAATGAGCCGGTCGTACCCAATTCAACACCCGGTTCAGCCTCGGTCATGCCCGATGTTCAAGGCGAACCCGATCGTCGAAACCTTGCTATTCACAGAGTAGGGGTTCGTGGTCTGCGTTATCCGGTTCTGGTTGAGGCCAATGGTCAATCTCAGCCATCAGTCGCTGAATTCGAACTTTCGGTGTCTTTGCCTGCCGGCCAAAAAGGGACTCATATGTCTCGCTTCGTTGCCCTTTTAGAGGCCATGAGTAAAGAGGGGGTATGCCTTTCGCCCGCGAGCCTGAAGAAACTTGCCAAAGATATGGTGGTCATGCTCGAGGCTCGTGACGGAACCTTCCACTGCACATTTCCCTTTTTTATTCGTAAGGCGGCCCCTGTAAGCGGGGTCGAGAGCCTTATGGATTACAAGGTAGCGCTCTCTTGTGATGTTCTATCGGGCGAGCTTAGTCGGCTCGCGGTCTGTCTGAAGGTGCCGGTAAAAAGCCTTTGCCCGTGCTCAAAGGAAATCTCTGACTATGGTGCACATAATCAGCGCTCCGAGGTTACAGTTGAGGTCTTCTTAGATCCCGCGGAGTCCAGTCCAAGTCTTGAGTCTTTAATTCGGGTTGTTGAGGCTCAGGCGTCTTGTGAACTCTGGGGACTTCTTAAGCGACCTGACGAGAAGTACGTTACAGAGCGCGCTTATGACAACGCGAAGTTTGTTGAAGATCTTGTGCGCGACGTGGCTCTAGCGGTTCGAAGAGTCAAGGGTGTGAATGGTTTTCGTGTTGAAGCCGAAAACTTTGAGTCGATTCATAACCATTCGGCCTGGGCGCGAATTCTTAGCTAGCGCATTAATCCCTAAAGTTGCCGAACCCAAGGGGAAGATCGGTTACCTCTTTTTTTAACAGTGCAATAACCGCCTGAAGATCGTCGCGCTTTGAGCCGGTTACTCGAACGGCATCGCCCTGAATAGAGGCTTGAACCTTCATTTTGCTGTCTTTAATGATGCGGACAATGCGTTTCGCATCGTCTCCCGCGATGCCATGTTTTACGGTAATAACCTGCTTGACGCGGTCTCCTCCTATTTTTTGAATGTCGGCGGGTTCTAAAAATCGGACATCGACATTGCGCTTTGCCGCCTTTGTTAAGAGTACATCTCGCACCTGGCCGAGCTGAAAATCGCTGTCGGCATAGGCAGTGATCTCACGGTTGGACTGCTCAACCTTGGCGGATGAGCCTTTGAAGTCGAACCGTGTTCCAATTTCTTTCATGGACTGCTCAACGGCGTTACGGACTTCGTTGAGATCGGCTTCAAGGGTGGCGTCAAAGGAAGGCATGCTTCTCCTTTCTTGGTCAATAAGAAATGCAGTTAGATCGTCAGACTGTTCTCAAACTGACTAGCCTTGCTTCTTCGCAGCAATACGCATGCGAAGCGCATTAAGCTTAATGAAACCCGAGGCATCTGCCTGGTTGTAGGCGCCGCCATCATCGTCAAAGGTTGATATACGTGCGTCGAATAATGAGTAAGGGCTCTCACGACCTGTGACAATGACGTTACCCTTGTGGAGATCAAGCCTGACACGACCGGTGACATTTTGCTGCGTGTGGTCAATGAGTGTTTGCAACGCAATACGCTCGGGGGACCACCAGTAGCCGTTGTAAATAAGTTCAGCATAGCGAGGCATAAGGTCGTCTTTCAGGTGGGCAACTTCTCGGTCAAGCGTGAGCGATTCAATAGCCCGGTGTGCGCGCAAGAGAATGGTCCCGCCTGGGGTTTCGTAGCATCCTCGCGATTTCATGCCCACATAACGATTCTCGACCAGGTCAAGGCGTCCAACACCGTGCTTGCCACCCAGCTTATTCAGTGTGTTTAGAAGTTCATGCGGCTTTTGCTTCTTACCATTAATGGCAACGAGGTCTCCCTTTACGAAATCCATGACGATCCCTTCCGGCTTTGCTGGGGTCTTCTCGATAGGGGCTGTGAGTCGCCACATACCCGTCTTCGGAGGGGGCTTGCTGGGGTCTTCTAAGACGCCTCCCTCGTAAGAGATATGCAAGAGGTTGGCGTCCATTGAGAATGGAGCCTCGCCTTTACGCTTCTTGTAATCTACCGGAATGCCGTGTTCATCGGCGTAGGCTAGCAACTTATCTCTAGACAAAAGATCCCATTCTCTCCAGGGGGCAATGACTTGAACATTGGGCATCAGGGCATAGGCACCGAGCTCAAACCGCACCTGGTCGTTACCCTTTCCCGTTGCACCGTGTGAGATTGCATCAGCCTTTTCCTGTCGCGCAATTTCAACAAGATGCTTGGCGATAAGTGGCCGAGCGATGGAGGTTCCTAAAAGGTACTCGCCTTCATACACGGTATTGGCTCGGAACATAGGAAAGACGAAATCGCGAACAAACTCTTCGCGAAGATCTTTGATATGGATCTTTTTGACACCAAACTTTTTGGCTTTTTGGCGTGCAGGTTCGAGTTCTTCCCCCTGCCCAATATCGGCGGTAAAGGTAATGACTTCGCAGTTGTATTCGTCTTGAAGCCACTTAAGGATGACGGAGGTGTCGAGCCCTCCGGAGTAGGCGAGGACAACCTTCTTAATACCTTTTTTAGCCATGGAACTTGTGAACTCCTGTAATAAATAAAAAACGGTTTTGAATAAAAGTGTCTGGACCTAAATACGATTTTTGCGCCAGACTATTGATCGTCAGCAAGTTCGCCTAGAAGTAAAAATTCCATTAGGGCTTTTTGAGCATGAAGCCTGTTTTCAGCCTCATCCCAGACCACTGACTGGGGACCATCGATAACCTCCGCAGAGACCTCTTCGCCGCGATGCGCGGGAAGACAGTGCATAAACAAAGCCTCCGGTTTGGCGGCTTTAAGCATGTCTGCATCGACGCACCAGTTTTCAAAAGCCTTTCGCCTAACTTCGTTTTCGGCCTCAAAACCCATGCTTGTCCATACGTCGGTGGTCACAAGGTCAGCCCCTGCAACGGCCTGCATAGGGTCTTTAAATTCGGTGAAGTGACCGGTGGAATGAAGACCAGCCCGCTCGGGTTCGACCTCGTAGCCCGGAGGAGTTGAGACGTGCACTTGAAAATCGAGGAGCTCTGCAGCCTGCAGCCAGGTATTGCAGACATTGTTGGAGTCTCCAATCCAGGCAATTGTTCTTCCTTCAATACTGCCTCTGTGTTCAATCAGGGTGAAAATGTCAGCGAGAATCTGGCAAGGATGGTACTCGTTGGTAAGGCCATTAATAACTGGCACCCGTGAATGGGCAGCGAAGCGTTGAATGATCTCCTGATCAAAGGTGCGAATCATGACAAGGTCACACATGCGCGAGATCACCTGAGCAGCGTCTTCAACGGGTTCACCCCGCCCCAGTTGCGTGTCTCGAGTGTTTAAATAAATGGCGGCGCCTCCAAGCTGATGCATACCTGCCTCAAACGAGAGGCGGGTGCGGGTGGAGGCCTTTTCGAAAATCATAACAAGTGTCCTGTCTTGCAGGGGCATATGACGAACATAGCTCTTAAAACGCGCCTTAAGTATGGCCGTCCGTTTGAAAAGATACTGGTAGTCCGCCCGCGTTAGATCTTTGAACTCAAGGAAGTGCCGCACGTTATTGCCCCTTTGCTTACCTTAGCTTGCCGGCTTTTCTAGAAACCCCTTGATAACGGGAACGAGCCTGTTCACGAGTTCAGAGGCTTGGTCGGCACTGAGGGTAAGGGGCGGGAGAATTCGAACCACCCGGTCGGCAGTGACATTAATAAGCAGTCTGGCAGCAAGGGCCAGCTTGACGATTTCAGCGCAGGGTCGGTCGAGCTCAATACCAATCATGAGCCCCTGGCCACGGATGTCAGCAATGGCGGACTCGCCCTCAAAGGCCTTGGCAAGAGCGGACGTAATTTGATGACCTCTCGCGCTCGCGTTCTCAAGCAAGTTTTCGTCTTCAATAATGGCAAGGGTTGCCAGGCCGGCCCTCATAGCCAGGGGATTTCCACCAAAGGTTGTGCCATGACTACCCGGAGTGAAAAGTGAGGCGGCCTTACCATGGGCCACAACCGCGCCAATAGGTACACCCGACCCAAGACCTTTGGCAAGCGGCATGACATCGGGTTTGATGTCAGCCCACTGGTGTGCAAACCAACGGCCAGTGCGGCCAATCCCGCACTGAACCTCATCAAGCATCAGGAGGACATCGTGACGGTCTGCGAGCTGCCGTAAGCCCTTAAGGAAGGCAATATCGGCAGCCCGAATTCCTCCCTCACCTTGAATAGACTCAAGGAAAATGGCGGTGACCTCTTCTTTTTGCCGAAGTGTTGTCTCAACGGCACCTAGGTCGTTAAGGGGTAGGTGGGTGAAGCCTTCGACCAGAGGTTCAAACCCCTTCTGCACCTTGGAGTTGGCTGTGGCTGAAAGGGTTGCAATGGATCGTCCATGGAAGCTGTTTTGGAAAACAATGACCTCTGGATGCTTAAAGCCTTTGTTATGGCCGTGAAGTCGGGCAAGTTTCAACGCGGCCTCGTTGGCCTCCAGCCCCGAGTTGCAGAAAAATGCATTGGTCATACCCGATAGGGCAACAAGACGCTCGGCAAGTTGGGTCTGCAAGGGAATCTGATAAAGGTTTGAGGTGTGTATGAGCCTGGATGCTTGTTCAGCCAGTTCTTTGACAAATCGGGGGTGTGCATGGCCTAGGGTGTTGACCGCAATGCCAGAGAGTCCATCGAGGTAAGCATCGTTTTTGTCGTCGAAGAGCCAGGCACCCTCGCCTCGAGTAAATGCAATATCGAGCCTCGCATAGGTCTGCATCAACGGATTCATGGCGTGGCCTTACCTGCGGACTGTGGCCAGGGGACTTGGTGACCAGGGATTGTGAGCATAAAAATGGCTTGGGTGCGGCGCAACATCTTAATTATCAAACTGCTAGCATAGCGTTTTATCACTAAATCATTCATGGCAGAGTTATTTCTTATTGAGGGGCGAACCAATGCGGGTAAGCCTTTTCGACCAAGCGATTGGGCTGAGCGGCTGGCTGGAGTGTTGTCGGAGTTTCGCCCGGGTTATTCAGCCAGCGGAAAAACCAAGCCCGGTCAGTCCTCTGCGGGTTATTCGCCTTATGCTCAGCCTGTTATCGTCGCCGGCCTTAAGTGTGTTGTTGTTGATACCCGAATTAAAGAGCTCGAACCCATGGCCTGGGAATTTATTTGCAGTTTTGCCTCTGACAATGATCTACCAATGGTTGCGGCCTGCCTTCTTGAGGAAGGCTATGGACCCAGCACCGATTCTAAGACGTCCCAATCGCAGCAAAAAGCCTCGCAGTAATTTCTTCCACCGAACCCACACCGCTAATGCTTGCGAGCTTAGGGGCTGCGACATCACCCGTTGATGACCAGTTGGAGTAAAAATCAACCAGAGGCTTTGTCTGCTGGTGATAGACCTCAAGCCGTTTTTTTACGGTTTCTTCTTTGTCATCGTCGCGCTGAATAAGCGGCTCGCCCGTTAGGTCATCGTGACCTTCGGCCTTGGGCGGGTTGAACCGTACGTGATAGGTTCTGCCGCTGGCAACGTGCACCCTGCGCCCACTCATGCGTTCAATAATATCGTCATCGCTTACTTGTATATCGACGACCCAGTCGAGCCCAACCCCTGCCGCCTTCATCGCCTCTGCCTGAGGAATAGTGCGGGGGAAACCGTCGAACAAATAGCCCTTGAGACAGTCCGCCTCTTTGAGACGTTCTTTAACCAGGTTAATAATGATGTCGTCGCTTACAAGGCCGCCAGAGTCCATGACTTTCTTGGCCTCAATTCCCAGCGGAGTTCCCGCCTTAACCGCGGCCCTAAGCATATCTCCGGTCGAGATCTGAGGGATCCCAAACTTGTCTTTTATGACATTGGCTTGAGTTCCTTTTCCAGCACCAGGGGCTCCCAGCAAAATAATTTTCATGATGATTTGTCTCCCCCTAAACGCTGGGTGATTGTAAAAGTTCTGAGTCGGGCCTCATTATAAGCCGCGTGCCAAGTGAGCCCGGACGCGGTCGAGGTCCTCTGCGGTATCAACTCCCGCAGGCGGGGCCTCAGCAATTGTTTTAACGACGATCCGATGACCGTTTTCAAGCCAACGCAGTTGCTCAAGCTTTTCGAGTTGTTCAAGTTGACCTTGCGCCCATTGGCCGTAATGCCTTAGTGCTCCAGCGCGGTAGGCATAAAGTCCAAGGTGACGTAATGCACCCGTTGAGGGTTCTTCAGCGCTTGAGGCATCGCGATCTACTGGGATGCAGGCACGTGAAAAATAAAGAGCCATGGACTGATTGTCGGTGACGACCTTGACCGCAGCTCGGCTTGCCCACTCGCTGGGCTCCTTGATGGGGCAGGCGGCGGTGGCGACAGAGGCCTGAGGCGACCGGGCAAGCTGCTCCGCCATGTCATTCAAGAGCCGCGGAGGCATCAAGGGTTCATCACCTTGGAGATTCACCATGATTTGGTCATCAGGTGCCTTGAGTATTGCTGCTACCTCGACAAGTCTGTCTGTGCCACTCGCATGGTCGTGTCGGGTTCTTACCAGCTTTAACCGGGTGGCTTCTGGCAGATCTTTTGTCTGTTCGAGACAGTCCGCAATCGCCTCATCATCGAAGGCAAGTACGATCTGGCTCGCCCTTGACCGCAGCGCGGCCCTTACCACATGGACAATCATGGGCGCATCGCCAATCGGCTGAAGGACTTTGTCTGGGAGGCGGCTAGAGGCCCTTCGAGCCGGGATACAAACCCAAAAGTCAGTCGTCATCGTTAGCCGCGATTTCTATTTCGGGTACAGCAATGGCCTGCTCTTCGAGCAACAGAGGAATGCCATTTTCGATAGGAAAGCCTATGCGTTCGGCCTTACAGAGCAACATCGTTCGCCCCGCAGCCCAGTGTAGGGGCTGATGACAGCAGGGGCAGACAAGGATTTCAAGTAGTTTTGCATCCATAAGGAAACTCCAGATGTGATGGTTCAATGGAGAGCTCGAGCTGCAGCGCCCACCATTCTATGACGCCATCAGCCGCAGGCTGAGCCCCTTGCCATGCAAGTTTGACTGCATCTTTTTCGGTTGTCAGAAGAATACTGTCCCTCGGGATTTTTTCGTCTCGAACCCAGGCTTGAATGGCTTGCAGGACCCTTGGCTCATGGTTTTCGAGTTCAAGCTTATGTTGAATCGTCAGGCCCAGTGCCGTTAGATTTTCAAAAAATGCGTAGGGCTGGGCAATGCCTGCAGCCGCGATGAGGTTGCGAGCGCTTGTTCTGAAGCGCTGACAACCTTCTTCAAGATTGAGCCGCTCTTCGCTAAGGACAGACCCATTACTAACCTTAAGCCGGACCCAGCATGCGGCCGAGCGCGAAATAGCCAGTCGACCCGGGGCCGGATACCCTTTGTCTTCAAAGAGTTCCTTAAACTCTGTTCCTTTAGGATGTGCGAGCATCAGTGGTTGTAAGGAAAGCGAGTTGCGCTTGTGCAAAGGCGAGTCACTCCAGCCATTGGCGAGTTTTTTTGTCCATTCCGATCGCAGAGGGCCGTAGGGAAGGCAATGCCCATTTCCAAGTCCACGCCCATCCAGCAGCAGAATTCTTGCATCAGGACGAAGGCTGGTCTGAGAGAGGCCATCGTCAAGAAGCCAGATGTTTATAGTGGGGAAATGTTGCTGCAGGCTTTGGGCCGCTTTGTATCGGTCTTGTCCGATTCCTACAGGAACACCGGCACGCAGGGCTATAAGCCAGGGTTCGTCTCCGCACGCCTCTGGTGAAAGCAGTTCCCCCGTCACTGGGCTTCTGCAATCGGGCCCGAGAACTACGCAGTCCCTTTTAGACAGGCCTAATCCCCCTCGCTTGTACCCGCGACTCAGAACCCCAACCTGGTAACCCTGCAGTCTCAGGTCCTTAGCCAAGCGAATGATGAGAGGGGTTTTACCCGTGCCGCCTACCAGTAGGTTACCAACGGCAATGGTGAGTCCTTGAGGCGTCGAAGGGGCCTTGGTCTGCGCTGTATAACGCCTGCGTGCCTCAAGGCGCGTCAAACGACTCAAGCCATACAGCAAGGGCAAGCCCAAGAACCACAAAAGGCTCGCCGCCCAGCCAGCGCGGAGCAGTCTTCGCTGTAGGCTACGCCTAAGTAAGCTCGGTGCCCGTTCGACCGATGGGAGTTCGCGAAATGGGCTGGCGACTTTGCCTTGAAACCAGTGATGCCATAGCCTGTGTCGCAAGATTTGCAAGGTAAGATCAAAAACAGTGGGCAGCATCAGGGGGTCGATAGAGAATGGTGAGGCTCGGCTTTGGGCTCTGTTCTGGGTTAGAACTCGTCAGATAGTTGATCCTTATAGTAGTCGCCGAGCGACCGGGCAGCCTGTGGATAACTCTGTGGATAGTCGCTTCATCAAGCTAAAAGGCTGAGTTTCTTAGGTTTTTTCCAGCAGTTTGACAAGTGTTAAAACTCTTGTCCTCGTTAAGACAACAAATAGCTTAAAAAAATAACTTCATATATATCAGTTAGTTACATGAAAAACTCTTGCTTTTCAAAGGTAATCTTGCCAGACCGCGTGGAAAATAGGGGGATTGCGAAAGCCTTTCTAGCCTCAGCGCTGTCTCTGTGGGTAAGTCGGGCGCGAGGACGGCATTAAATGGCGGTTTTCCAAACAACCGAGGGTGAACAGGGGCCACCCTTGGTGAGCGTCTCGGCGCTTAACCGTATGGTTGGCCAGATGCTCTCTCAGAGGCTTCCCCTTATTCGCCTTCAAGCGGAAATCGGCCAGTGCACCCGAGCGGCCAGCGGTCATTGTTATTTGCTTCTCAAAGACGACCAGGCAAGCCTGAGAGCCGTTATGTTTCGGCGAGAACTCTTAGGGTCTGCCGTTGAGCCCATAGAGGGACTCGCGGTTGAGGCTTTGGCTGCCCCGGGTCTCTACGAGCCGAAGGGGGAGTTTCAGGTTCGTATTCTTGCCCTTAAGCCGCAGGGGCAGGGTAGTTTGTTTGAAGTTTTTCAACGGCTGAGGGCAAGACTCGAGGCCGAGGGCCTTTTTTTGGCGGAGCGAAAAAAGCCATTTCCAGGTCTGCTGCGTCGCGTGGCCTTGGTGACATCAGCGCAGGCGGCTGCACTTCGCGACATGCTCATTACCCTTCAACGCCTTGGACCTCGGCTTGAGCTTTGTTTGTACCCTTGTCTGGTTCAGGGTGCCACGGCACCACAGTCTATTCGTAATGCCTTGCATCGGGCGGAGCTTGATCAGCCTGACGCTGTGATTCTTGCGAGAGGCGGAGGCAGTCTGGAAGATTTATGGGCGTTCAACGATGAGGCCCTTGTCCGGGCTGTTGCCCATTGTCCGGTCTATACGATCTCAGGTGTCGGTCACGAGACTGACACCAGCCTCGTCGATTTCGCGGCAGACCACCGAGCGGCAACGCCAACGGCAGCTGCGACGTGGGTTTGCAGGGGGGAAGAGGAGAATCACAAGCGTCTTATTAGCTTAAGCATTCTCCTGCGCAGAGGTATTGATCAGCGGCTTCGAACGGCCCAACAACAGCTTGATTTAGCCGGTGGCAGCTTGCCCAACCCACGGCACCGAGTGATGGCGTGGGCGCGTCGTCTGGAACAGGGCCAAATGAATTTCCATCGCGCTCTACGCAGCCGCTTGCGCGACGCGGAGCGAGACCTTCAGGCCTTGGAGCAGCAGCTTGAGGGGTTCAGTCCTCTGGGTGTTCTGGCCCGTGGCTATTGTCTGGCCTACGACGTAAATGGCGAGCTCATAAGTAGGGCCCAAGAGCTGGATCCAGGAGGTGAACTGAGATTACAGTTTGCTGATAGCCTTGCCCTAACCAAGGTTATTTCAGTGATTTCCGGTAAACCCCCAGGCCACTAGGCATTCGACCATCGCATAATAGAGGCTGTTCATTGCAAGGCACTGGGTTGTTCTATTGCCAGCGGTCTTGCCATCTTTTTATAAAACCTCAATGAGTGGAGTCTTCTCATGGAACATGTCCTTCCTGCATTACCTTACGCCATGGACGCCTTGTCCCCCCACATCTCGAAAGAGACCCTGGAATATCACTACGGTAAGCATCATCAGACCTACGTGACCAATTTGAATAACCTCATTAAAGGGACTGAGTTTGAAGCCAGTAGCCTTGAGGAGATCGTAAAGCGGTCGAGCGGTGGCATTTTTAACAATGCGGCGCAGGTCTGGAATCACACGTTTTACTGGAACGGTCTTGCACCGCAGGCCGGTGGTAGCCCCTCGGGAGTGCTGCTTAAGGCTATTGAATCGAAGTGGTCGAGCTTCGATGGCTTCAAGGAGGCCTTCACGAAGAGCGCCATTGGTAACTTTGGATCCGGCTGGACTTGGCTCGTTCGCAAGGCCGACGGTAGCCTCGATATCGTCAATACCAGTAACGCTGCGACGCCCTTGACTGGTGAAGATAAGCCACTTTTAACCTGCGATGTCTGGGAGCATGCGTATTACGTTGATTACCGTAACCGCAGGCCGGATTACCTGGGCGCGTTTTGGGCGCTTGTTAACTGGGATTTTGCAGCGAAGAACTTTGCAGAGGGCTAGTCGCGGATTTGCTTAAGTGCTCGTTGTTCATGACCCGCCTGCTATGACGCGGGCGGGCTAGGTTTCTTGGCGACGCATTCGCTAAGGCCGAAAGGTCGGAAGGCCCAGGACCCGATCCCCCACCGTTATGCTTTTCTCGCGAAACCAGCCTTGCTTCATCTCGAGCGCATAGGGTACAGGAGTCCGCGCACAATGACTCGTCTCGGTTTTGGGTTGCATCGATTCAATGTTTACGATTCGTCCCGTTGCATCAATAAAAGCGACCGAGAGTGGCAGTGGTGTGTTCTTCATCCACATGCAGTAGCGCTCGGGTTTTGAAAACACGAAGACCATTCCATGGTCTTTGGCCAGCGATTCTCGAAACATCAGCCCCTTTTGCTGAAGGGTAGGGGTATCTGCCACCTCAGCCTTGGCAACAGCATTGTTGATTTTTAGGGTAACGGTCTCTGGGCTTGTCGATTCGGGTGTTTGTGCAAGACTGGCCATAGGCGCTGTCGCTATATTCATTAACAGACATAAGGTGCTTCCTGCCTTGACGAAGGAGAGGGGGTTTCTAAGCGGAGTAAACTTTCGGGTCATATTGACTTCATGGAGGGAGTGACTGTGTCTAGCAAAATTGTCAGGCCGAATCGCGGTGAAAAAATAACGGTGAATGCCGATTTCTCGCTCAATGTACCCGATGAGCCCATCATTCCGTATATCGAAGGTGATGGGACCGGCGTAGACATCAGCCCCGTCATGATTAAAGTTGTCGATGCCGCGGTGGAAAAGGCATATGGCGGAAAACGAAAAATAGCCTGGATGGAAATTTATTGTGGCGAGAAATCGACCAAGGTCTATGGCCCGGATGTCTGGCTTCCCGAGGAAACCCTTGAGGCTCTCAAGGACTACGTTGTTTCTATCAAGGGGCCTCTAACCACGCCTATTGGTGGTGGCATACGTTCACTTAACGTAGCCCTTCGTCAGCAACTTGATCTTTATGTATGTCTTCGCCCGGTGCGATATTTCACGGGTGTACCCAGTCCTTTGCGCGAACCCGAGAAGGTCGATATGGTTATCTTCCGAGAAAACTCTGAGGACATCTATGCGGGGATCGAATATGCCGCCGAGTCTCCAGAGGCCAAGAGGCTGATCCAAATTCTCATTAACGACTTTGGCGTTAAGAAGATTCGTTTTCCGGAATCTTCCGGAATTGGCATTAAGCCTGTCTCGCGAGAGGGCACCGAGCGCCTGGTTCGCAAGGCCATGCAATACGCTATTGACAATGACAAACCCAGCGTGACACTTGTTCACAAGGGCAACATCATGAAGTTCACAGAAGGCGGTTTTCGTGACTGGGGTTACGCACTCGCCCAAAAGGAGTTCGGTGCTAAGCCGATTGATGGCGGTCCCTGGTGTGAGTATAAGAACCCCAAAACCGGCAATCCCATTGTTGTAAAGGACGCCATCGCTGACGCGTTTTTGCAGCAGATTCTCTTGCGGCCCGCAGAGTACAGTGTGATTGCGACCTTAAATTTGAATGGCGATTACATCTCGGACGCCCTTGCAGCCCAAGTTGGCGGTATTGGTATTGCGCCGGGGGCTAATATGTCAAATAGCGTTGCCTTGTTTGAGGCGACTCACGGAACGGCACCTAAGTACGCGGGTAAGGATTACGTGAACCCGGGGTCTCTTATTCTGTCTGCCGAGATGATGCTACGTCATATGGGCTGGGTTGAAGCGGCCGACAGCATTATTCGTGCGATGGAAAAGGCTATTGCAACCAAAAAGGTGACCTACGACTTTGCGCGGCTCATGCAGGGTTCGACCCAAGTTTCCTGCTCGGAGTTCGGTCAGGTCATGATCGATCAGCTTTAATCGTTACAAGGCTCTTCACAATAAAAAACCCGACGGCCTTGCGGCGGTCGGGTTTAAATTTTTTAAGACCTTGTAGTCAGAGCAACAACTTAACCCTGAGGCACAATGTTCGAGGCCTGTTTTCCTTTGGGGCCCTGAACAATATCAAACTGAACCTTTTGGCCTTCTTTCAGTGACCGAAAGCCATTCGTTTGAATTGCTGAAAAATGTGCGAATACGTCTTCTCCGCCTTCATCGGGAGTAATGAAGCCAAAACCCTTTGCATCGTTGAACCACTTGACTGTACCTGTAGACATAACTGCTAAACACCTCACAAAAAAACAAATAAAACGCACGTCAAGAGGCCAACTTCAGACAGAAACCTGTCAATATCGAGCGATACAAACAGCCTTCGCGCGCCTTGCGCCGTACCTTTGAGGCATGCGAGCCACAAACCACTTATTAATATAGGGTAATGCAGGCGGTTTGTCCAACCTTATTCACGCTTTAAAATCAAGTTTTTGCAGATTAATTCTTAGGGAAAACCTGGCAAGCGCGTCTATGGCATCAAAACCTGTTCTGATCCCCGATCAATCGGACCTTCCGGTGCTAGAACGCGCCCCCGCGAAAGTCAAGCCTCCTCCTTTATTCACGGTCTATTTGTTGAATGATGACTACACCCCGATGGAATTTGTGGTCATAGTCCTGCAAAAATTCTTTTCAATGGGCCGAGATCAGGCCACCCTAGTGATGTTGAAAGTACACCGCGAGGGTCGAGGGGCCTGTGGAACGTATCCCAAAGAGGTGGCTGAGACAAAGGTCGAGCAGGTTAATGGTTTTTCTCGGATGCATCAGCATCCATTGCAGTGCACCATGGAGGAAGCATGATTTCTCAAGAACTTGAAGTTAGTCTGCACATGGCCTTTGTCGAGGCAAGACAGCAGAGGCACGAATTCATAACCGTTGAGCATCTGTTGCTGGCCCTTCTCGACAACCCGTCCGCCTCCGAAATTCTTAAGGCCTGTGCCGTTGATTTCGATCTTTTGAGAAAGAGCCTGACCGGCTTCATCTCCGAGAATACCCCCGTTATCCAGGGCTCCGAAGAGGTTGATACCCAGCCCACGCTTGGCTTTCAGCGGGTTATTCAACGGGCGATTATGCATGTTCAGTCCACGTCCAATGGTAAAAAAGAGGTCACCGGCGCGAATGTTCTTGTTGCTATTTTTGGCGAGAAAGATTCCCATGCGGTCTACTACCTGCATCAGCAGGGGGTAACCAGGCTTGATGTTGTCAATTTCATTGCCCATGGCATCACTAAGGCCCCCCCTTCCCAGACTCCGCCCGAGGAGGCCGCCGCGGCGGGCGAGGCCGAGACCTCGGGCAATTCGGGGGCTTCGAACTCTGGCTCTTCGAGTTCGAGCCAGCCCTCTGCGCTTGACCAGTACACACAGAACTTAAATAAGCTCGCCAAGTCCGGGAAGATCGACCCTCTGATTGGTCGGGAACATGAGGTCGAGCGAGTGATTCAGGTGCTCTGTCGGCGCCGTAAGAACAACCCCTTGCTGGTTGGCGAGGCCGGGGTCGGTAAAACAGCCATTGCCGAAGGCCTGGCCTTCCGTATAACCGAGGGCCTGGTGCCCGAGGTCTTGGAGTCCGCGACTGTCTACTCCCTTGATATGGGTGCGTTGTTAGCTGGCACAAAATACCGGGGTGACTTTGAGCAGAGGCTTAAAGCCGTCCTTAAGCAGCTTAAGGCAGATAAAAACGCGGTTTTGTTTATTGACGAAATCCATACCCTCATTGGCGCGGGCTCGGCATCGGGGGGCACCTTGGACGCCAGTAATTTACTCAAGCCGTCATTGTCTTCTGGCGCTTTGCGTTGCGTCGGTGCGACCACCTACACGGAATACAGGGGCATTTTTGAGAAAGACCATGCCTTGTCGAGACGCTTCCAGAAAATCGATGTGGATGAGCCTTCGGTTGATCAGACCATTCAGATCCTGAAAGGCCTTAAGACTAGGTTTGAAGAGCATCATGGTGTTCGCTATCAGGCAGGGGCACTTACGGCAGCCGCAGAGTTGTCGGCACGCTACATTAATGATCGTCACCTGCCTGACAAGGCCATTGACGTTATTGATGAGGCTGGCGCGGCTCAGCGAATCTTGCCAAAGAGTAAACAGAAGCGCACGATCGGTAAGGCTGAAATTGAGGAGATCGTCTCTAAAATTGCTCGCATTCCGCCTCAGACGGTCAATACCGACGACCGTCAGGTTCTTGCCAAGCTTGACCGCAACTTAAAGAATGTTGTCTTTGGTCAAGACGCGGCGATTGATGCGCTTGCAGCGGCAATTAAGATGGCTCGCTCGGGACTGGGTAAGCCCGAGAAGCCTATTGGCTCATTTCTATTTAGCGGTCCTACGGGTGTTGGCAAAACAGAAGTGGCTCGTCAATTGGCCTACCTTTTGGGTATCGAGCTCATTCGTTTTGATATGTCCGAATACATGGAGCGTCATGCGGTAAGTCGGCTTATTGGCGCTCCTCCCGGATACGTGGGCTTTGATCAAGGCGGGCTGCTCACCGAGGCAATTACCAAAAAGCCGCATGCTGTCTTGCTGCTCGATGAGATCGAGAAGGCACACCCGGATGTCTTCAACATATTGTTACAGGTCATGGATCACGGCACCTTGACCGATAACAACGGTCGCAAGGCGGACTTCCGCAACATCATCATCATCATGACCACGAACGCCGGTGCCGAGATGCTTAACAAGCGCGTAATTGGCTTTAGCAACTCTCGCGAGGCGGGCGATGAAATGCAGGAAATTAAGCGGGTTTTCACACCCGAGTTTCGGAACAGGCTCGATGCCATTGTTTCTTTTAAAGCGCTTGATGAAGAGATCATTCTTCGAGTGGTTGACAAATTCCTTATTGAACTCGAGTCGCAGTTGCAAGAGAAGAAAGTGGACGTCGCATTCTCGGAATCGCTTCGTCGGTTCCTGGCAAAACAGGGCTTTGACCCTGCGATGGGCGCGCGTCCCATGCAACGTGTTATTCAGGACAAGATTCGTCGTGCTCTCGCTGATGAACTGCTATTTGGTCGTTTGGTTAACGGTGGTCGAGTGGATATCGAGCTCGCCGAGGACGGCGAGACGGTTGAACTCTTCTTCGAGGGGGATAAGCCTGCTCGAAAGCCTGCTGTGGGCCGATCTGCGGGCAATGGTAAGTCACGCACGAAGCGCAAGGAGCCTGCTGAGGTTTAGCCCTTAGCTCGTTCTTGGCCTTTCGAAGGCTTATTCTTTTGAAGGGCGGCTTTTTTCTTTAGGCGGGCCTCAATGCCACTAGGGTTTACACTGGGTCTGCCCCTTGTAAACGCCGTATACACTTAGCCAAATATGGTGGAAATCGTCGTAGGCGCCTGTTACATTGGGTGCACAACTATAAAAATTTTGTCTAGTTTCGTTAGTTTTCACTTTAGGAGGAATCATGAGAAAAGTTTTTCTTGCCTCGGCTCTGTTGCTGGCTGGCATGGCCACTGCGCAGGCATCCAATTTAACTCAGGCTCGATACATTGCGGCCAATTGTGCGAATTGCCATGGCACGAACGGCAATAGTGCTGGCGGCATAGAGTCCCTGGCTGGCTACGATCGAGACAAGTTTATTTCGGTGATGAAGGCTTTCAAGTCGGGAGAAAAACCTGCGACGATCATGCACCAACTGTCTCAAGGTTACTCTGACGAGCAGATTGCTGCGCTTGCCGATTTCTTCGCAGGTCAGTCCAAGAAGCGCTAGGTTTTTCGTCCCGTTCCCAGCCGGCCAACGCTTCAGCGTCTTAAGGTCTGCTAGGGCATACCAAATATGATTTCAGGGAGTCATCAATGAGCAATCAAAAAGTCAATCGTCGTGGCGTACTTAAGGCAGGCCTGGGTGCCGCTGCTGTCGCCTCAACTGTAGGTCTTTCGGGCTGTGCTACTTCTGGCGGCATGGCGGGGTCTGGCGGTAAAAAGCTTGGCCGTGTTGTGGTAGTTGGCGGTGGGTTTGGTGGTGCCACAGCGGCCAAGTATCTCAATATGTGGAGCGACGGTGCCATTGAGGTCACGCTTATCGAGCGTCAAAAAGAGTTCTATTCGTGCCCCATCTCGAACCTTGTTATTGGTGGCGTGCGGAAAATGAATGAGATCACACGTAGCTACGAGGGCCTCGAGCGCCGTGGCATCAAAATGGTCTACGACGAAGTCACGCAAATTGATCCTGTTAAAAAGGTCGTTATGACCGCCAAGGGCGCCTCCATTTCATACGACCGACTGGTGGTGTCTCCTGGCATTGATTTCCGGTTTGAAACCATCGCGGGGCTGAATGCAGAGGCGCAAAAGGTTGTCTTGCATTCCTGGAAAGCAGGCCCACAAACGGTTGCGCTGCGTGCCCAGCTTGAGGCTATGCCAAACGGAGGCACATACATTCTGTCGGTTCCCAAGGGGCCGTATCGCTGCCCCCCTGGGCCCTACGAGCGAGTCTGTCAGGTCGCAAACTACTTCAAGCGTGAGAAGCCAAAGAGTAAGGTGCTCGTGCTCGACAGCAACGAGAAAATCGTATCGAAGGGTGCCCTCTTCTCCAAGGCCTGGAAAGACCTTTACCCCGGACTGGTGGAGTATGTTCCCAATATGAATGTCACCGAACTCGACCTGCGTAATAAGACGCTTATTACCGAGGTGGGTGACCGCATTAAGGGCGATGTCTTAAACGTCATCCCTCAACAAAAAGCGGGTCAAATTGCTTACGCCGCCGGCCTGGTGAATGTTAATAATCTTTGGGCTGGTGTTGACTGGCTCACCCTGGAGTCCCAGGTCCACAAGAATGTGCACGTGCTGGGTGATGCAACCTCTGCAGCAGCAGGTATGCCCAAATCGGGGCATATGGCCAACCAGCACGGAAAGATGGTCGCTGCGGCCATTGTTGAGCTGATGAACGGCCGAACACCTCAGCCCCACATGCTTGCCAATACTTGCTACAGTTTTGTAGACGAAAAGAGCGTAGTGCACGTGGCTGCTGTCTATAACTACGATCCTGCCAAGAAGACTGTTGTGAAAGTAAATAAGGATGCTGGCGGGTTAAGTCCCACACCGAATGAGCTCGAGGGCAAGTATGCGTTAAGCTGGGCCCGAAATATTTGGGCCGACATGCTCACCTAAACGCCTCGCTTTAAATTGCAGGCGGAAGAGCCTGCTGATTTCGGGCATGATTGATCTTTTCAATCATGCCCGTTTTCTATGAATGCCCTTGACGAATTAAAGCGCCACACACGCGTTGTTGCGGACACCGGTAGTTTTGAGCTGATGCGCAGGTTTCAGCCGATTGACGCCACGACCAACCCTAGTCTCATTCTCAAGGCCGTCGAGTCGAGTCAGTACAGGCCGCTCGTAAGGCAGGTGTTGCAGCAGTCGCGTGGTGAATCTCTAGATGTTCAACTGCTCAGGCTTGTGGTGCGGTTTGGGCTCGAAATTCTTGCCATTATTCCAGGCCGTGTCTCAACAGAAGTCGATGCTGCGCAGTCGTTTAATACAGAGGCCACGATTGCGCAGGCCGATGACATTCTTCAGTTGTATTCTCGGCACGGAATTAGTCCCTCTCGCGTGCTTATAAAAATTGCAGCAACCTGGGAGGGTATTCGCGCTGCCGAAGTCCTAGAGCGTCGTGGTATTGCCTGTAACCTCACCTTATTGTTTTCAATGCCACAGGCTATGGCCTGCGCAGATGCGGGTGTAACCCTTATTTCCCCCTTTGTTGGCCGTATTACTGATTGGCATAAGGCACGAGGAGTAAGCTGGGATCGCGTAGAGGACGACCCAGGCGTTCAGTCGGTAAGAGCCATCTACAGCTGTTTCGCTGAGCGTGGCTATGGGACCGAGGTTATGGGTGCGAGTTTTCGCTCGGTGGAGCAGGTATTAGCGCTGGCAGGCTGCGACCTTCTTACGGTAAGCCCAGAGTTGCTCGAGGGCTTAATGAATCAAGAGCTTCAGCAGCCGCTGACACCCGCACTGCCGTCTCGAGACCTAAACACTTTGACGAAGACTCCGTCTGAGGCACCTTGCTTTGATGAGCCTAGTTTTCGTTTGCAGGTTAACGAAGATGCAATGGCCTGCGAGAAGTTGGCTGAGGGTATTCGAGTTTTTAAGCGTGATGGCGATAGGCTGCGTGCTTTATTTGGAGAACTGGCATGAATACTGTCAAGCTTCGGGTGCTCGATGAGCGTGTACGAGAGAATCTGCCCGCCTACGCAACAGCTGGCTCGGCCGGCTTCGACCTGCGTGCGGTTATCGACGCGCCGCTCAGGCTTGCTCCTGGGCAAACCGCGCTCATTTCAACGGGGCTATCTCTTTACATAGAAGATCCAGCCTATGCTGGACTTATTCTGCCGCGAAGTGGTCTTGGCCATAAACATGGAATTGTCCTGGGGAACCTTGTTGGGTTGATTGATTCCGATTACCAGGGGCCCTTAATGGTCTCAGCCTGGAACCGTGGAGATAGCGAGTTCGTTTTGAACCCTATGGAAAGGCTCGCCCAGCTTGTGATTGTGCCGGTTGCTCAGGTTCGTTTTGATCTTGTCGACGCTTTTGAGACGACGGAGCGCGCTGAGGGAGGCTTCGGTAGCACAGGACGTTAGTCCGGCATCAAGTAAGGCTGCTATTCTTCTCTTTAGGGCTGAGCGGGCAGTCGATCGGCAATAAGCTGAATCAGCAGCTCCGCCTGCTGCTGTTTTGATTGACTCGGCAGTTGAATAAAGCCCTGGCTCGGGCCGGAGACCTGCCTTGTATCCAGTACTGTCAGTTGAGCCTCTTGCCCACCAAGACTCTCGTGCACAAGGTTTCCTACTAAAAGATCCACGGCCTTGCGTAGAGCCTTTCTGGGCAGGATGTCTTCCAAGTCTTTTTGACTACCGGTCTCTGCTGCAAAGCCAACGGTGTAGGGGCGTTGTCGGGTCGGGCGTCTCGCCACGCCCGCCAGAATATCCGGGTTCTCGACCCAGGCAATTTCAGACAGACTGGCCTGGGCTTCTTTTTTAAGCTTTAGGCTGTTGGATGTCTTGGGACGCCAGTCTGCGACTGCTGCCACACCAATAAAAACAGCCTCGGGCCCTGCATGCTCCAAGGCAGAGTCCACCGCAGCTTGCATATCTAAAGCGGTCACGACATCGATACGCTGGCAGCCCTCGGGCGTTGAAAGTTGCACGGGGCCAGCAATGAGTGTCACCCGAGCCCCTGCTTCCTTGGCAGCCTGTGCAAGAGCAAAGCCCATTTGGCCGGAGGATCGATTCGTAATGCCTCGAACAGGGTCGATGGGTTCAAAGGTTGGTCCTGCAGTAATGACGACATGGCGCTCGGCGAGTAGCCCGCGCAAGGGAATACGCTGTTGCCTGGACGTGTCTTTCAGCTGCGCCCGAAGAAGCCGATTGAGCTCTTGAGTAAGTGCGGTGGGTTCAAGCATACGTCCGTCGCCAGTCTCCCCGCAGGCCTGCTCGCCTTCGCTCGGTCCCCAAATGCAGATCCCGCGCGCCTTCAAGAGCGCGATATTTGCCTGGGTTGCTGGGTTTTGCCACATTTGACGATTCATTGCAGGTGCAACAGCTAAGGGAATTTCTCTTGCAAGGCAAAGGCTCGTAAGAAGGTCGTTTGACCGCCCTTGGGTAAGGCGCGCAAGGAAGTCCGCGGTTGCAGGTGCTACTAAAATACAGCTGGCCTCACGCGAGAGCTCGATATGCGGCATTTGGTTGTCAATGCTCGCGTCCCAGACATCGGTGAAGACCGGTCGTCCCGAGAGCGCTTGAAAACTAGCTCGACCAATAAAACGTTGAGCAGACTCTGTCATGACCACCTGCACACTGACAGCCTGCTTACGCAGAAGGCGTACAAGTTCGCAGGATTTATAGGCGGCGACGCCGCCCGTAACCCCAAGGACGACATGGTGGCTTGGTCTAGGGTTGAGGGGGCTGTTCATGGTCTTTCAGCTTGGACTTGGACTGGCGATAGCGAAGAAATTCCACCCAAATAAACAATGCTGCCCCCAAGGTAATAGCGGAGTCTGCAATGTTAAACGCGGGCCAGTGCCAGCCCGCCCAGTGAAAATCAAGAAAGTCAATGACCTCGCCATGGATGAGTCGATCAATAAGATTGCCTAGTGCTCCCGACATCATGAGGCTTGCAGCTGTGCAAAAAAGTCTGTCATGAGGTGACTGAAGAATCATAAATCCAAGCCAGGCCGAAATAACGACTGCAAGCCCCGAGAAAAACCAACGTTGCCAGCCCGCTGCATCGGCAAGAAAACTAAAGGCCGCGCCGGGGTTGCGAACATGAACAAAATTAAAAAAGCTCGTAACTTCGACACGACCTCCGAAGCCTAATAACTCTAGGGTTGCAAGCTTTGTAAGCTGATCGATAATCAGCAGACCTACAACAAAGAAAATCCACGGCCTTAGGCTGCGAATCGTTTTTCTCCTTGGCCAAAAAGGTTCGAATGACAGCGACCGCACAAAAGCGGATGGTCGGGTAGGGCGCCTACATCGTCTCTGAAATGCCAGCAGCGCGCGCACTTGGGAGCGTTCATGGCCGAGACGTCAATGTCAATTCCCTCGGTACTCGTGTTAAGAACGTCCAGACTCGCCTGGGAAGTGATCATGACAAACCTTAGATCCTCACCCAGGCTGAGTAAAGCCTGAGCGGTTTCACCGCCTGCCTTGATCGTCACAGATGCCTGTAGAGACGATCCTACGTGCCCCGACTCGCGTGACTTCTCAATGGCCTTCATAACCTCCGCACGCGCTTTACGAATAAGGCCCCATTTCTTGCTGAGCTGCTCGGACTCAAGGGGCTCAGGAAGCCTTGCTGACTGCTCGGCAAAAACCATTGCCTCGGTATCGTGGCGGCGAAACGCCTGCCAGGCCTCTTGGGCCGTGAATGAGAGCACGGGGGCCATGAGCCGAATCAGTGCGTTGCTAATGTGCCATAGGCTTGTCTGAGCCGAGCGTCGTGCATGACTTGCTACAGGGCAGGTGTAAAGCCTGTCTTTCAGAATGTCTAGGTAAAAAGCGCCAAGGTCTTCTGAGCAAAATTGGGTTAGTCGCGACATGACCGGATGGAAGCTGTAGGCTTCGTAGTCCTTCATGACAGCGGCTTGCATCTCGGCGCATAAAACCAGTGCATATTGATCAATCTCGAGCTGAGCTTTGGTATCAACCGCATCTGTTTCTGGATTGAAGTCGTTTAAATTACCGAGAAGAAAGGTGAGGGTGTTGCGTATGCGACGGTAAGACTCCACCACGCGTTTAAGAATTTCGTCAGAAATTGAGAGTTCGCCCGAATAGTCGGTTGTGGCGACCCAAAGCCGAAGAATGTCGGCGCCCAGAGTCTCTGAGATTTTCTGTGGCGCAATGACATTGCCCATTGATTTGGACATCTTGCGACCCTGGCCGTCAACAACAAAGCCATGGGTAAGAAGAGCCTTATAGGGCGCGTGGCCATCGAGCATGCAGCCTGTTAGTAGGGACGAGTGAAACCAGCCTCTGTGTTGATCACTGCCTTCAAGATAAAGATCTGCAGGAAAGCTCGACTCGCTGGCATGGGAGCCTCGCAGCACAGTGGCATGGGTTGTGCCTGAATCAAACCATACGTCGAGGGTGTCTCGATTTTTTTCGTAGGCATTGGCATGGCTTGCCGGTTGCGGGTCTGACTCGGTGGCTGGAAGACTTTGAAGGAGTTTCTGAACCGAGAGGGCCTGCCATGCCTCAATGCCGCCTTTCTCCACCTCTTGGGCAACCCCCTCAAGGAGTTCCGTCGTACGCGGGTGCAGCGCGCCTGATTCTTTGTGCACAAGAAACGCCATGGGCACACCCCACTGCCTCTGACGCGAAAGCGTCCAGTCTGGGCGGTTGGCGATCATGGCCGAAAGCCTCGCCTTCCCCCACGAGGGGAAGAACTGTGTTTCTTCTACGCCTTGCATGGCGAGTTCCCGAAGACTCTTGCCCTTTTGACCTACCGGGTTATCCATGCTTGCGAACCACTGGCTGGTTGCTCTGTAGATGATGGGTGTTTTGTGTCTCCAGCAATGCATGTAGCTGTGCCGGTCATTGGTGGAGGCGATGAGACGTTGGCAGTTGGTCAGCTGTTTGATGACCTCGGCGTTGGCTTTCCAAATGAGCATGCTGGCAAACAAAGGCAGGCTCTCTGCGTAGTGGCCATTGCCCATAACTGGGTTAATCACGGTGTCGTCGGCGTGTCCGGCCCCCCGCCAACTAAGAAAGTCTTCTACGCCATAGGCCGGCGCACAGTGCACCACACCGGTGCCTGAGTCAAGCCCAACGTAACCAGCTGGAATGACGACCGACTCGCGTTGATAACCGGCATGGGCCTGCCAGAGTGGGTGTTCAAAGCGCAGTCCCGACAGGGCCTGCCCCTGGCATCGACCAACAATGCTACCCGTCACTGACCATTGGGCTAGGCAGGCCTCAACACGTTCTTCGGCAATGAGTAAAAGTTTTGTGGGGTGCTCATGGTGAACGGCCTCGTCAAGTTTGACCAGTGCCATAAGAGCTTCGGGATGCACATTAAGCGCCTGGTTGGCAGGAAGGGTCCAGGGCGTTGTTGTCCAGATGACAGTGGCAACCGCCTGCCCTTGAATCGCATAGCCCATAAGTGCTTCGAGTGCTTTCACTGTCTGTGGCGTAGCAGCAAAGCTGACATAGACCGCTGGGTCTGTTTTGTCTGCATATTCAACCTCTGCCTCTGCAAGTGCGGAGCCGCAGTCGAAGCACCAGTTCACTGGCTTCAGGCCACGGTAGACGAAGCCTTTTTCAACAATGGTCTTTAGCGTACGAAGTTCATCGGCCTCGTTCTTAAAGTCCATGGTTTTGTAAGGCTGGTCCCACTGGCCAAGCACACCAAGTCGAATGAAATCTTTTTTCTGCCGCTCTATTTGTTCTTGGGCATAGGCGCGTGATTTGGACTGCACCTCTTGCGTGGACAAGCTCTTGCCATGCATCTTCTCAATTTGAATCTCAATCGGCATT
>JALRJP010000001.1:0-9592 GCA_023261135.1 Burkholderiaceae bacterium | reverse complement strand
CTGTAAAATCCTGCTTGCTTGCAATCCTATCCTTCTTTTTGGCAAATTTTTTCTCTACATTAAGCTCTATGGGGAGACCATGACAGTCCCAACCAGGAACATAACGCGCGTCATAGCCAGCAAGACCTTTGGATTTCACAATGATGTCTTTAAGGATCTTATTGACGGCATGACCAATATGAATATCGCCGTTGGCATAGGGGGGGCCGTCGTGAAGAGTAAAAAGAGGGCGGCCCAGGCTTGCCAAGCGCAGTCTTTGGTAGAACCCTTTTTCCTGCCATTCTTTGACCCATAAAGGCTCACGCTTGGCGAGATCGCCTCGCATGGGGAAGGAGGTCTCTGGAAGTTGCAGGGTTGCTCGGTAATCGGTCATTGTGAACTTGGTTTCTGAAGTAAGTCGCGGGCTTGAGCCATGTCTTGAATCATCTGAAGACGCATTGTCTCCAGATCATCAAATTTTTGCTCTGAGCGAATGAAAGCCTTGAGCCTGACACAGACGCGTCTTCCGTAGACTGAATGGTTCCAGTCAAACAGGAAAACCTCTAAGAGGTTTCTACCCTTATTCTCGACTGTGGGTCTGCGCCCAAGGCTCGCGACACCTTTCACAGACCCCTCCGGGGTGAGGCCAAAAACTTCTACGGCAAAAATACCAGCAATCGCAAGCTGCTCGGGCATGGGGATGTTTAGGGTTGGAAAGCCTAGAGTCCTGCCGAGTTGTTTGCCATAAACAACGCGGCCAGATAGCTCATACTCTCTCCCGGTAAGCCTTCTGTAGCTCATTAAGTCAGCTTTCTGCAATATGTCTCGCAGCTGGCTGCTCGAGACGCGGCTACCCGCGTGCATGACCGAGGTTACCGACTTCACCTGAAAGCCCAGTGTTGCGCCGAGCCTCTGCAGTGTCTCAACGCTGCCCGTGCGCCTTGCTCCAAAGCGAAAGTCCTCCCCAACAACCACAGCCTTAACATTGAGCTTTTCGACCAGTATGTCCTGAATAAAGGCCTCTGGGGACATGCCGGCAAGCGTCTTGTTGAATTGAAGCAAGGCAAGCTCATCGATTCCCAACGATTGAAGGCAGTGGACCTTCGAGCTTAGGGGCAGAATTTTTAAGGGCGCCTCTTTCGGCTGGAAGAATGCTCGTGGGTGCGGCTCAAAGCTAAGAACGGTTTTAAGGAAGGACTGACCGGATTGTTCAAGCACGTCCTGCAAGCCCCTCAGTTGCTGAAGTAGAGCCAGGTGACCTGCATGCAGTCCATCAAAATTGCCAATAGCGATGAGCCTTTGCAGACCAGACCTGTCACGGAGCCCAGGCTCGGGGCGCCCATTGGTGCTAGGTGGTGCAAGCAAAAGACGTCGGAGGTTGAACATGGCGTCCTGTCAAAACTTAGGATTATAAATTCAAGCCTTAGAATGACACGGGTATGACGTCTCCTTCGAATGCCCACCCCTCATCCCATTATGCGGGGGCAAAAAACTGGCTATTGGGCCATCGAAAACGGCTTGCCGTGCTTGTTTCGGGCCGCGGTTCGAACCTTCAGGCGCTTTATCAGTCTGCATCTGCGCATGGGTTTGCCATTGATTGGTTGATTGTTTCGAATCAGAAAGAATCCTACGGACTCGCCTGGGCCCTCGAGCACGGCCTTTCAACCCAGTTGCTGAACCACCGTGACTTTGACTCCCGCGAGGCGTTTGACCAGGCGTTGGCCGATCAACTCAAGGCGTTTGAGCCAGACCTTGTAGTGCTTGCCGGCTTTATGCGTGTCTTAAGCCCAGCATTCTTTGCCAGGTTTCAGGGGCTCATGATTAATATTCACCCATCCTTATTGCCGTCTTATCCAGGGCTTCAGACCCATAGGCGTGCCTTGCAGGATGGTGTTGCTTTCCATGGGGCGACCGTTCACAGTGTGACGCCTGAGCTCGACCATGGACCCATCGTTGCGCAGGCCGTGGTTGGGGTGCATGCGGAGGACGATGAGTACGTTCTAAGCGCCCGGGTGCTCGAAATGGAGCATCGGCTTTTGCCTATGGCCACGTGGGCTTTATTGCGTGGTGATCTCCAGCTTCAGAAAGGACGCTGGTTACTCACTCGGTCTCAGTCGAACCTTCCTCAGGAACTCCAATTCTCACAATGTCTCGTTCATCCTCTGCTCAACGCAAACCCCATCTAGCTGCTGCAAGGCCAAGCTCGCTTTTGTCCATTCTGGTCGAAGCTTTTCGTCAGGCCTGTGGGTTCTCGGTGCCCGCCGATAAAGTTTTGTCGGGCCTTTTTGAGAAAAACCGCGGCCTTGGATCGCGCGAGCGACGTGCTCTGGCCGGCTGTTTTTATCTTGCTGTCAGGCGCTGGACTTGGCTAGAGGCTGTTGCAACCTCTGCCCCCATGCAGTCTCAGCCCAGTAAGGAACTCTCGGGTGCCACGCTTCGACGTATGGCAGTTTTATCGGCCTTCCTGGCCGACCAGAGCTCCCTTATGCGTATTACAGAACATGAGCAACATTGGGCTAATGACCAAGCCCTAACCCTTGAAGGGCTCCAGCCTCAGGATCGGTATTGCCTGCCGAACTGGGTCTGGCTGGACTGGGTTCGCCAACTGGGTAAGCAAGAGGCTGAGCAATTGGCGGCTTTCCTTGACCAGGAGGCGCCTCTTGATCTTCGGCTGAATTTGGCCAGTGGTCAGGGTCGGGACCCTCTGCTTGATGAGCTTCGACTTGCAGGCATAACCGCCGATCCCATTGCCTGGCTGCCTGAGGGGCTGCGCTGCCAGGGCCGCCCGCCGGTTCAGTCCCTGGAGGCTTTTAAACGCGGGCGGTTTGAGGTTCAGGATGCGGGCAGTCAGTTGCTTGTGCGACTCTGCGCGCCTCAGCGAGGCCAGACCGTGGTGGATTTCTGTGCAGGCGCCGGTGGTAAAACCCTTGCCCTTGGCGCACTTATGCGCAATACCGGCCGTATTTACGCACTTGACAACTCAGCGTCCCGACTCGCCCGGCTTAAGCCAAGGCTCGCCCGAAGTGGCCTCTCCAATGTCTGGGCCATTGCAATTCAAAACCTTAGCGACATGCGTGTTAAGCGTCTGCGCGGAAAGGCCGACCTTGTTCTTGTGGACGCACCCTGCACTGGACTTGGCACCCTTCGGCGCAATCCTGACTTGAAGTGGCGTCAGTCAGCAGCAGGCCTTGAGGGTCTGGTAAAGCTTCAGGCCTCAATCTTGCACGCGGCTTCTGGCCTAGTAAGGCCTGGCGGTCGACTGGTCTATGCGACATGCAGCCTGAGCCGAGACGAAAACGAGGGGCAGGTTGAGACTTTCTTGAACGACCATCCCGACTTTTCTATGGACCCAGCCGAGCGGATTCTTTCAAAACAGGGGCTTGCAGCCCCCACGGATTCCACATGGTCTGAGCCTCAAGGTGCACTTCGCCTCTGGCCCCATCGATCCCAAACTGACGGCTTCTTTGGCGCCCATTTTGTACGTGCGTAGATGACAAAAAAGTGAGACACTTGAAGAACTTATAAGTTGTTTCTTCACAATCAAGGGATGAAAGGGAGTGCGTTGGAAGCTATTTTCGAATTCGTTAAGTATGGTCTGACCGGCTGGGGCTGGCTTGAAATCGTTGCCTTCACGCTTGTGGTGACCCATATCACCATCGCCGGTGTCACCATCTACCTGCATCGTTGTCAGGCGCATCGCGCGGTCGAGCTTCATCCCGTTGTTTCCCATTTCTTCCGATTCTGGCTCTGGCTAACCACTGGCATGGTGACCAAAGAGTGGGCCGCGATTCATCGTAAGCATCATGCGAAGTGCGAGACCGAGGAAGATCCGCATAGCCCTCAGACTCGGGGTCTATCCACTGTGCTCTGGCAGGGTGCCGACTTGTATCGCGTTGCGGCCAAAGACAACACCATTCTCGATCGCTATGGCCATGGATGCCCCGATGACTGGGTTGAACGCCATTTTTACACCGGGCGAAGTGCGCTTGGTGTCACCCTAATGTTCATCATTAACGTGGCTCTTTTTGGAGTTGTCGGTGCGGCCGTATGGGCTGTGCAAATGATGTGGATCCCGTTTTTCGCAGCTGGCGTTATTAACGGAATTGCGCATTTCTGGGGCTACCGCAACTTTAAAAGCCCTGACACCAGTGCCAACCTTATTCCCTGGGGTATCCTAATTGGAGGCGAAGAGCTTCACAATAATCACCACGCACATGCGACGTCACCCAAGTTAAGCTCGCGCTGGTATGAGTTCGATATTGGCTGGATGTATATCCGTATTCTTCAGGCCTTAGGGCTTGCAAAACCCCGCTCGCTTCCTATGGTGGATGTCGAGATTAATCCAGATAAATTTGAGATCGATGCCGCAACCATCCAGGCCATTATTTCAAGTAAATACGAGTTAATGGCAAGGCTTTCAAAGCGTGTTCAAAAGTTTCAGGCCAGTGTCGCGAAGACCAATGCCATTGAAGACCTTGCACGAACAGCAGGTCAATTGAGGGTGGATTTTGAAGCCATATGGACGCAAAGAGCGCTTTCAGTTGAGCAAACCATTGCCGCCGTCCAGCAGTGGTGTCAGCGTGCAGAAGCCAGTGGGATTGCTGCCTGTGAAGAGTTTGCGCGCCGCCTTCGTATGATGACTGTGAAGTCGGCCGTTTAATTTAAACGAGGCCAGAGGCAAGAGCGATTAGCGCTTATAAACGCGCTTTCCATTTGCCTCTGTAATCACTGTTCGAAAAGTTTCGCGACGCAAAACAAGCCGCATACCTTCTTTAAGCTGCGCCACGCTTCGGTTTAACGCTTTAAGATCCGATACCTTCACGCGCCATTTTCTGGCAATCGATTGCCACGTCTCGTTTCTTCGCACGACATAGGTTTTTGCAGGCACAAACTCGCGTTCAATAGTACGCGCGCCTTTAAAACTTGCGAGGGTTGTTTCAAGTGCGGGCCCACCGCTTGGTTGCGCAGAGACCGGCGCAAGTAAGACAGTGCCTGGAAGTAATTTTGCCTTACCACTCTTAAGGCTGTTGGCCTTTGCCAGTGCATCCGCAGAAATACCTGCACGCGCTGCAATAGTCTGCAGTGAATCACCGCGCTTCATGGTATAGGGCTTCCAGGTTACTAAAGGCAGACCCTTTGTCAGGTAGTTCTCTAAATTGGCATTGAAGCGATCAACGTTCTCAATAGGAAGAACAATGCGGTTGGTACGACTGATCTCAATAACGGGGCGGCGCAGATGAGGATTCAGCGCCTGAAACTCTTCTTGCTCGAGTTCGGCAAGTTCGGCGGCAAGTTTGAGGTCGATGGACTGACTTTTATCAATGACTGCGAAATAGGGGCGGTTTTCAACATAAGGCAGGGTGAGGCCGAAGTCTTGTGGACTTTCTAGAATATCCCTTAGCGCAATAAGCTGAGGCACGTAGTTTCGAGTCTCACGGGGCATTCGTAGGCTAAGGTAATCGGTGGGTTTACCAGCTGCCTTATTACGCCGAATCGCTCGGCTCACTGCTCCCTCGCCCCAGTTGTAGGACGCTAGAGCTAGAAACCAGTCGTTACCATGAAGTGCATAGATTTTTTCAAGGTAGTCCAAGGCTGCTCGTGTCGACTCAATAACATCACGTCGCTCGTCCATCCACCAGTCTTGCGACAGTTGATAAATTCGGCCTGTAGAGGGGATGAACTGCCAAAGCCCTGCGGCTTTCGCATGAGAGGTTGCCTGAGGGTTGTAGGCGCTCTCTACGATCGGAAGGAGCGCGAGCTCCATAGGAAGGCCACGGGATTCGATTTCTTCAACAATATGATGCAGGTAAGGACCGCCTCGAGCGAAGACGCGATTCAGGTAATCGGGGTCGGCAGAGAACCGTCTTAGAAAGGGCTTTAAACGAGCCCTCGGCATGTCCGGCATTGCAAACCCGGACCGAATTCGGTCCACTAGGTTGTCATAGGCTGGGGTTGCGCCAATAAGTGTTTGTAGGGGGTCGCTGTCCAGAGGTAACCCCGCCGCAGAGGCGGCTGAGGGAGAGGACTCGGTCTGCGCGCTCGTTCCAATGGGGTTTGTTCTCTCTACGCTTTCCGCGATTGCGTTTGAGACCGGGGCAGACTGGTCAACTTGGGCGTTTTGCGTGGTGGCGCAACCTGTGACTCCAGCCACTAAGACGAAAATTAATAACGAAAAAGCTTTCATTGCTGGATTTTATAAGGAAGCGTTAGATTGGTCGAAACTGATCTTTGGCCTGCCGTAAAAGGCTGAACTCTTGAACGTTCCTGCAGGTAAAGAAGGGATTGGTCTGATGCTCTTCGCCGATGGTTGATGGAAGCGTAAGCTCGTTTTTTTGGCGAAGCTGCTGCACCATTGCGAGCCGGTCTGAAATCGCTCGGGAGTCAGGAAAAGTAGCCTTGGCAAAAAGCAAATTGCCCAAGGTGTACTCGTGGGCGCAATAGACGCGTGTGGCCTCGGGTAGGCTCGCCAGACGGTGAAGCGAATGAAACATTTGCTCAGCTGTTCCACCCAGTAGTCGTCCGCAGCCTGCGGCAAAAAGGGTGTCTCCGCAGAAAATGGCCTCGTCCCAGTCGTTGCGGGCATCGAGCTTGTAGGCAAGATGGTCTGGGGTGTGGCCAGGTACGAAGAGGACCTGCAGTCGAAGGCCGAGACCTTCGAAGATAACCTCGCTGCCCTCACCAACAATGTGTTCAACCCCCTTTGCCAGGCAGGACTCGGGCCCGTAAACAATGGGTTTGGAGCCTTGCTCTGCCAAGCAGAATTCCGCTAGATCTCTAATTCCGCCTGTATGGTCTCCGTGATGATGGGTAATCAACACACCAACGAGAACCTTGGAATGTAGCCTGAGCCAGTCGATGACGGGCCCTGCCTCGCCCGGATCGACCACCACCACTTCCGAAACCGTATTCCGATTAAGGCACCAAATGAGGTTGTCTTCGAAGGCGTGTATGGGGGCAATACGTGGGGAGTCGTCGGAAAATATCATGGGCTCGGATGATAATAGAAGCTCATACCTAATGCTACGTGATTAACCCATTCCATGTCCTTGAGGCCCAACGGCTTTTCGAATCTGCCTAACCCTTATCAGTCTTGGGGATCTTGGCTTACGAGTCCAGCAGGTCAGGCCTTACTGTCGACGGAACGTCGATGGCTTGAGGAGAGGCTTGCGGACCAGTTTGGCTACAACGCCCTCCAGGTGGGCCCCTCCGAGATCGACGCGCTCGCGACCAACCGTATGCCCTGCCGAGCGAGACTCAGTTTTTTTGGAGAACAACGCGCAGTGGCTGAGACCGAGCAGCAGGTGGTCTGTCACCCCGAGGCCCTACCGGTGGAGTCGGAGTCGGTTGATCTGCTTGTTTTGGTCCATTGCCTCGAGCAGGTTTCAAATCCCCACAACTTGCTTCGTGAGGCGGAGCGTGTGCTTATTCCGGAGGGGCGTTTGGTGGTCTTAGGGTTCAATCCCTACAGTTTATGGGCGCTTCACCAACCTCTGGCGACGCGCTTCTTCCCTCCCGCAGAGAATCATTGGTTGAGTCTTGGCCGGCTTAAAGACTGGTGTCGGGTGCTCGGAATGACCCCAGATGGAGGTTCTTCTGCTCTTTATCGCCCCATGCTTGCAAGGCCTCGCTGGTGGGAACGTCTGGCCTGGATTGAGTCTGCGGGAGCCCGATGGTGGCCAGGCCTTGGGGCTATTTATCTGCTCTCGGCAGTTAAGCGTCGCGAAGGTATGCGCATGATGAAGAACAGCTGGCGACAAAAGCGGGCCTCCTCGGCATCGCAGGTTGCGGTCGGCTCGAGCGTAAGGTTAAGTTAGTAATGCAAATGCCCAGGGTGGAGCTTTATTCCGATGGGGCATGCAAGGGCAATCCTGGCCCTGGAGGCTGGGGGGTATTGCTTCGTCATCAGGAGAAAGAGCGTGAGCTCAGCGGCGGTGAGGCCCACACCACCAATAATCGAATGGAATTAATGGCTGTGATTCAAGGGCTTAATGCCTTAAATAAGGCCTGCGATGTCACGGTTTTCACAGACTCGCAGTACGTGAAGAACGGCATTGAACAGTGGATCGCCCAGTGGAAGGCGCGCGGTTGGCGAACCAGCGCCGGAAAGCCTGTTGCCAACAAAGATTTATGGCTAGAGCTCGAGGCAGCCATTCAAAGGCACACGGTTCAATGGTGTTGGGTAAAGGGCCATGCCGGGGACTATGGCAATGAGCGTGCTGATCGCCTCGCAAATAATGGTGTGCCTACCAATGCTTAACTTGATATGCTAGCTCTCTGGGGTTTGTTAAAAAGTTTAAGAGTAAGAGACGTTTTGTCGTCTGGTTATGAGCCTCGTTTTCAAACAATCTAAGTTTTTTATATTGATATGGATTTCGCCCTCAACGACTTATAAGCTGTAAAGGATAGGAAAAGTTTGCGTTTAAATTTTCGTCTTTTCGTTGTTCTGCTCATTGGTCTTGCCTTGCTTTTGCTCGTTGCCTATCGCATGGGCTGGCTTGACCAAGTCATGTCGGGGGCAAGTTCTGGTGCGCCGGCTCAGACAGCGCCAGGGGCTCCAGCAGGCAAACCATCGCCAGGCTCAAGGCCCGGTGGTGGTCCAGCAGGCATGGCTGCGCCAGTCGAACTGGCTAAGGTTGTGCGCCGAGAAGTCTCCGATACCCTTTGGGTTACCGGCGAATTTAAAGCCACCGATCGCGTCGACCTCCGTCCGGAAATCTCGGGTCGTATCTCGGAGCTTGGTTTTCGTGATGGACAGGCCGTGACCAAAGGTCAGGTTCTGGTTCGGCTCGATGACAGCTTGCTCAAGGCTGAGTACGCCCAGGCCAAGGCAGAGGCCGAGCTTGCTGAATCGAATTACGTAAGAGCCCAAGAACTATTTGATCGCCAGTTTATAAGTCCGCGGGGTCTTGACGAAGCCAAGGCTAACGCCGCCGTGGCCAAGGCCAGGCGTGACCTTAGCTTTGCTCGTCTTGCCCGCACTGAAATTCGTGCCCCGTTTGCGGGGCGTGCAGGCCTTAAAGACTGGAGCATCGGGGATTATGTCAAAGAGGGTGAGCGTCTCGTCACTGTCGAAGACACCGATCGCATGTACTTCGATTTCAGGGTTCCCGAGCGCTTTGCTAGCCAGGTCTCGGTTGGGCAGGTCTTGAGTATTCAGACCGAAGGTATTACCGATAAGCGCCTTTATCGAGTCAGTGCGGTTGACGTCGAAGTCGATCAAAACGGCCGCTTTTTGCGCCTGCGGGCTGTTGTCGCTAACTCCGATGGGCAATGGAAAACCGGAATGTTTGGGCGAGCTGGGCTGCGGTTAAAAACGATTGCCGATGGTCTTCTTGTCTCCGAAGAGGCGCTCGTCGGTGATCGCGAGGGTTTCTTCGTCTGGAAAGTCGTAGACGGGAAGGCTCAGAAGGCGAGGGTTAAGCTAGGTGTCCGACTCGAAAAAGAGGTCCAGGTTGTTGAGGGCCTAGCCGAGGGTGATGAGGTGGTCATCGCAGGCCAGTTAAAGATCCGTGCCCCAGGCCAGGATGTCCGAGTGCTAAATGGCGTCAGTGGTAAGAAACCTTAGCCTCAGTCCATGAGACTCTCCCAAGTCTGTATTGAGCGCCCGGTTTTT
>JALRJP010000019.1 GCA_023261135.1 Burkholderiaceae bacterium | reverse complement strand
CGCCCATGTCGATCACGGCAAGACCTCCCTCATCGACGTTCTGCTGCGCCAGTCCGGCATGTTCCGCGACAACCAGCGGATCGCCGAGCGCGCGATGGACTCCAACGACCTGGAAAAGGAGCGTGGCATCACCATCTTGGCAAAAAACTGTGCGGTTGATTACCAAGGAACCCACATCAATATCGTCGATACCCCAGGCCACGCAGACTTCGGGGGAGAAGTGGAGCGGGTACTTTCCATGGTGGATGGGGTTTTGCTGCTGGTCGATGCTGTGGAAGGCCCTATGCCGCAGACACGCTTTGTGACCAAAAAGGCCCTTGCCTTGGGGCTTAAGCCCATTGTGGTGGTGAACAAAATTGACCGACCTGGCGCTCGGCCCGACTGGGTTGTGAGTCAGACCTTTGACCTCTTCGATCGGCTCGGGGCGAGTGAAGAGCAGCTTGATTTTCCCGTGGTCTATGCCTCTGCGCTTCAAGGCTTCGCAACCCTTAACCACCAAGAGACTGGCGCCGACTTGAAGCCCCTCTTTGAAATGGTTCTTACCCACGTGCCCGTGCGTGAGGATGATCTTAATGGTCCTGCCCGTTTGCAGATTTGTTCGCTTGATTACAACAGCTATGTTGGAAAGATTGGCATTGGACGACTGGCACGTGGAACGCTTAAGCCCTTGCAAGAAGTTGTCTTTCAAGACGGTCCCAATGGCAGTCCAAAGAAGGCAAAGATCAATCAGATTTTGAAGTTTCAAGGCCTTGAAAGAGCGCCTGTTGAGAAGGCCGAGGCCGGCGACATCATTCTTATCACCGGTATCGACGAGTTAAACATTGGAACAACGGTCTGCTCCCCCGATCTAATGGAGCCCTTTGAAATGCTTACGGTGGATGAGCCAACCCTGACCATGAACTTCATGGTGAATAGCTCACCACTTGCCGGTCGTGAGGGTAAGTTTGTGACTAGCCGTCAAATTCGTGAACGGCTTGAGCGGGAGTTGAAAGCCAACGTAGCGCTTCGGGTCGAGTTCGGCAGCGACACCGACAGCTTTGCCGTCTCAGGCCGTGGTGAGCTTCACCTCACCATCTTGCTTGAAAACATGCGCCGTGAAGGCTACGAGCTTGCCGTTTCTCGGCCCAAAGTGGTCTATCGGCAAGACGAGAATGGCGAGCGTCTTGAGCCCTACGAGACGCTCACTGTTGATGTCGAGCAAGAACACCAGGGCCCTGTGATGGAGAACCTCGGCCTACGAAAAGGCGACCTTCTTGATATGGTGCCCGATGAGAAGGGAAGGGTCCGGCTCGATTACCGCATTCCCGCAAGAGGCCTTATAGGCTTTCAGGGTGAGTTTCTCACCATAACGCGTGGCACAGGCGTGATGAGCCATGTCTTCGACGATTACGGACCTTACCGAGGCGAGCTTGCTGAAAGGCGCAACGGTGTGCTTATTTCTCAGGATGATGGCGAGGCCGTGGCCTATGCCCTATGGAAGCTTCAAGAACGCGGCCGTATGTTTGTATCGCCTGGCGACAAACTTTACGAGGGCATGATTATTGGTATTCATTCACGCGAGAACGACCTGGTTGTGAATCCGGTGCGCGAGAAAAAGCTCACTAATGTGCGTGCTTCGGGGAAGGACGAGCATATTGACCTTGTCACCCCCATCGAGCTCACCTTGGAAAAGGCTGTTGAGTTTATTGCCGATGACGAGCTTGTTGAAATTACGCCCGAGAGCATTCGTCTGCGAAAGCGTTATTTGGTCGAGCACGAGCGACGTCGTGCGGCACGCGAGGCCGCTTAAGTGCAAAGGCCGAGGCCATGATGACAAGTCGGGCGGAGTTGATTCGTCCGTTTTATGTCATGCAGATTATGGGTCGGGCCGATAGACGGCCAGCCGATGCGCCCGAGGTTGTCAGCATGGTTGTTGGAGAGCCCGACTTTCCTACCCCGGCCCCTATTATTAGGGCGGCACAAAGGGCCCTTGATGACAACCGTATTCGTTACACCCCTGCACTCGGCCTTGAATCGCTTCGTCAGGCCATCGCGCAAGACTATCTAGACCGCGATCAACTTAAGATTCCTGCTCACCGGGTTGCGGTGACCTCCGGAGCATCGGCGGGTCTCTTGCTGAGCCTTGCTGCAGTTCTCTCGCCGGGTGATGAGCTTTTGATGACCGACCCCGGTTACCCTTGCAACCGGCAGTTCGCTCTGGCGGTAGGTGCGGTCCCCAAGAGCCTTGCCACGTCGGCAGACACACACTATCAGCCACGGCTCGAGGATATTCAAAGGGCATGGGGCCCAAGGACGCGAGCCGTTCTTATTGCAAGCCCGGCCAATCCGACTGGGGCGATTGTTGACCTTGAGCAGGTTCAGGCCATTGCTCAATGGGTTCGATCACAGGGTGGCTGGTTAATCATGGATGAGATCTACCTTCGACTAAGCCTTCAAGAGCCATTGCGTTCAGCGCTGGCTGTTAGCAATGACATCATTTCGGTCAACAGCTTTTCAAAGACTTACTCAATGACCGGCTGGCGGCTAGGTTGGCTAGTGGTGCCTGATGCGCTTCTTGACACCATCGAGCGCCTTGCTCAGAACCTTTTTATCTCCCCACCCTTTATTTCTCAGCAGGCAGCCATTGCTGCGTTTAGTTCGGAGGCAAGGGCCATCGCAGATTCGTATCGCGATCAGTTCCTGAGGCAGTCCGAGGTCTTGCTGCTAGGGTTACAGGCCCTTGGGTTCCAGCTCCCTGTTAGGCCCGCGGGTGGTTTTTACGGCTTCTTTGATGTCTCGAGCCTTACCGATGACAGCTTTAAATTCTGTGAAGCGCTGTGTGACCAGCAAGGTGTTTTGATGGCGCCGGGACTTGATTTTACCGATGAAGAACCCCAAAAAATGGTCAGAGTCTCCTTTCCTAAGTCTGAGCCAGTGTTGCAAGAGGGGCTTCGTCGCATCGAGCGTTTCTTGACAAATTCTTAGTTGTCTTAGGTCCTAAAAGGTAGCTAGCGCTTGGGTCGAAAGGCTTTGCAGACGTCTTCATTGGTCAAAATCTTCGGCCCACCAACAAGGTCAATTCCATAGGGAATGGCCGCAAAAATTCCAGGGACTTTAAGCGCACCCGTTGATGCATCACGCAGGCCCTCAAGCGTTTCTTGAATGGCGCGCGGCCGTCCGGGAAGGTTCACGATCAGGCTCTTCCCCCGAATAACAGCCGTCTGGCGAGACAAAATAGCGGTGGGTACGAAGGCGAGCGATATCTGACGCATCTGTTCGCCAAAGCCAGGAAGCTCACGGTCTGCAACATCCAAGGTGGCCTCAGGCGTAATGTCACGAGGTGCCGGTCCGGTTCCGCCTGTGGTCAGCACCAGGCAGCAGCCCTGTTCGTCACAAAGCTCGGCGAGGGTCTTGGCAATAAGGGCGCGCTCGTCGGGTATCAGTCGTTCAACGGGCTGCCAGGGTGACGAAAGGGCTTTGCTAAGCCAGTTTTTTAGCGCGGGAAGCCCCTCGTCTTCGTAAACGCCTTGGCTTGCCCGGTCACTAATTGAGACAAGGCCAATGCGCGCTTCATGGTTTTCTAACTGCATGGAGCGTAAGTTTAGCAAGGCGCTACTGCTACTATCTGCGCTATGGCAAATCAACTCTTTCACTACGAACTGTCCGACCTACACAACCTGAGTCAGAAGGTTGTCCAAATGGCTATGGATGCTGGCGCCACGCAGGCCTCCGCAGAGGTTTCGGAGAGCGCCGGTTTGTCCGTCACGGTACGTATGGGCGACATTGACACGCTTGAGCAGACCCGCGATCGGGGTATGTCGGTGACGGTTTATATGGGACATCGCAAAGGTCATGCATCGAGCTCGGACCTTTCGGATACCGCATTAAAAGAGTCGGTGGAAAAAGCCTTGGATATTGCAAGGTATACCGCTGAAGATGAATGCGCCGGGCTTCCAGACCCGGATCAGCTGGCCAGAGGACCTCATCGCGATCTTAAGCTTTTTCATCCATGGGCTATTACAGCGCCCAAGGCCGTTAAGCTCGCTCTTGAAGCCGAGGCAGCCGCACGCGCTGTCAGCCCTCTTATAAAAAACTCCGATGGCGCCTCGGTGTCAGCAAGCCATGGGCAGTTTTCTATGGCCAATAGTCATGACTTCGTAGGGGGCTATGCCTACAGCCGTCATGGAATCTCCGTTTCGCCCATCGCTCAGCGGGGTGATGTTATGCAGCGCGACGATTGGTATTCCAGCAGCCGTCGCTCCAACGAGCTTGCTGCGCCAAGGCTAATTGGCCAATACGCGGCGAAACGTGCCTTGGCCCGCTTGGGTGCAAAGCGTATCTCAACGCAATCGGTTCCAGTTATCTTCGAGGCGCCTCTTGCCATTGGTCTTCTTGGTAGCCTTGTACACGCGCTTTCTGGTTCGGCGCTTTATCGCAAGGCAAGTTTTCTTGTCGATAGCCTAGGCCGTCAGGTTTTACCCAAGGGCTTTAGCCTGTTTGAAGACCCCTTTGAGCTTGCAGGCAATGGCAGCTCTCCGTTTGATGACGAGGGTGTTCGTGTTCAGGCACGCAAAGTGATTGATGCAGGTAAGGTACAGGGCTATTTCCTCTCGAGCTACACGGCGCGTAAGCTGAGGATGCAACCCACGGGTAACGCAGGGGGATCTCATAACCTGGTGTTAAAAACCGAGACACCGTCCTTACTCGTCAAGGGTGGGCTTACTGCCTTGGTGCGTAAGATGCATAAAGGCTTACTTGTTACCGAGGTCATGGGCCAGGGAGTCAACCCTTTAACAGGCGACTATTCGCGCGGCGCCTTTGGCTATTGGGTTGAGAATGGTGAAATTCAGTATCCCGTCGAGGAAATAACCATTGCAGGCAACTTACTCGATATGTTCTCAGGTATTGAGGCTATGGCTGATGATCTTTATTGCCGAGGCGCAAAAACCTCGGGTTCGTTATTAATTAATCGAATGATGATTGCGGGCTGCTAGGGCTTTTGTGATCTGAGCGTAGAACACGCCAGGCCTTGAGTACGACAGCTGTCTGACGAACGCGGCGAAGCACGTCGGCCAAGTGAAGTCGAGACCGTACCTCCAGTGAGAGCTTAAGTACGGCAAAGCCGCCACCATGCGGCTCAATGGATAGATCGTTGATGTTGGCTTCGCAGGCCGATATGGCGGCTGCTACCTTGGCTAGAACCCCAGGGGAGTCTTTGGCTTCAATGTGCAACTGGGTTTGGAAGGTTCTGTAAAGTGGATCACCCCAAATAATATTGGCCCAGCGCAGTGGGTCTTTCGGCCTTTGTCGGCGGGCAAAACCACAGCTATGTCGATGAACCAGAAGACCAGCACCGCCTCGCATATGGCCGCAGGCGTTGTCACCGGCGATTGGGAAGCAGCAGCTTGCATACTGAACAGCGGTGCCTTCCGAGCCGTTCACGGTAATGCCGGAGCTCTGCGGCTGGGTGAGATGCTCCATGGAAACCATAAGCGCCTGGGCAGCCCCAGGCAGAAGCTTGCCCCGACGCGGTGACGACGAGGCCCCTTCCTCTTGGGTTGGTTCGGCCTCAACAAGCCCAAAAAGTCGTCGAGCCGCAACATTGGCAAGCATATGCCCAAGTCCAATGGACTCTAGCAATTCCTCCTGGTCGTTTGCGGGGATCTCATGAAAAAAGGCCGACCAATTAAGCCGCGGATCGTCGAGGCCCTGGCCTCCAATATCCTTTAACGCCGCATCAAGAAGTCGACGACCGAAGGCAATGGAGCGCTCGCGAGTGCTGGTTTTAAGGTGATGCCGAATCTGAGCGCGTGCTCGGGCAGTTTTTACGAACCCAAGCCAACCGGGGTGGGGCGTGGCCGAGGGCTGGGTAATGATTCGAACCATATCGCCATTACGCAGCTCTGTGTCCAGTGGCTTTACATCGTTGTTAACCAGAACGCCTGTGCAACGGTTACCCACGTCGGAGTGCACCATATAAGCGAAGTCAACCGGCGTTGAGCCTTTTGGAAGTTCTCGTATCTCGCCTTTCGGGGTGAAGACATAAATAACATCGGGAAAGAGGTCGATTTTGATGTGGTCAAGAAACTCTTTTGGATCGCGGGACTGAACGCTAAGCAGCGACTGCATCCATTCATGGGCCTTGCGTTGCAGGGGCGTCACGCCTTCTGCCTGTTCTTTATACAACCAATGGGCGGCAACGCCGGCTTCGGCGACATGGTGCATATCGTGCGTGCGAATTTGAAACTCTAAGGGCGTTCCTATATCGCTTAAGACAACAGTGTGAAGCGACTGGTAGCCGTTGGACTTGGGCAGGGCGATGTAGTCTTTGAATCGTCCAGGTGCAGGCTTAAATAAAGCATGCATGGCGCCTAGGGCAAGGTAGCACTCTGGAATGCTGTTGACATGAATACGAAAGCCATAAAGGTCTAACACCTCGGCAAAGCTAAGGTGCTTTTCTTGCATCTTTCGGTAGATTGAAAAAAGGCTTTTTTCGCGACCACTGATTTCTGCTTGAAGCCCAAATTTTGGTAATTGTTCACGCACAAGGTTTTCAAGTCGGCCCACCATCTCGCGACGATTACCCTTAGCAGCATTTAGGGCCTTACGCAGAACTCGCGAGCGAATGGGATACAGGCTTTCGAAGCAGAGGTCTTCGAACTCACGAAACACCTCGTTAAGGCCAAGTCGGTGCGCAATGGGCGCGTAGATATCAAGGGTCTCTTGGGCAATTCGGCGTTGTTTCGCAGCAGAGGTTGCCTCGAGCGTGCGCATGTTGTGAAGACGGTCTGCAAGTTTAATAAGAATGACGCGCACATCATCTGCCATTGAGAGCAGCATTTTGCGGAAGTTCTCGGCCTGAGCTTCCTCCCGATTTTTAAAGCTGACCTGATCAAGTTTGGTAAGCCCATCGACAAGCATGGCAACGGTTGAGCCAAACTTCTCTTGTATATCGTTCGATTCAATACCGCAGTCTTCGACCGTGTCGTGTAAAAGTGCTGCCATAAGCGCATCGACGTCAAGCTGCCATCCGCAGCAGATTTCTGCGACAGCAAGGGGATGCGAAATATAAGGGTCTCCCGATTGACGGGACTGACCAAGGTGGGCGGCGTCACTGAATCGAAAAGACTCAACAAGCCTGGTTTTTTCGGGCTCGCTTAAATAAGAGGCCTTCTCAAGTAAAGGCCCAACAGAAATGACCTGTACTGGCTGCTCGGGAGAGGTAAGGCCTTTGGCCATAGCCGTCTCATGGACTCAGAGTGTTCGTCGCCTGTTTGAGGGCCTTAGATAGGCACCTTGCGTAACATCTCGCGGCCAATGTGGCCCGAGGCAATCTCACGAAGCGCGACAACCGTGGGCTTGTCACGCGCATCGACCTTGGGTGTTGCCCCTTGCGCAAGCTGGCGAGCGCGGTAGGTTGCAGCCAGGGTAAGCTCAAACCGATTTTCAATCCGATCGAGACAGTCTTCAACGGTGATTCGAGCCATAACGAGAACCTTTACGCAGGGGTGGAAATAATTTGAGCCACGAGCCCATTTAAATCACGAAGGGCGGCCGCAAACTCTTGATTCATAATAACATAATCAAACTCATTAGCATGCGCGAGCTCCTCGGCTGCGGCTCGGACGCGCTCATCGATGACCTCGGCCGTGTCTTTACCGCGCGCCACGAGCCGTTCTCGCAAGACCTCAATGGATGGGGGGCGAATGAAAATAGATACCACCCGCTCGTTGGGGAACTGGGCTCGAATTTGCTGCGCCCCTTGCCAATCAATTTCTAAGACAACGAAATTGCCTTGCTTCAGTTGTGCTTCAATCCAGTCGCGCGAAGTGCCGTAGTAATTTCCATGCACAAGGGCCCACTCAAGGAACTCACCATCGTCGATACGTTGCTTAAAAATGTCTTGCTCACAAAAAAAATAATCTTTGCCATGTACCTCACCAGGCCGAGGTGGACGCGTTGTTGTAGAAACCGAGAGATGAAGACGATCGCGGTGCGTGTTTAGTAAAGCGGCAATAAGACTTGTCTTGCCGGCACCGGAAGGCGCTGAGATGACGATGAGTCGTCCTTTGGATGTCACGGTAGGCTTCATTGAATATTTTGCACCTGCTCTTTGATCTGTTCGATCAGCAGTTTCATCTCCAGGCTTATTTCTGTTAGCTCGATTTGAATTGACTTTGCGCCAAGGGTGTTGGCCTCGCGATGCAGTTCTTGGCAAAGGAAGTCCAGCCGCTTACCCTTGGGTTCCGTGCCTTGGTCCTTAAGTAATAACTGAACCTTTTGAAGGTGAGCTTCGAGCCGATCAAGCTCTTCGGCGATGTCGGCGCGTCCAGCAGCAAGATGCGCCTCTTGACGTATCCGCTCTTCGATGGCGCCAAAGCCTGGGTTCATGGCGTTCGAGGAATCTGTAAGGCTTGTAAAAGCTTCTTGAACACGTTGTTGGATTTTTTCGCGTTGTTGTGCCAATGCCCTGGGTAGGGCGTGTCTTGCTTGATCTACAAGTAATTCCAGCTGATTGGCTCTGTTCTGGATAACCTGTGCAAGTTGACGTCCCTCTTGGGTGCGGCTTGCCAAAAACGTCTCAAGCGCAGCGTTGAAGCACTCGCGTGCCTGGGTTTCAAAAGACTCCGAATCTTCAGACGGCCGGTTTGTTATACCAGGCACTGTGAGCAGTTCGGCGACCGATATGGGTCGCCATTGGCCAGGGTAGTCGGCTTCCAGCGCGCTAGCTAGGGCCATAAAGTCTCTAAGCCGGTCTTTGTCGACCAGATTTATTCCGGCCTGAGCCTCTGGGGTTCGCAAGATACTGATGCGTAGTTCGAACTTGCCTCGGGGCGATACGCTTGCAAGGCGTTCTCGTAAAAAGGGCTCAAGCCCTCGAAGGTCATCGGGAATACGAAGGCTAAGCTCGAAGAAGCGGTTATTGACCGACCTAATTTCGGTATTAATAAGCCCGTTTGGCGTTTCGCAGCGGGCAATGCCATAGCCCGTCATACTTAATATAGACATACCTCATTATTCTACGGATCTAAAACCTCAAGCCTCTCACAGAGGTCTGTTTTTGAACTTCTTTTTTTAAAGGATGGTTATGAATGATTCCAAGTCGCGGCATGACGGCCGTCAGCCCAATCAACTTCGTCCTGTCCGTCTTCAGCGCAGGTTCACCCGGTACGCCGAGGGTTCTGTGCTTGTCTGCTTTGGTCATACCCAAGTTCTATGCAACGCAAGCATTGAGAATAAAGTGCCTGGCTTTCTAAGAGGTTCGGGACAGGGCTGGGTCACCTCCGAGTACGGCATGCTTCCCCGGTCCACGCATACCCGATCAGACCGCGAGGCAGCCAAAGGGAAGCAGTCCGGTCGTACCATGGAAATTCAGCGCCTTATTGGTCGGTGCCTGCGGGCGTCGGTTGACCTTGCCTTGCTTGGTGAGAGAACCATTACTGTGGATTGCGATGTCATTCAGGCCGACGGCGGCACCCGAACAGCCAGCGTCACGGGCGCAAGTCTTGCGGTTTTCGATGCCATTTCCCGAGCAGCTGCCGATGACCTGCCAGAACCGGATCGGCAGGGCCTGCAAAGAGCATTTAAAGAGTCGGTTGCAGCCATCTCGGTTGGGCTTTACGAAGGGAGGGCGCTTCTTGACCTTAACTACGAAGAGGATTCGGGCTGCGAGGCGGATATGAATCTTGCGATGTTGGCCAGTGGGAGCTTTGTCGAGTTGCAGGCCACAGCTGAAGGCCGAGCTTTTAATCGAGACGAGCTCGACCAGTGCATAGGCCTTGCCCATGCGGGCATGTTAAAACTTCACGCTCTTCAGGCTGACCTTATGGCCAATCCCGAGCGACTTGAGATCAGCCTGCTTTAGGCCTTCTCGGAGAGTCGCGTTACTGTTATGAGCAAAAGCTAATAAATAAGGGTTTGGATGAAGGTTGTCTTGGCTACGTCGAATAAAGGCAAGTTGCAAGAGATGAATGGATTGCTAGCGGGCCTCAATGTCTCGCTCGCCCCACAGTCGAAGTTTGGAATCAAGCCTTGCGAGGAGCCCTTCGGAACGTTTTTGGAAAACGCCCTTGCCAAAGCACGGCATGCAAGCGCTTGTACGGGGCTGCCTGCCCTTGCAGATGACTCGGGAATTATTATCGACGAGCTTTCTGGCTGGGCAGGTGTGCGTTCAGCCCGTTTATATCAGGACTGGCTGGATAGAGGGGGCGAAGAGCGCGCTGGCTCAATATCTCCTTCAAGCGACGCGGTGGCCTTCCATTCGCTTTATCAGCAGGGACGAATCAGCCTTGAAGAGGCGAATCTCTTTTGTTTAATTCATCTCTTGCAACAGCATAAGCTTGAGGAAGGGCTCGATCATTCTCGTCCGATCACCGCCCGTTTTGTTGCAGTTCTTGCATTCTTACGTTCGGCAGACGATCCTATGCCGCTTGTTGGGCAGGGCCAATGGGCAGGCGAGCTTATTCTTGAGCCACGCGGAAGCCAGGGCCACGGCTACGACCCAATCTTCCTTGACCCGAGGCTTGGGAAAACGGCAGCTGAACTTAGCCTGGAGGAGAAGAATCAATGCAGTCATCGAGCGCGAGCAGCGCAGGCGTTTTGCAAGGTGTTTCAGGCCTAGGTTTCTACATCCACCTGCCTTGGTGCATTCTTAAATGCCCCTACTGCGACTTTAATTCCCACGAAATCAAAGGCGATGTCCCTCAACAGGATTACCTGGCTGCGCTTGTTCGTGATCTTGAACGAAGCCTTCCTCAGGTCTGGGGTCGAACCGTCCACACGGTATTTATTGGGGGGGGTACCCCGAACGTCTTTGGGCCTGATGCCATCAACAAGCTCTTAACAGATGTTCGAGCTCGACTACCTTTGGCGCCAGACTGCGAGATTACGATGGAGGCGAACCCCGGGGCGGGCCGCTTTTCTCGGGAGGCAACAGACTGGCCTGGTTATCGGCAGGCGGGTGTCAACCGCCTATCTTTAGGCGTTCAGTCTTTTGATGCGGTGAGCCTTAAAGCCATCGGTCGCGTGCACAATGCAGATGACAGCTTTGAGGCCACGCGGACCGCCATGAAGGCCTTTGATCGTCTTAACGTGGACCTGATGTACGGTCTTCCTGGGCAGTCGCTTCAGATGGCGGTGAATGACCTTCAAACGGCCTTTTCGCTTGGCCCTAGTCATATTTCTCTTTACCAGTTAACGCTTGAGCCGAACACGCTGTTTGCTGCGCGACCCCCAGTTCTTCCCGCAGACGAAGTGCTTGAGGCTATGCATGAGCAGTTGTTGTCGCGCCTTGAGTCGTCACCCTGGCGTCGTTACGAGGTGTCAGCCTTTGCCCGCGAGGGTGAGGCATGCAGACACAACATGAATTACTGGCGCTTTGGCGATTATCTTGGTGTTGGGGCGGGCGCTCATAGCAAACTCCAAATACCAGGCCTTGGAGTCACTCGTCAGACCTGCACGCGTCACCCTGGCGAATACGTGAAAGCCATACAGCGTCAAGACGGTTCGCATCGCAAGGACGAGGTGGTGCCGCCGGAGCGGCTTGGGTTCGAGTTTATGTTGAATGCCATGCGGCTTGTTGGCGGGGTAGAGTCTGACTTGTTCGAGCGGACCACCGGGCTCTGCTCGCAGCAGCTTTCCGCCGCGCTCACGGTGGCTCAGAAGCAGGGCCTGCTTGACTGCAATCACGACCGGTGGAGGCCAACGCCTCTCGGGCTCGATTTCTTAAATGACCTTCAAATGCTGTTTCTGCCTCATTAAGGTGCGCGTGTACTAAACTAGTGCATTAGCGCATTATTTTTGTGCGTTTCTGCATCCTATTATTTGTAAAGCATTGATTTATAAGAACTCGTTATATCGGCACGGAATCTGCAAAGAGTAGCTTGTTCAAGTATTTTTAAAGCGTTAAGACACTGGTATTTCACTCATTTTTAGAAAAGGAGCCACATTCAATGGCGAGTGCAAAAGATGTAATCAAGATGATTGCCGATAACGAAGTGAAGTTTGTTGATTTTCGATTCACGGACACTCGTGGCAAGGAGCAGCACGTTTCAGTTCCCGCCTCCATGGTGGACGACGATAAATTCGAGTCGGGTCACGCCTTTGATGGTTCTTCGATTGCTGGGTGGAAAGGTATTGAGGCGTCGGATATGTTGCTTATGCCTGACCCAGACACTGCTGTGCTCGACCCTTTCCGTGAAGAGTCCACTCTTAACATTACCTGCGATGTCATCGAGCCTTCGGATGGAAAGGGCTATGAGCTTGATCCACGCTCTCTAGCCAAGCGCGCTGAAGCTTTCCTTAAAGCCTCCGGAGTGGGCGACACCGCCTTTTTTGGACCCGAGCCCGAGTTCTTTATTTTTGATGGCGTGACCTGGACCTGCGATATGTCCGGTTCAAGCGTCAAAATCAAAACCGAGGAGGCCAGCTGGTCGACAGGAATCGATTATGAAGGCGGCAACCTGGGTCACCGCCCCGCAGTCAAGGGCGGTTATTTCCCTGTGCCTCCCGTTGATTCGCTTCAAGATATTCGCTCCGAAATGTGCCTCATTCTTGAGCAGATGGGCGTGCCTGTCGAAGTGCATCACCACGAGGTGGCCGGTTCAGGTCAGTGCGAAATTGGCACCAAGTTCAGCACGCTTACTCAAAGGGCGGACTGGAATCAGATTTTGAAGTATGTGGTCATGAACGTGGCGGCAAGTTACGGTAAGACCGCTACCTTTATGCCTAAGCCTGTTGTTGGCGATAACGGCTCTGGCATGCACTGCCACCAGTCGGTCTGGAAAGACGGTCAAAATCTTTTCGCGGGCAACGGTTACGCAGGGCTTTCAGAGTTTGCGCTCTACTACATTGGCGGCATCATCAAGCACGCGCGTGCACTGAATGCCCTCACCAACCCAGGTACAAACAGCTATAAGCGTTTGGTCCCGGGCTTTGAGGCGCCAGTGAAGCTTGCTTACTCCGCACGTAATCGCTCGGCCTCTATTCGTATTCCTTACGTTAGTAATCCTAAAGGGCGTCGAATCGAGGTGCGCTTCCCCGACCCCACCGCGAACCCTTATTTGGCGTTCTCGGCCATGCTGATGGCAGGTCTCGACGGAGTGATGAACAAGATTCATCCGGGTGAGCCAGCGAATAAGAACCTTTACGACCTGCCACCTGAAGAAGAGAAAGCCATTCCAACGGTCTGCTCGTCTTTGGACCAGGCGCTTGAGGAGCTTGATAAAGATCGCGCCTTCCTAACGCGTGGCGGTGTCTTCTCCGACTCCATGATTGACGCCTTCATCAATCTCAAGATGGAAGAGGTCACTCGGTTCCGAATGACCACGCACCCCGTTGAGTTTGATATGTACTACTCGCTGTAATGCAGGATAGGGGAACGGGCGTGCGAACAGAGCCTGTCAACCGCCCAAACCCCTTCGACCTCCTTGCCACAGCCGTCATTCTTCTTGACGGCTCGGGCAAGGTGTCCTTCATGAATGGCGCAGCCGAGAACCTTCTTGGTGTCTCAGCTATTCAGTTTGAAGGACAGCTCTTATCCTTAATAGCAGCCGACAGCCAGTCGGTGGACAGCCTGCTTGTCGAGTGCCAGCAGCGCCTCTTTTCGGTGAAGCGTCAGCAGATGACGTTTCATCTTGCGGGTCGTCCTTCAACGCCGCTTGACATGACTGTCTCTGTCCTAGAGGAGCCAGGTTTGTTGGCCAGTGTTGAACTTCGAGAAATTGATGCCTACCAGCGAATTGACCGTGAGGAGCGACAAGCGGCTCTTATGCAGATGAATCAGTCGCTGCTGCGAAATCTGGGCCATGAGATTAAAAACCCGCTTGGGGGCATACGCGGTGCAGCGCAACTTCTTGAAACTGAGCTTCCCACTCGCTCGCTACGTGAGTACACCCAAGTTATTGTCAAAGAGTCTGATAGGCTTTTATCGCTTGTCGATCAAATGCTCGCGCCGGTTCGTCGCAGCATGTCGCGGGAAGCCGTCAATATCCACGAGGTTCTCGAGCGTGTTCGTAGGCTTGTGCTTTCAGAATTTCCAACGGGCCTCACTATTGTTCGAGATTACGATACAAGTCTTCCCGATATTCTTGGTGATCTTGAGCAGCTTATCCAGCTTGTACTTAATGTTGTTCGAAATGCTGCACAAGCCATGGACGGCCAGGGAAAAATTTGGCTAAAGACACGTGCGACACGTCAGGTAACCCTGCATCGTCAACGCTACGCCTTGGCGCTGTCTTTATCAATTCGCGATAACGGCCCGGGTATCCCCAAGCCTTTACGAGATGAGATTTTTTATCCCTTGGTGTCGGGTAACCCTAAGGGCCATGGTCTGGGTCTAACCATTGCTCAGACCATTGTTCATCAGCATGGTGGTGTGATTGATTGTCGGTCCGAGTCCTTGCCTGCTCAGTCAACAAAGGAAGCTCCTATGGCAGGCCTTAACCCAACGGAGCTGAACGAGACTGGAACGGAGTTCATCATTGTTCTGCCCATTGGTGAGCCCCTTAAGCCAGTCCCCTCGAAGGAGACGTTTTGATGAAACCAGTGTGGATTGTGGATGACGATGCATCCATTCGATGGGTTCTCGAGAAAGCCCTTGCGAGAGCCCAGTTACCTTGTCGTCTTTTTGAGACCAGCCAAGAGGTCATGCGGGCGCTTCAAGAAGAGACCCCACAGGTCCTGGTTTCCGATATTCGTATGCCTGGTGAATCAGGGCTTGCCCTTCTTGAGCAGGTGAAGGCTCGACTGCCCGAGCTTCCCGTCATTATTATGACGGGCTTCTCCGACCTTGACAGTGCCGTTTCCGCCTTTCAAGGGGGTGCCTTCGAATACCTTCCTAAGCCCTTCGATGTGGAAGAGGCCACGGCACTCATTCGACGTGCCTGCTCGGAGTCACAGGGTCAGGAAAGTGCAGTATCGCTGGGCTCACGTAATCCTAGCCTTGACATGCTGGGTCATGCCCCAGCCATGCAAGAAGTCTTTCGTGCCATTGGCAGGCTTTCTCAGTCTGCAGCAACAACGCTTATCACGGGTGAATCAGGCACTGGAAAAGAGCTGGTGGCGGGTGCCTTGCATCGTCATAGCCCAAGGGCTCAAATGCCCTTCGTGGCATTAAACACTGCTGCCATTCCACACGATCTTCTTGAGTCGGAGCTTTTTGGTCATGAGCGGGGAGCCTTCACAGGAGCACAGTCCTTGCGCCGTGGCCGGTTTGAACAGGCCGAGGGAGGCACTCTTTTCTTGGATGAGATTGGCGATATGTCACTCGACCTTCAGACACGGTTGCTGCGCGTTTTGTCCGATGGACATTACTACCGTGTAGGGGGGCATCAGCCACTTAAGGCCAATGTCCGTGTCATTGCGGCAACTCATCAAAACCTTGAGAAGCGTGTTCTTGATGGCCAGTTTCGAGAAGACCTTTTCCACAGGCTAAACGTCATTCGGCTCCGCCTGCCCCCACTGCGGGAAAGACGTGAAGACATTGCTGATCTTGCCATTCACTTTCTCGCAAAGTCGGCAAAGACTCTTGGTGTTGAGTCCAAGGTGCTTGCACCTTCTGCCCTCGATGCCATGATGGCGTATGCGTTTCCTGGGAACGTGCGTGAGCTGGAAAATCTTTGCCATCGTCTAACTGTCATGGCTCCCAGTCAGCATGTTGAACTCAACGACCTTCCCCCCGAGATACTTGAGCCCTACGGAGCCGTTCCAAATTCGCATATGAAGGCAATGAGTGCACAGCCTGTGGGGTCAGAGCTAAGCGGTGAGCTGCCAAGGTTTGCGTCGACAGCGTCCCCTGTATCTCTTGCGTGGGAGCCATCGCGTCAATCCAGCCTTAACGACTGGCGGGGGCTGCTTAAGCAGGAGCTCGAGAAGTCGCTGCGGCAGGCAAGCCGTTCGGGGTCCTTGGCGGTCGACCCATCGGCAAGTTTTGAGCACTGGTCAAAGGAATTTGAAACCCTGATTTACGGAACAGCCCTGGAAATAACCAGAGGTCGTCGTATTGAGGCTGCGCAGATTCTTGGTGTGGGCCGAAACACCATTACGCGTAAGATCGCAGAACTTGGCCTGGAGTCTTAATTTATATTCTTAGTGCGCGAGGCGCGGTAAGGAACATAGTTTGCTGGGTTTGATTCCGGGGGCCGAGCCAGCATGTAAGTCATGCCACTGGCAATCGCAGAGAACCCCCAAAAAACCATAAAGCCTAGGCCGTAGGCCTCCCGGCGATCCAGTTCCAGGTGTATGCCAAAGACCACCAGTTCATTGGGGTCGACCGACGAGAAAAATAGACCTGTTAAGGCCGCCGCAGCAAGAAAGGATGGCCAGGCAATACTCATGGCTGCCTTCGCAAAACAAGGTGTTTGACGGTGATCTCGTATGCCGTCTTCGTTTATTTCGGCCATTAGATGTCTCCTCGGGCTACTTTCTACGTACTTGTTAGTGCCAGGTGAGTCCGAAGGCTCAGTAACCTCAAGTCGGGACCTCACTCGCCAGTCTTTGTCGGGAGAGTAAATGGACGCATGCCAATAGGCAGGGGCCAGCGTCTCTGTCTGAATACTGTAATGCGTATCGTCTTCCGATCTACGAGGAAGAACAAGGTTTCGGTCGAGCTGCGCCATGGTGGGATGTGAAAGCTCAAGAATAAGAAAGGCGGGCGGCTTCGCAGTCGCAGTGCTAAGGTTATTAGAGCCTTGGTCTTCTTGTCGTGGCGGCTTAAGCGCGATGACTAGCTCAGAGGTGGAAGCATTTACCTTGCCGTAACTAAGGTTTGCAACCACACCTAAAAAAAGTGCCTTGTGGTCTTTCTCAAGGCGCTGATTAATACCCCTGCCATGCTTGCTGTAATCGTCGGCCACCAGACTGTCCCGGGTGGTGACCGCGATGTAAATGGTGACCATGCAGGCCAGGATGACACTTGAGAGCATGAAAAGAATAATCCAGGGCCAACGGTGTTGCCACCAGGGCCCTGAGGTATTGCTCTCGATGGGTTTAGCGAGGGACAAAGAAGGCTGCCTTTTCGTTAATAACGAGATCAGGGTCGTCTTCGGACCGGACCTGCAGAAGGATTTTATGTGAGCCCTGTTGAAGCGACTCTGCAACAGCAATGGGGATGCGTAGATCGAGAATGGCGGTGGCATTGGCGGAGGGATCGACTGTGAGTCGCGTCTTCCCAGAGCTGGTGAGCTCGGGCAGGCCGCTGCCTTCAATGACCAGTCGCTTGGCCTCGTGGCTCTTGTTGGTGATTTGTAGCCGGTAGACATTCTCAATGAATCGACCTTCTACCTCGCGTGCAAGCGCACCGCGATCGCGGATGACATTGACCGTGAGCGGGCTTCGATTGAGTAACGAAGTTAAGACTACAGCAGAGATCACGAGAAGAATGACCGAGTAAATAATTACGCGTGGGCGCAAAAAGCGGCGACGAATGTTGGCCTCTTGAACCACGCCATCCAGGGCATTAAGCGTGGTGTAACGCACTAGGCCTTTGGGGTAATGCATGCGGTCCATAATTTGGTTACAAGCGTCTGCACAAAGCCCGCAGCCAATGCACTCGTATTGAAGGCCATCACGAATGTCAATGCCTGTGGGGCAGACTTCCACGCAGACGCCGCAGTCAATGCAGTCGCCTTTTCCCGAGGCTGCGTGGTCTTCGGTCTTTGACCGCTTGCCCCGGGGCTCACCGCGCGACTCGTCGTAACTAACGATTAAAGTATCCGGGTCGAACATGGCACTCTGAAAGCGTGCATAGGGGCACATGTATTTGCAGACCTGTTCACGCATAAAACCGGCTTGAAGCAGAGTAAAGAAGGAATAAAAAAGCATCCAGAACCACTGCCAGAAGCCAAGGCTTACCGCGAATACACCCTGCATGAGATCGTGAATGGGCGTGAAGTATCCTGCGAAGGTGAAGCCCGTCCACAGGGCAATTACAGCCCAGACAAAAAGTTTGAGGCCTTTGCGGGGTAACCGTGCAAGCAACGAGAGTTCTTTGTCGCGACGCATACGCACATGTCGGTCGCCTTCAATCCAGCGCTCGATCTGCATGAAAATTTCGGTGTAGACCGTCTGTGGGCAGGCATAGCCACAGAAGAGTCGACCAGCGACTGCGGTAAAAAGAAAAAGACCAAAGGCCGAGAGCAACAAAATAGCCGTGAGGTAGATGAAGTCTTGCGGTACGAGCAAGAGATCGAAGATGTAGAACCGCCGGGCCTCAAGGTCGAATAAAACGGCTTGCCGGTCGTTCCAGGTGAGCCAAGGGGTGAGGTAGTAGAGCGCCTGGGTAATGAAAACGAATAACCATCGCCAGCTGTTGAACCAGCCCTTGGTAGCCTTGGCATAAATCTTTTTGCCTGGCGCGTAGAGCAGAACGGTCTGCTCTACGACAGGCGGTGTAGAGGGTTCAGACATGGGCTTGACGCAGTGCGTTCGCTTGGAAGTTAGTCGCTGCGCGTGAGTGGCTCGGCAACGCTGCCCGACTTACTGACTGCTGGCCACCGTCTTGGCTTTTGCAGTAAGGCTAAGCACGTAGGCCGCAACGATGTGGGACTTTTCTTCACCAAGAATGTCTTTCCAGGCAGGCATCACCCCGTGACGTCCATTGTTGATGGTCTCGACGATGGTCTTGGCCGTGCCGCCGTAAACCCAGATCTTGTCATTGAGTCGGGGGGCGCCCATGGCAGGACCACCCTCTCCGTTTGCGCCATGACAGGCCGCGCAGGCGGCAAACTTAGTTGAACCAAGGCTAGCCTTAATGGAGTCGTGGGCGCTTCCTGAGAGACTAAGTACGTAGTGAGCAACATTTTCGACATCGGCAGGGGTGCCAACTGCCGCTGCCATGGGGGGCATGATGCCCTGGCGTCCTTCGAGAATGGTGGTTTTAATAACCGAGCCTTCGCCACCCCAGGTCCAGTCGTTATCGGCAAGGTTTGGAAAGCCCTTGGACCCTTTTGCATCGGTGCCGTGGCATTGCGCGCAGTTGTTCACGAATAACCGTTGACCAATAGCCATTGCCTCGGGATGTGTGGCTGTCTCTTCAACCGACATGGCCGCAAACTTTGCGTAGATGGGACCATAGCGCTCGTCGGCTTTTGCCATTTCTTTCTCATATTGGCCCTTCGAGCTCCATCCGAGACTGCCCTGGTTGTTACCAAGGCCAGGGAAGAGTGCCACATAGAGCAGGCCAAAAACAATGGTGAGATAAAAAAGAATCATCCACCAGCGGGGCAGAGGATTATCAAACTCGGCAAGGTCTTCGTCCCAGGTGTGTCCGGTGGTTTGAACGGTACCTGGCTGTACCTTTTTTCGCGATAAGAAGTACAAGAAGACACCGCAGGCAAGAACGCTTACGAGTACGCCTACGATGACGAAGAGATTCCAGAATTCAGTTGTAAAGTCAGCCATGATGTCTTTGTCCTGTGTTCGAACGATTCCGTTACGGGGCGACTACGCCTCGGCGCCCTGCGAGGGTTTTGACGATTGCCTTGCGCAAACCTCGGTTACGGGCATTTCATCAAGAAGGGGGATGCGTGAGGCCTCCTCCATCGGTTTTTTTTGGCCACGGCTATAGACGAGTGCAACAATGCCAAGAAACACAAGCAGGCTAACGAGCGTGAAGACGGAGTGAAAAGTGATCATGAGCGCTTCTCCTTAATGGCGAGGCCCAGCGACTGAAGATAGGCCACTAGAGCCTCAAGCTCGGTGACATCTTTAAGTTCGTCGGGTGCCCTTGCAATGTCTTCATCGGTGTAAGGAACACCAGTGATACGAAGCGTTGCCATTTTGGCCTGAACATGAGTGCCATTCACTATGCCAGTGGCTAGCCAAGGGTAGGAAGGCATGTTGGACTCCGGCACGACATCACGTGGGTTTGTAAGGTGCACGCGATGCCATTCGTCGGAGTAACGCCCGCCTACGCGAGCAAGGTCTGGTCCCGTGCGCTTCGAACCCCATAAAAAGGGACGCTCATAGACGGACTCACCGGCAACCGAATAGTGCCCGTAGCGCTCGGTCTCAGCGCGGAAGGGGCGAATCATTTGGGAGTGGCAGCCCACGCAACCCTCGCGGACATAGACCTGGCGCCCCGCGAGCTGAAGCGCGGTGTAGGGCTTTAGCCCAGTCACGGGCTCCGTTGTGGACTTCTGGAAGAACAGGGGCACAATTTCAATAAGCCCACCAATGGCCACAACGATAAGCACCAGCACAATAAGAAGCCCGGGGGATTTTTCAACAATATCGTGTTTCATGGTTTCGAATCTCCCTTGGCTTAACCGTGTGCGACCGCAGGGATCGCAGCGTTTACGGGTTGCGGTCGACGCAGCGTCATAACCACGTTCCAGGCCATGATGAACATGCCACTGAGGTAGAGCAGGCCGCCGCCAAGACGAATCACGTAGTAGGGGAAAGTGGCTTTTACGCTTTCAACAAAGCTGTAGGTTAGCGAACCATCGTCGTTAATCGCACGCCACATGAGGCCCTGCATAACACCAGAGATCCACATGGCGGCAATGTAAAGAACGATGCCAATGGTTGCTATCCAGAAGTGAAGTTCAATGGCCTTCACACTGTGCATCTGAGTCTTACCGGCCATACGTGGAATGAGGTAATAAATGGCACCCATGGTAATAAAGCCCACCCAGCCCAAGGCGCCGGAATGCACATGGCCAATGGTCCAGTCTGTGTAATGGCTAAGTGCATTCACCGTCTTAATGGACATCATGGGACCCTCAAAGGTCGACATGCCATAAAACGACACGGAGACAATTAAGAACTTAAGAATGGGGTCGTTACGCAGTTTGTGCCAGGCACCCGACAAAGTCATGATGCCGTTTATCATTCCGCCCCAGCTTGGCGCAAGAAGGATGAGCGAGAAGATCATGCCAAGGGACTGCGTCCAGTCGGGCAGGGCGGTGTAATGAAGATGGTGCGGGCCCGCCCACATGTAGGTGAAGATCAGTGCCCAGAAGTGAACAATGGAGAGACGGTAGGAATAGACCGGGCGCTCGGCCTGCTTAGGAATGAAGTAGTACATCATTCCAAGAAAGCCAGCAGTTAAGAAAAAGCCAACCGCGTTGTGGCCATACCACCACTGAACCATAGCGTCTTGCACGCCGGCAAAGACACCCACGGCATCCCACATGCCAACGGGAATGGCAGCGCTGCGCACCACATGCAAAAGTGCAACCGTAAGAATGAAGGCACCGTAGAACCAGTTAGCCACATAGATGTGTTCGACGCGGCGGCGCATGAGCGTTCCGAAAAAGACAATGGCGTAGGCAATCCAGACGACTGCTAGCAGGAGATCAATGGGCCAGGCCAGCTCGGCGTATTCATGCGTGCTTGTTATACCCAAAGGCAGGGTTATGGCTGCAAGAACAATGACGGCCTGATAACCCCAGAACGTGAAGCTCGCAAGTCCGTCCGAAAAGAGCCGGGTGTGACAAGTTCGCTGCACCACGTAGTAAGAGGTTGCGAGTAATGCCGACCCCCCGAAGGCAAAGATGACCGCATTGGTATGCAGAGGACGAAGCCGCCCATAGGAAAGCCAAGGAATAC
>JALRJP010000199.1 GCA_023261135.1 Burkholderiaceae bacterium | reverse complement strand
GGGAAATTTCCCGGATGTCTGTAGATCAATTCGACAAGTACGAAAAGGAAATTAACCTTGCGATCTCAGAAGGCCGGATAGTTAAATAACTTAGTCTTTTAAAAGGTAATATATCATGGCTTATAACCAAGCTGATCAGTTCTTCGAGCCTAGCACGGATACCGATGCTAACTTTGCTAACAGTGTTGCAGGACAAACTAATTCGTTCTTCCTGCCCTCAATCTATAGCAAGCAGGTTCTAAACTTTTTCCGTAAAGCGTCTGTAGCTGAGGCAATCACTAATACTGATTACTCAGGTGAGATTGCTGCTTACGGTGACTCTGTACGTATCATCAAAGAGCCTACTATTCAGGTTTATCAGTATGAGCGTGGACAAGACATAGCGCAAACTAAGTTGACAGACCAAGAGACTACTCTTGTTGTTGACACTGCTAACGCATTCAAGTTCATCGTTGATGATATCGAAAGCAACATGTCTCATGTAAACTGGCGTGAAATCGCAGCCTCAAGTGCTGCATACTCACTCAAGGATGCATTTGATGAAAACGTCCTCGCTAAGATTGCTGCGGGTATCTCAGCTTCTGCTCCTGACCATATTCTTGGTGCAGACGCAGCAGTAGGTACTGGTGGTATTGGTGAGACTACTGCATCTATCGATCTGGGAACAGCTTCTGAAGTTGATCCTCTTGATCTGATGGCACGTATGGCTCGTCTCCTCGATGAGCAGAACGTACCTGAGGAAGGTCGTTGGTTTGTAGCATCTCCTGATTTCTACGAGGAGCTGTCACAGACAGATTCTAAACTCCTTTCTGTAGACTTCAACGCAGGTCAGGGTTCAATCCGCAATGGTTTGATCAGCTCTGGCAAGCTTCGTGGCTTCAGCATGTACAAGTCTAACAATGTACCTTCTACTGCTACTGCTACAGGTCAGGTAATGTGTGGACATATGTCTGCTGTTGCTACTGCTCAAACTATCGTTAACAC
>JALRJP010000198.1 GCA_023261135.1 Burkholderiaceae bacterium | reverse complement strand
TCATGTTGGCCACCATCGTCTGGTCCATTTTTTTTATGTTCCTCACGGCGGAGTACCCAGGGTTTGCGCCTGAGGGCAGCACCACGCTCTTTGTTATTGAGGGCTTTATTTTTGTTGTTTTCTCGGTCGACTTTGTCCTAAGACTCATCTCCCTCGACACTCGAGATGGCAAAGCCATGCTGCTATTGGTGGCCGATGCGCTTGCCATTCTGCCTTCAGCCATTGTGGTTTTTGTTCATCTTGGGCTCATGGAAGCGCAGCACGTGGAGGTGCTTGCGTTGCTTAGGCTTTTCAGGTTGCTTCGGGTGGTCAAGTTACTGCGCGTCAGCAATCTCTTGAGCGACATTTTTGGGGTAACGGTTTTTAGCCTGGTCTTTGGCACTATGGCGGCTCATCTCGGTATACGCGTCTTGTTCTTAACCGTCGGCCAGTCGGTGGGGCAGAGTATCTATACATTCCTAGACCGTCCTACCTTGCTTTTGGCGGTTACTGCCGTTGGCTCGGTCTTTGGTATAGCACTAGCTATTACATTTGGCATTGTGAAGCGTAAGCAAATTGATGTCACCGAACTGCACCGCACCTCGATGGATGCCGTGGAGACATTCGAGCAGGATTTCAAAACCGTTTTTGCAGAGGCTGTACCGCAAGAAAAGCGTGAAGCGCTCTTTAATAACTACAGGCGTGACATGCACTTGTTTGTAAATGCTAACTTACCTTACGAAGAATTCAAGCAGAAAACCAAAGATTTTTTATATGAGATTCGTGAGGTTGTGAAGGGAAGGGCAAGCATGGACGTCCCTTATCACGCTGTTCTGGTGCAGCGACTTTCGGCATTTCTTACCAAAACGCAGATTCACTTCAACCCGGTCTTTTATGGCTGGCTCAAACTTCTTGCTAACCTTTATTTCGTCCTGGTTATGGTTGCTGCGCCCGGCCTTACGGGACTTCTGGTGCAGATGCTGGTTATTTTCGTCTTTCAGGGCCTCGCC
>JALRJP010000197.1 GCA_023261135.1 Burkholderiaceae bacterium | reverse complement strand
AAAAATGAGGTCTGAAGGTTGATGGCGATCAGAATGCCAAACAGAATGGGATCAACCCCAAAGTGCGGCAGGAGGGGCAAAAAGATGGGAACGAAAATAATAATGATCTCGCTCCACTCAAGCGGCCAGCCAAGAATAAAAATGATAAGCTGGGCGAGAAGCAGAAACTGAACTGGGGTAAGGTCGAGCCCAAGCATAAGGTCCTTGACAACATGCTCACCCCCCAGGTAGGAAAACACCGATGAGAAGGTTGCCGCGCCCACAAATAAGAAGCAGACCATTGCTGAGGTCCGTGCCGTAAGGTAAACCGACTCACGAAGACGCTCCCAGGTAAATGCCTTGTAGACTAACGCAAGAATAATGCCACCAAGAGCTCCCATGGCAGCCGCTTCGCTTGGCGTCGCCAAGCCAAACAAAATAGATCCAAGAACCGCAAGAATGAGTGCAGCCAGCGGTACGAAGGCCTGGAAGACAAGCAAGAGACTCTTGAAAATACCGTAGTCAACGGCATCTTTAGGCTTGGGGCAGAGCGAGGGATTTAAAACCGCCCTGGTAATGACGTAAAGAATATAAAAACCCGCAAGCATGAAGCCTGGGATAAGAGCAGCTGCATAGAGTTTCACAACGGAAACACTTGCTGTGGCTGCGTAAACAATAAGCAAAATAGACGGCGGGATGAGGATTCCGAGCGTTCCACCGGCCGTTATAACCCCACTTGAGAGTTTCTGGTCATAGCCTGCTTTGAGCATGGCTGGCAGGGCAATAAGTCCCATAAGCGTCACGACAGCGCCAACAATGCCGGTTGCGGTCGCGAATAATGCACAAGTCACCAGCGCGGCGACCGCCATGGAACCCGGGAGAAAACGCAAGCCTACCTGAAGACTGAAAAAGAGCCTATCAAGAATGTTTGCCCGTTCAATGATGTAGCCCATGAACAAAAACAGCGGCACCGAGATGAGAACGTCATTGTTCATGACGCTGAAGGTGTT
>JALRJP010000196.1 GCA_023261135.1 Burkholderiaceae bacterium | reverse complement strand
GCGTTTATTTATTTTATTTGTTATTTTCGATCTTAGTTTTCCTAAGCGCTCTAAAGTACACAAATAGCTTTTAATTATTCTGTGATTCTCTGTTATGATCTTGCCAAAGGTGACAAGATCTATGACATTTTTCAAAAATACTTACACTAAAATTCTAGAATTATCAGGAAGGCCTTTGGCGAGGCTTTATCTTTTTATTCTGAGCTTTGCTGAGGCTTCTTTTTTCCCCATACCACCGGATGTCATGTTAATACCTATGTGTTTAGCAAAACCAAAACAAGCCTGGAATTTGGCTTTAATCGCCACGATCGCCTCTGTCCTTGGTGGGATGCTGGGCTATGTCATCGGTGTTTATGGCCTGACCATTGTTGAGCCCATGATTCAATCATTAGGATATGGTGATTATTTTCAGTTGGCGTTATCCTGGTTCACCACCTGGGGATTTTGGGCAGTTTTTGTAGCCGGATTTTCACCCATCCCCTACAAAATTTTTACCATTGCTGCTGGCGCCATGGCGATGAATTTTCCGTTATTCGTGCTGGCTTCATTTATCGGAAGAGGACTGAGAATTTTTTTAGTCGCCCTGTTGGTAAAAGTGTTTGGTGAGCAGATTGATCGCGTCATCAAGCGTTATGCCAACGTTCTTGGGTGGGCTGTGGTTGTTGTTTTTATCCTGGCGGTATTGATCCACCAATTCTCAAATTAAGATAAGTCTTGCTTAATTAAAAATCATCGCTATAATGGCGCAACTAATTGATTGTCTTAATATTTTTTTTGTGAGCCAGTTGATTTATCACCATTAAATATAAGGATCACTATGTCATTTGACGCATTTGGATTTATTCCTCCAATCAATAAAGCTATTCAACGTATTAACTACGAGACGGCTACCCCAATTCAGCAACAATGTATCCCGCTAGTCCTGGAAGGTAAGGATGTTTTAGCATCAGCCCAAACCGGAACGGGTAAAACAGCAGCGTTTAGCTTGCCATTATTAGAGC
>JALRJP010000195.1 GCA_023261135.1 Burkholderiaceae bacterium | reverse complement strand
GCTTTAATTAATTTTTTTAAAATAAATGATTTTTTTAATTTCGATAAATAATCTATAAATAAAATTCCGTCACAATGATCAATTTCATGTTGAATACAAGTTGCAAGTAATCCATCTGCTTTTAAAATTTTTTCTTGTCCTTTTTCATTTAAATATTTTACATGACAAGCATTAGGTCTTTTAATTTCGGCAAAATAATCTGGTATAGACAAGCAGCCCTCCTCTTTCTTTTCATAGACATCTGATTTCCATATAATTTCTGGATTTGCAAAAAATATGGGATCTTTGACTTTTGGATCTCGTGAAATATCAATAACCACTACTCTTTTCAACACTCCTACTTGGGCAGCTGCTAAACCAATGCCTGGTGCCGCATACATTGTTTCAAGCATGTCTTTCATTAATTTTTTTATATCTTTGTCTACTTCTTTAACCGGAATAGATTTTTTTCTTAAAATAGGATCTGGTTCTTTTAAAATAGTTAGGATGCTCATGTGAATACTAGTCTGAACTTAATGAATTACGAAATTTAAAAGCAGAGAATAAGGTGCCATCATCTAAATATTCAATTTCTCCTCCCACTGGCAAACCATGGGCAAGTTTTGTAACTTTTATACCTAAACTTTTAATACTATCGTTAATATAATGTGCTGTAGTTTGTCCTTCAATAGTTGCAGAGGTAGCAAGTATAACTTCTTTGACATTGTTTTTTTTAATTCTATTTACTAAAGAATTAATTAATAAATCATCAGGATTTGAGCCATTTAATGCTGAGAGTGTGCCACCAAGAATATGGTAGTGACCTTGAAAAACATTGGTACTTTCCATAGCCCACATATCTGCAATATTTTCGACCACACAAATTTGGTCATAGTTTTTAGTTGAGTAAAAGCATTTGTTTAAACTGCACTCAGAATCATTAGATTTAATGTTCCCACATAAGTTACACCTGATTATTTTACTGTGTACTTTTGATAAAGACTCAGAAAGTGGCTTCATTAC
>JALRJP010000194.1 GCA_023261135.1 Burkholderiaceae bacterium | reverse complement strand
GAAATTAATAATAGGTACAGGCGGTGTACTAAGAATTGAAGACTCCATTATTCTAGGAAAAAAAGCAAAAGAAGTTGCGGCAGATGCTATTATGATTTCTTCGCCTCCTTATTCTGTTCCAACAAGTAAAGAAAATGCTTTAAGCGCACTTGCCATTGATAAAGCAACGAATTTACCAATATTACTCTATAACTATCCAGGCAGAACTTCAGTTAATATGGATAAAGAATATTTAGATATCATTAGCGAGTCTAAAAATTTTTGTGCCATTAAAGAAAGTTCAGGCGAAATCGATAGAATTGACTTTTTAATGAACAATTATCCAAATATTGACCTTTGTTGTGGAATGGATGACCAAGCCTTTGATTTTTTTAAAGCAGGTTGCAAAAGTTGGGTTTGTGCAGGAAGTAATTTTGCTGCAATCGCACATACAAAACTTTGGAAAACATGTGTAATTGATAAGGATTTTGAAAAGGGCAAAAGAGTTTGGGAAGCAATGAAACCATTAATGACAAATTTAGAACAAGGTGGAAAATTTATACAATCAATAAAATTTGGAGTAGATTTAAGAGATATTGAAGCTGGTCCACCGCGATCCCCTTTACTTCCTTTAGATAAGAATGAACAAAATGATTTAAAAAATATTATTAATGAAATGAATAATAAAATTAATCAAATAGATTAATGGATAAGGTAATTAAAGCTAAAAGATTACCAATAGATCCAGGACCACCCGCTTGGAGAGAAATTTTACCAAAACAAAAAAGATACTCAGATCTTGATAATACTATATCTACAGATTGGTTAATAATTGGTGGTGGATTCACAGGCTTATCTGCTGCAAAAAGATTATGTGAACTATCTAACGATGACAAGATAGTTTTGATAGAGGCAAGCGAAATTGCAGCTGGTCCTGCAGGAAGAAATTCTGGTTTTATGATTGATCTGCCACATGAATTAGGTTCAGGAAGTTATCAGGATACAATCGAGAGAGATAAATTGCATG
>JALRJP010000193.1 GCA_023261135.1 Burkholderiaceae bacterium | reverse complement strand
AGATAGAGCCTTCTCAGCCCGCTTCCCATGCGTCTTTAGCAACGGTTGCTGCATCATTTGCAGCCATGGGGCAGGCCTCTGAGCAAAGGTTTTTACCCTTGCATCTTCTGCATTCGGGAACACGCACTTACCATTAACCCCCTTGGGAGAGAGTCCCGGCATAAGGGCTCCTTTCCCCTTTCATTGCGCCCTAGAATGGGGCCATGAATGAGGTTACGGGTGTCATCTTGGCGGGCGGTCGAGGCCAGCGAATGGGCGGCCTTGACAAGGGTTTACAGCCTTTCTTGGGCCGTCGGCTCATCGATCATGCAGTTGATCGTTTAAGGCCTCAGGTGAAGAGCCTGCTTATTGTTGCCAACCGGCACAAAGAGATCTACGCAGACCTTGGATACCCGGTTGTGGATGACAAGGTAGCGGGCCTTGTGGCGTGTGAGACTCAGTGGCTCGTGACTGCGCCGTGCGATAGCCCCTTGTTTCCATGCAACCTAGTTGAAAGTCTCGTTGCTGCAGCGAGTCAGCAGGAGGCGACCCTTGCTGTCGCAGCAATTCAGGGTGAAGACGGCGTGGAGTTACAGCCTGTTTTTTTGTTTGGCGCACATCACAATGCATAGATCTTTGCGCCGGTCTCTTGAGACTGGGCAGCGAAGACTTGCTGACTGGCTTATTGAACAGAGGGCTGCACAGGTTCTGTTCGATCGGTCCGATGATTTCGTGAATATCAACACTGCAAAAGACCTTGATGATCTCGTGGGTAAGTTGGATGACGTTTAACCATCTTTTGCCTGAAGGATTTTGGTGCTTGCGATCATTCCCTGATAAGGTGCCGTGCTTAATCTGCCCTTTAAATGATGACTAATACAAGGAGCTCTTTGTGTCTTTGTCGGTAGAAACGATTCGAGCTAGTCTTTCCGAAGTCCAGGTGCCCGACCTGCAAATGAGTGTGGTGGACGCGGGTATGGTGAAAAATATACAGACTCAAGGCACGGACGTGGCGATTGACATTGAATTTTC
>JALRJP010000192.1 GCA_023261135.1 Burkholderiaceae bacterium | reverse complement strand
GCCACGTCGTGTTTTTTTGCTCGGTCCATGGGGCGGAATTTGAATTGACTGCCTAACGTTTCAAGAATGTCTTGTGCTGAGACGACTTGGTCGAGTCGCCATTGATTGGCATTGCCTACATCCATAAACTCAATGAATCGTAAGGTATCTCCCGTCTCTCGAAAAGCCTTGGCCATCGATAGGATTTGGTGGTCGTTCACACCTTTTTGAACCACCATATTCACCTTGACCTCAAGGCCAAGTGCGCGAGCTGCTGCCACACCCCTAAGAACTTGTTCGGGCTCGCCCGTTTCGACCCCGGCAAGCTCCCGAAATAGGGCGGGCTCGAGGGCATCGAGGCTTACGGTGACACGCTTAAGCCCTGCGGCCTTCAGAGCGGCTGCCTTTTGTTCGAGAAGCATGCCGTTGGTGGTTAGAGCAATTTCTAGGGGAAGTCCTTGCGGCGTTCTTAATTGCGCCAGACGTGCAATTACCTCCTCAACAGACTTGCGTAACAGGGGCTCTCCGCCCGTGATCCGAAGTTTACGAATGCCTAAGGGAATAAATGCCTTTACGAGCCGCTCAATTTCTTCAAAACTTAGCAGTGCCTCGCGGGGCAAGAATGCGTAGTCCTTGTTAAAGACTTCTTTAGGCATGCAATAGCTGCATCGCAGATTGCACTGATCGATGACCGAGATGCGTAGGTCGGTCATGGGCCGACCAAGCTGATCGTGGACAGGACCAACAAGCTGTCCTGCCGAGTGAGACCTGGGGCTAGGCCGCGAGGCCTTGCGTCGCTCGAAGGACGACGCAAGGATTGGGATTACGCGGTGACCATCACTCATGGTTCCTAGTTTCTACCATGATCAACTCTTCAGGAGCCGAAACGGCTTCGGTTCGGCGGGGCTTTCTGCCTAATATGGGTGCGATCGGGGCGGGCTGCTCGATAGGGGCTCTTGAAGGGTCTGTTTGCACCCATTCCAATCCCGCGGCCTGAAGCTCTTTGGATAAATCAACGGGCTCAGCGGGTGTGG
>JALRJP010000191.1 GCA_023261135.1 Burkholderiaceae bacterium | reverse complement strand
GAATAAAATGCTTACTTTAAAAATTCTTGTTTACACTGTTGTTAGTTTCTTCGTATCTCTTTTCATCTTTGGGTTCCTTTCTAATGACCCAGGACGTAACCCTAACTCAAAAGATTTCGAATAAACATTTAAAGTCTGTTCTTAGTTATTAGAAGATAATATCTTACTGAAAACAAAAGAAACCCTTTAACTACAAACTTATTATTTGTTTTTTCGAGGCAAATCTATGAAAAATTTTACAATTTATCTTTCAACGGCACCTGTACTTGCAGCTGTTTGGTTCAGCTTACTTGCAGGAATCTTGATTGAATTAAACCGTTTCTTCCCTGATGCACTTTCTTTCCCTTTATAAATAAAGTGTAACTGATTAAACCGTAGTATGAAGCACTACTTTTCAAAGAAAAATATCCTGCTTTTTGATTGCTACGGTTTAATCAGAATAAAAATACCTTGACAGAGTTTTGTCTTCTTCGCTATTGTATAAAAGAATACATTGCCGGGATAGCTCAGTCGGTAGAGCAGAGGACTGAAAATCCTTGTGTCACCAGTTCAAATCTGGTTCCTGGCAAAAATGACTAGCAATAGCAAAAAACAATAAAGGTCATGAACCTTCTACGAGTAGATTTAGAAATTATGGAAGCGTGTATTTCATAAATATAAAAATTATGGCACCACAAACTGAAACAATGACTGGAACTGGGTTCCAAGCTGGAGTTAAGGACTACCGTTTAACATACTACACACCTGATTACCAGGTAAAAGATACTGACGTTCTTGCAGCGTTCCGTATGACTCCACAACCTGGAGTACCACCTGAGGAGTGTGGAGCAGCTGTAGCAGCTGAGTCATCAACAGGTACATGGACAACTGTATGGACAGATGGTCTTACACAACTTGACCGTTACAAGGGACGTTGTTACGACCTCGAGCCAGTTCCAGGTGAAGACAACCAGTACATCGCGTACGTTGCTTACCCACTCGACCTTTTCGAGGAAGGATCTGTAACTAACCTTTTC
>JALRJP010000190.1 GCA_023261135.1 Burkholderiaceae bacterium | reverse complement strand
AGTCTATTTGTAAATAAGTGATTACGTATCATTCGACAAGAGGAAGTTTAAACAGTCTTACCTTTAAAGATATCATCTTATCTGGTGTTGCAGACGATGGAGGGTTATATCTTCCTAAGGAAATTACATTAGAAAATTTACACTATCTCACTCAGGAAGATTTGAGTTATGAAGATTTTGTAAAAACAGTTTTTATTGCACTAGATAAAGAGTCTGCTTCTTATGTAGAGGAGTTAAATATATATCCAGGTTTTAATTCACCAGAGCCTGTTCTTAAAGAAATTACAACAGATAAATTTATTATGGAGTTATTTCATGGGCCAACTAAATCTTTTAAAGATTATGCACTTCAACCTTTAGGTGCAATTGCCGATAAACGACTAGCAGAACTAGGAGAGAGAGGACTTGTAATTGTTGCAACCAGCGGGGATACAGGAAGTGCAGCCATAGAGGCTGTCAAAAGATCTAAAAACATGGATATTGTTGTTTTGCATCCTTATGAAAAAATCAGTGAGTACCAACGTAGACAGATGACTGAAGTCATTGAAGATAATGTATTAAATATTGCTATTAAAGGAAGTTATGACGATTGCCAGACAATTGCCAAATCACTACTACAACAAGACTCATTCAATAGACGAGTAGTTTCTTTAAACTCAATTAATTGGCTTCGTGTTATGGGTCAAGTTGCATATTACGTCTGGCTTTCGAAACAATTTACTTCACCTATTAATGTTGCTATTCCATCTGGAAATTTTGGTAATGCATATTCAGCATGGTTTGGTAGAAGCAATGGACTTTCAATTAATGAAATTTTCTGTGCCTCCAACAGTAATGACGTACTCACAAGATTTATTACTACTGGAACATTAGAACCAAAGCATACTGTTAAAACTATTGCACCAAGTATGGATATTCAGATTCCATCAAGTTTAGAGAGATTAATCTATGATTTAGCAGGTCCAACAAAAAGTTTTTATGAACTACTTCAAAAAGACAGGAAAGTATCTCTTGAACCATCACTGCAT
>JALRJP010000018.1 GCA_023261135.1 Burkholderiaceae bacterium | reverse complement strand
CACCTTTCCTTAACAAGAAGTGGACCGACGATGCTGACACGGGGCTGCCGCTTGCAGAGCTTGAGCGCCTGGGCGACCGTATTACCACGGTTCCCGAAGGGTTCAAGCTCCACCCGCTTGTTGAAAAAGTTTTAAACGACCGTCGCGCAATGTCTCGGGGCGAAGCCAACCTTGACTGGGGTATGGGTGAGCATCTTGCCTATGCCTCGCTGCTTGCAAGTGGCTATGCCGTTCGACTCAGCGGCCAAGACTGTGGCCGGGGTACCTTTACACACCGTCATGCTGTCTTACATGACCAGGCCCGGGAGCGCTACGACGTTGGAACGCATATTCCTTTGCAGCATGTCTCGCCAGAGCAGGCACCCTTTGTCGTCATTGACTCCGTGCTCTCAGAAGAGGCTGTTCTGGGCTTTGAATACGGTTACTCCACGGCAGAGCCCAACACACTGGTGATTTGGGAAGCGCAGTTTGGTGATTTTGCTAACGGTGCTCAGGTTGTGATTGACCAGTTCATTGCCTCTGGCGAAGTGAAGTGGGGCCGCCAAAGTGGTTTGACGCTTTTGCTTCCGCATGGTCACGAAGGTCAAGGGCCGGAGCATTCGTCGGCCCGGCCTGAGCGCTTTTTGCAGCTTTGTGCCGACACGAATATGCAGCTCTGTCAGCCTACTTCAGCCTCTCAGATCTTCCATCTCTTGCGCCGTCAAATGATTCGGTCCTTCCGCAAACCTTTGGTTGTGTTTACACCGAAATCGTTACTTCGCAACAAAGATGCCAGCTCCCCCCTGGAGGAGCTGTCTTCCGGGCAGTTCCAAACGGTTATTGGCGAAGTTGACCCGACCATTCAGGCCAAGAAAATCAAGCGGGTCATGGTCTGCTCCGGAAAGGTTTACTACGACCTTGTGAACCAACGTCGTGAGCGTGAGCGCGATGACGTTGCCATTGTTCGTGTTGAGCAGATCTATCCCTTCCCGCATAAAGCGTTTGCCGCCGAGCTTAAAAAGTATCCCAACCTTAGCGACATCGTCTGGGTACAAGAAGAGCCGCAAAACCAGGGCTTTTGGTTCCAGGTTCAGCACAACATCCGTGAGCACATGCCCGAGGACATGAAGCTTGGCTATGCGGGTCGACCTGCACTGGCGGCCCCGGCTTCAGGCTACTACGAGGTGTTTGTTAAGCGACAAAAAGACTTGCTCGAGCAGGCCTTTGGTCGAATTAAAAAGACCTAAGCCACTCATCCATACAAATCATTTACTTTTAAGAGACAACAATGGCACTACATGACGTTAAAGTTCCTCAGCTTTCGGAGTCCGTTGCTGAGGCAGCACTTCTTCAGTGGAAAAAACAGCCCGGCGAGGCTGTGGCACAAGATGAAATTCTTATCGAAATCGAGACCGACAAGGTCGTGCTCGAGGTTCCAGCGCCTGCTGCCGGTGTTCTTACCGAGCATGTCAAGGCGAATGGCGATATGGTGGTCTCTGACGAGGTCATTGCACGTATCGATACCGACGCTAAAGCCGGTGCTGCGCCTGCCGCGGCCAAGTCAGCAGAGCCTTCCAAAGCGTCAGGTTCAGTAGCCTCGTCACAAGCCTCAAACGCTGCTGCACTGCCTGCCGCTGCCAAGCTCATGGCAGAGTCTGGCGTAAGCGTCGCCCAAGGCACCGGGAAGGGTGGGCGAATTACCAAAGCCGATGTACTTGCCGCTCAGGCTGGCCAGACTGCCGCGGTATCGGTAACTGCAAGCAGCGCCGTCGCAGCGGCTCCCGTTGCATCCTCTTCAACTGGCGCCGCCGCTATTCCTGCGCCGGTAAGCCAGTCGTCGTTGCCACCCGTAGGAGCCACCATCGGCCCTGAGGCCATGCTTGAAGGTCGCCCCGAGCAGCGTGTTCCCATGAGTCGGTTGCGCGCCCGAGTGGCTGAGCGGCTTCTCCAATCTCAGGCGTCAAATGCCATTCTCACAACCTTCAACGAAGTGAACATGGCGCCTGTAATGGCATTACGTAAGCAGTATGTGGAACGTTTTGAAAAAGAGCACGGCGTGAAGCTTGGCTTTATGTCGTTTTTTGTGAAGGCTGCCGTTGCTGCGCTTAAGAAGTACCCCGTTCTTAATGCCTCGGTCGATGGCAACGATATCGTCTATCACGGCTATTTTGATGTTGGTATCGCGGTCGGGTCACCCCGTGGGTTGGTTGTACCTATTATTCGAAACGCCGATCAACTCACCTTTGCTGAAATTGAAAAAACCATCGCAGATTTCGGGGTTCGTGCACGCGAAGGAAAAATTACCCTTGAAGAACTAACGGGAGGCACCTTTTCCATTTCCAATGGAGGTGTCTTTGGGTCCATGCTCTCAACCCCCATTATCAATCCACCTCAGTCGGCCATTCTGGGTATTCATGCCACCAAAGACCGACCTGTCGTCGAGAATGGGCAGGTTGTCATACGGCCCATGAACTACCTTGCCATGTCATACGACCATCGCATTATCGATGGTCGCGAGGCGGTGCTCGGACTGGTCACCATGAAGGACGCTTTGGAGGATCCTGCGCGTCTCCTGCTTGAAATTTAATTAAAGGAGTCGCTATGGCTGACATACTTAAACACTACGATGTCGTGGTTATTGGCGCTGGACCCGCGGGCTACATTGCGGCCATTCGGTCTGCTCAGCTTGGATTTAAAACTGCATGCATCGAAAAATGGATTAATCCCGAAGGGCAACAAGTGTTGGGTGGCACCTGCCTGAACGTCGGCTGCATACCCTCAAAGGCGCTACTTGCCTCGAGTGAGGAGTTTGAAAAAATCACAACGCACGCCTCGCACCACGGTATTGTGGTCAAGGGGGCAAGCTTTGACCTCAAGGCCATGTTGGCGCGGAAAGACAGCATTGTCTCGAAGATGACCAAGGGCATTGAGTTCTTGTTCAAGAAGAACAAAATCGACTGGCTAAAAGGCGAAGGTCAGTTTATTGGCTCCGATGCAGATAAGGTCTCGATTGCAGTAAAAGGCCTCAAAGACTCCGACTCACAAAGTCTTAGTGCTGGGCACGTGATTATTGCCACGGGCTCCAAGGCCCGTCACCTTCCTAATATTCCTGTCGATAACAAGCTCATCTGTGACAACGAAGGCGCCTTAGCCTTCGACAAAGTACCAGCCAAGCTTGGCGTGATTGGAGCCGGTGTCATTGGGCTAGAGCTTGGTTCTGTCTGGCGACGGCTTGGCGCATCGGTGCATGTCCTTGAGGCGACCCCTCAGTTTCTTGCCGCCTGTGACGAGTCAGTAAGCAAAGAGGCCTTTAAGCTCTTCACTCAGCAGGGCCTAAAAATTGAAATGGGTATTCGTATTAACGAGGTGAAGGCATCGGCCAAAGGTGTCACGGTAGCCTACAAGCCAGCTGAAGGAGCTGCCACCGAGCTTCAGTTTGATCGACTCATTGTCTCGGTCGGGCGCGTTCCCAACACCGAAAACCTGAACCTTGAGGCCGTTGGTCTTTCAGTCAATGAACAGGGCTTTATCCCTGTTGACGACTGCTGTGCCACCGCAAATCCCCGTATCTTTGCTGTAGGTGATGTTGTACGTGGACCCATGCTTGCGCATAAGGGCGAGGACGAAGGCGTGATGGTTGCCGAGCGTATTGCCGGACAGGCCACTCACATTGACTACAACTGCATCCCTTGGGTGATTTACACCATGCCCGAGATTGCATGGGTGGGAAAGACTGAGCAGCAACTTAAGGTTGAAGGACGTGCATACAAGGCCGGGCAGTTTCCGTTTATGGCCAATGGACGTGCACTTGGAATGGATGCACCCGAAGGTTTTGTGAAGATCCTTGCCGACGCAAAGACCGACGAATTGCTTGGTGTGCATATTGTTTCCGTAGCGGCCTCCGACCTTATCAGCGAAGCCGCCGTTGCCATGGAGTTCAAAGCCTCAGCGGAGGATATCGCGCGTATCTGTCACCCACACCCCTCACTCTCCGAGGTGGTTCGTGAAGCAGCACTAGCGGTTGATAAACGTGCCCTGAATATGTAGGCCTGCAATGGGGCAAACGGGGCCGGTTCAACAGGCAGCCCAGGCAGGTCTTCAAGCCGAGGGCCAGGCCCTCGACGAGGGTCAGCGCCTCGGGCTCGCTGCCCTTGAGCGTTGTGCCTCCGACTGGCAGCACTACAAAGCTCAGCGCGGAGGACGCCTTGCACGCATGCTTATCCATCCATCCATACCCCGAGGCGTTTACCTCTGGGGCGGGGTAGGGCGTGGAAAGACTTTCCTTATGGATGCCTTCTACCAAGTTGTGCGTATTGAACGCAAACTTCGGGTGCATTTCCATGCCTTCATGCGTGCGACCCACAAGGAGATGTACGACCTTAAGGGAGTCGAGGACCCTCTAGCCGAGGTGGCTCTGCGAGTGGCCCGTCGCTATCGGCTCATTTGCTTCGACGAGTTTCATATTTCAGACATTGCTGACGCCATGATTCTTCAGCGGCTTTTGCAAGCCTTGGTTGACGCGCGGGTGGGCTTCGTCATGACATCGAACTACCCACCATCGGGCCTTTATCCCGATGGACTGCACCGTGACCGACTTCTGCCAGCCATTGCCATGCTCGAACGGTCTTTGGAAGTGGTTGGCCTAGGGCCGGGTATGGATTACCGGCGGGGCATTATGACCACCGAGACAAGCGGTATGGGCACAAAGGTAGAAAACCTAGCCCCAAGTAAAGACTGGGTTACCCCCAGCTTCATTGAGCCCGAAGGTTTTTATCAGGTCAGCGTTAGTGGCGAGGTTCCCGCTACGCTCAAGGCGCTCTTCGATCATGCGGCAGGTGAGTCAATCGAAACTGCGGGAAGCCTTCAAATTGAAGGTCGTGATGTTCCGTTTGAGAAGAAATCCGTCACCGCGATCTGGTTCAAGGCCTCTACTTTGCTTTATGGCCCACGATCCATGCACGACTACCTATGGCTTGCAGAACGCTACGCCTTCATCCTTCTTGAGGACCTTGAGCCGCTCTCGAGCACCCAATTTTCAGAGGCTCGTCGCCTGACTTGGCTCATTGATATTCTTTACGATCATCGCGTTAGACTTGCGGTGTCTGCACGAACCGAGCCCGGGCTGCTTTATACCCAGGGCCCCCTGTCTGGAGAGTTTGAAAGAACCGTGAGCCGTTTAACCGAGATGCGAACCGAGCGTTACCTTAGGCTAGGGCCTCGGGCAACGCTCAGTCAGTTTTAACGCAATGACTGAAAAGATATTTGCAATAGGCAGTTTTCTGGCCGTGACCCTAGGTTTGGGCTACGCGCCTCATGCGCTCTCAGACGCAGGCTATACCCAGGACGAGAAACATCAAATACAAGCGCTTAACCAAAACCTCGTGCGTTTTGACCGCGATTATCAGGACCAGCTTCGTGCGTTTTCGGAGCGTGAGCAGGGCTGTCTTGACCTCTTTGTTTCCGCTTCTTGCCTTGACGAGTTGCGGCGTGATGCGGCTCAGGCACGGCGTCAACATGAGCTTGCAAAGGAGCTTTTGCGTAGGGATATTCGTCAAATAGAGGCTAATGTTCGCATGCGGCAGCGGCTAGAGGCCGATGCAAAGCGAACACAACGACTTGGGGAGGCTAGCAGCAGGCCTCCAAGCCCTTCCTCTTCGGGTCAAGTTCGGTTAGATTAGATTCATGAATGACATCCGAACCGGTCAGATACGTCTGCTTGAGCTTGAGGCTGAGCACAGAGAGCTCGACCAGCTCATTGTGTCGCTTCAAGACGAAGGTGCGTCTTCGGACGATCTCGCCCTGCGTCGCCTTAAAAAGCGAAAGCTTCAGCTCAAAGATCAAATAGCCTACCTGGCGTCCCAAAACGCACCTAATGAACCTGCCTAACGGGCGGGCTGAGTCTGAGCCGTCCGCGCTTCAGGAACTCCAAACCCTTGTTGACTCTTACCTAGGCCCTGAAGGGCGCTTACTAGGAGCGTCCAAGGCCTTTCGTTATCGAGATGAGCAGCACCGCCTTGCCAAGACCATTCTTGATTGCCTTGCGCAACGGCAGTCCCTTATTGCCGAGGCTGGAACGGGCATTGGCAAAACCTTTGCCTACCTCATTCCTGCCATGACCGCAGGTGTCAAAATTGTGATCTCAACCGCAAGTAAAACCCTGCAAGATCAGCTTTACAACAGGGATCTTCCTCAGCTTGCCGAATTTCTTGGGCGACCCGTGAATGTGGCAAGGCTTAAGGGACGCTCCAATTACGTCTGCGCTCATCGCCTGAATCGCGCCCTTGGCGGCCAGATTGGCTTCACCCTACCCGAACAGAGTCTTCTGCATCAGCTTGTTGAATTTTCACGGGTTTCACCCGACGGGGATTTAAGCAGCTTTGACCCCATTAGTCGCCATCCATCCCTGATTCCTTCTGTGACCTCCACCATGGAAAACTGCCTTGGACATCGGTGTGCTTACATTTCAGAGTGCGCAGTCATGAAGGCCCGCGAGACGGCCATGGAAGCGAGTATTGTTATCGTCAACCACCATTTGCTCTGCTCGTCACTGCGATTGCTTCAAGATCAGGACGTCGAACTTCTGCCAACACCGCAGGCTTATATTATTGACGAGGCGCATAGCTTTCTTGACATTGCATCCGATCAATTTACTCAGACCGTCTCAAGTCAGTCCATCACAACACTGGCCCGTGATCTGTTAGCTGCAGGCCAGCTTTTAGCCGCTCACCAGGCCGACTGGCCAAGCCTTGCCGCTGAGCTCGATCGTGCGGCGCAGTCCTTACGCTTGGCGGCGCAGCCCTTGGGTCTTGGCCGCTTTGGCTGGCCTGAGACATCCTCACAGATTCATTCAAGTCTCGCTACGAGCCTTCTTGAACTAAAGGCTGCAGTGCATCGACTGTCCTCGGTCTTTGCGGGTATTACGACCGAGGATCCGGAACTGCAGCGGGTTCAAGATCGACTTCACGATTTGTCAGCGCGAGTTGAGCCCTTTGAACCTAAGATGACCTCCTTGGAGGAAGCTTATGTCCTATGGCTTGAGCAAAACAGTTATGGCGTTAGCCTGCATCGCTCCCCCTTGTCGCTGGCCGAAGCGCTTGCGCCCGTTCTGCAGAGCAGCGCTACCCCTTGGCTCTTCTTATCAGCAACACTAAGTTTAGGTGGTCGTAGCGAAGCGCCTTTTCAGTACTTTAAAGACCGACTTGGCCTGCATCATGCGCGTGAAGGGCTATTCGAGAGTCCATTTAACTACCAGGAGCAGGGCCTTCTCGTTATTCCTAAAAACCTTCCCGACCCGAAGTCACCTGACCACATAAAGTCCCTGTTGCGTATGCCTGAGCTTAAGCGCCTGCTCGGTGAGCTCGATGGGGGTGTTTTTATTCTATGTACAAGCCTTCGGGCAGTAGGCCTTGCAGCGACTGAGCTAAGAACACACTGCGACGGCCTGGTGCAAGACCGACCGCTTCTTGTGCAGGGCGAGCGGAGTCGCGAGGCCATGCTTTCACTGTTCCGCGAGCACGGCAATGCCATTCTTATAGGCAGTGCGAGCTTTTGGGAGGGTGTGGATGTTCCCGGTCAGGCTTTGTCCATGGTGCTCATTGACAAACTGCCCTTTGCTCCACCCGATGACCCCGTGCTTAAAGCCAGAATTCATCAGTGCGAACGCACGGGTGGCAGTGGCTTCCGAGATATTCAGTGTCCAGAGGCCCTGCTCTCACTGAAGCAGGGGGTAGGTCGGCTTATTCGTACAGAGCACGACCGGGGCGTCTGCCTTTTAGCGGATCGAAGGCTTGTACAGATGGGCTACGGTCGAAAGATGCTTAGCGCCCTACCCAAGTTCATGCAGACCGATAGTCTCTCTGAGGCCAGCGCCTTTATAAGGCGTTCGACCTAGTTCCAGAACTTAAGGCGCGACCAAAACCCCGGCGAGCTGGCGCGAAGGGATTCCGAGAGGCCAAAACGCTCTTTCGGGTCATAGCCGTGCTTGAGGTAAAGGCTGTCTGGAAAGTTTTTTTCAAGAACACGCTGTGCATCGTTTTGCAGGTCTGTAAGGCCGAGACGGGCATAGCCATGTGCCAACTGGGCAAGCGCCTCCTCAATGGCAGGTGTACCTTGGTAGCTGTAGACAACCTCTTTAGCCCGGTTAACCGCTGCCATATGGGCGCCGCGACGCAAGTAATAACGTGCAACATGCACGTCGTTGTAGGCCAAGGTATTCAGCAAGAACTGCAGACGCGCGGTTGCATCAGGCGTGTAGCGACTTGCAGGAAACTCGGCGACGAGCCGCTTGAAACTGTCGAAGGCTTCTCTCGCCGCCTTGGGATCACGCTCAGACAAATCTTCGCCCGTGATTTTAGAAAAGAGATTGGATCGGTCATTAAAGTTAATGAGGCCCTTCAAATAGATGGCATAGTCCACGCTGCCGTGATTGGGGTAGAGCCTTAGAAACCGGTCAACAGCAGCTAGCGCGAGGCCGAGTTCACCATCCTTCCAGTGCGCGTAGGCCGTATCGAGTTGCGCCTGTTGGGCATAACGCCCGAAGGGATACCGTGATTCGAGCTTCTGGAGCAGACTGATGGCGGTTGCCCAATTGCCTGCGTCCATTTCATCTTTGGCCTCGGAGTACAGACGATCGGCCGACCAGTTCACGGTTTCGTCGCGCTCGGTGGTGGAGCATCCTGAAAGGCTCAAGGAAAGGCAAGCCAAAACCAGAATTAAAAGGGAAAATAGACGCGTGCCCCTCATACTTTTGGCCATCACGACGAGAACTCCTTCACATTGAACGACATGCAGAACCAGAGACACCCTGAACCACTCCAGGAAGACCTTCTTGAGGTCGATGAGGTGCAGGAGTCAGATGGGTTGCATTATAGCGGGGAGCGTGACCTAACCGTCCCAGCCGACGAGGCAGGTCAAAGGCTTGACACTTTTTTAGCCTCTCGTCTTCGCGAGCATTCGCGCTCACGCATCCAGCAATGGATTGCCTCAGGGCTCGTTAGCCTCGCTTCGCAAGCGATTACCAAAGGCAGTGCAGCCGTTTCTGCAGGGCAGAATTATCGGGTTCGTGTGCCTGTGCCACAAACGGTTGAAGACTGGCAGCCCGAGCCCATTGCTATTGATCTCGTCTTTGAAGACGAAGAAATACTTGTTCTTAACAAGCCCATTCGGCAAGTAGTGCATCCTGCGGCGGGCAACTGGTCAGGCACCTTGTTAAATGGGCTTCTTTACCACTGGCCCGAACTTAAGACATTGCCTCGGGCGGGCATTGTTCACCGACTGGATCGTGACACCTCGGGTCTTATGGTGGTTGCCAAGACACCCACGAGTCAGACCAGTCTGGTCCGGCAACTGCAGAATAAGTCGGTCTTTCGGCACTACCTGGCGGTCTGCTGGCATCGCCCGGCAGCAGGTCTTTCCGGCAAAACCAGTCGTACAAGCTTTATGAAGGGAAGGGTTGACGCCCCAATCGGCCGTCACCCAAACGATCGTCAACGCATGGCTATTGTGAACGGTCAGAACGGCAAGCCGGCTGTAACCCACTATCAGGTGCTTGAGTCCGGACACCTTGAAACACAGCCGGTGCGTCTGCTTGGCTGCCGGCTTGAAACAGGGCGAACGCATCAGATTCGTGTTCATCTTCAGTCCATTGGCTACCCCATTATTGGCGACCCGACCTATCACAATGGCGCACCGCGCCAGGCACGCCCACCCATTTCACATCAGGCGCTGCATGCCCGTTGTCTGGGACTTATCAAGCCGAGTAATGGCAAAACCTTGTTCTTTGAGCGGGAGCCGCCCCAGGACTTCATGGACCTGGTTCAGGCCGCTGGCATGGCCTTACCGCCGGTGGACCGAAGCGCAGCAGAACTACCAGCCGAGATCGGTTCGCAATGAAATCGAGCACACCTGAAGCACCCACGGGCCTGCCCGTTGTGCGCGTGAACTGCCCCATCGCTGGCGTGGGTGTTGCCTACACCACGCGCAGCCTGGCGACTGGGCTCGGTTCTGAATCTCGCCCTCAGGCCGACGCCGTTCAAAGGGAAGGTCGAGACCGAGAGGTTCGCTATTCTGAGGCTTCTCAACCCCCCTTTGACGCCTTCAACCTGGGGCTACACGTAGGAGACGATGCCGCTGCCGTTCAGGCCAACCGTCTTCACCTTGCTAAAGCCCTTGGTACGCAGCCTTTTTGGCTTCATCAGGTGCATGGGACCCAGGTATTTCAAATCGACCGCGCGCATCAAGGGTCTCGGGAGGGCTCCGGTCAAGAGGGTGCAGAGGATCCCCCCCATTCTCTGGATGAGAGAAGCCTTGGACCCCAGGCCGATGCCAGCGTCTGCAGTCGTCCGGGGCAGGCCTGTGCCATTTTGACGGCTGACTGCCTACCCGTTTTGCTGGCAAGCGCCTCGGGTCAGGTCGTGGGTGCCGCCCATGCGGGCTGGCGCGGACTCGCGCAGGGGGTCATTTCCACAGTCATTGACGCCATGCGAACGACCGACCCTGCTGCTTGTAAGGCTGGGGTCTGGGCCTGGCTTGGCCCCTGCATTGGGCCTGAGCGGTTTGAAGTGGGCAAGGAGGTCGTTCAGGCACTAAAGGCCCGTGAGGCCATGCCCGAGCATTTCCGCCCGTCGCCCGCAGGCCGTTGGCTTGCCAACCTACAGGCAATCGCGGCAAGGCAGATTCAGCAGGCTGTCATTCAGCGCGGCATTCCCCTTGTGGGCATCGAATCTGAAGCCCGATGCACCTTTAACAACCCCTCTGCGTTTTATTCCTACCGTCGAGAGGCAAAGACGGGTCGTATGGCTGCCCTTGTTTGGCGAGAAGGGGCTATGTAAGGGGTTAACCCCGGTCACAGGAGGGGTAGACTAGTACTAAAGTACACCGTCAGGGAGATCTTTAGATGACGCAAAACCTCAGTCCAATTTCTGCAGAAGACCTCGCTGAAATTCAGCGAGGCTATGTTCAAAAGCTCAGTCAGATTCTGACGTCCGACCAGAACGCACAGTCGGTTGCCTCCCAAGATCGGCGTTTTACCACGCCCGACTGGCAACAGTCGTCGCCCTTCAGTACGCTTGCCGCGCTTTATGTGTTGAACAGTCAAACCCTTATGGCCATGACCAACGCTGTGCATGCAGATGCCAAGACGCAGCAGAAGCTTAAGTTTGTGGTGCAGCAGTGGATTGACGCACTTTCGCCCACCAATTTTCTTGCAACCAACCCCGAGGCTCAGCGTCGCCTCATTGAAACAAAGGGCGAGAGCCTACGAGCAGGTATCGACAACCTCTTGCACGATATGCAGAAGGGCCGCATTTCTCAGACCGACGAATCCGGGTTCGTGATTGGTGAAAACCTTGCAACAACCCCAGGCGCAGTAGTTTTTCAGAATGACCTCTTTCAGCTCATTCAGTACAAGCCCTCGACACCCAAGGTGGGAAGTGTTCCGCTTCTTATGGTTCCGCCGAGTATCAATAAGTTCTACATCATGGACCTTGGCCCCCAGAGCTCGCTTGTGAAGTTTGCCGTTGACCAAGGCCATCAGGTCTTCTTGGTCTCTTGGAAAAATCCGGGGCAGCCGCAGTCTCATGCCACCTGGGAGGACTACATTGGCAAGGGCATTCTCACAGCCATTGAGTCTGTGAAGGCCATTTCAGGAAGTCCCAAGATCAACGCACTGGGCTTTTGTGTGGGTGGCACCATGACCACTAATGCGCTTGCTGTCCTAGCCGCCAAAGGCGACACCTCGGTGCAGACGCTTACTCTTATGACGACGCTGCTCGACTTTTCAGATACAGGCGTCCTGGATGTCTTCATTGATGAGTCCCAAGTGGCGATGCGCGAGGCCACCATTGGGCAGGGCGGTCTCCTGCCTGGGCAGGAACTGGCAACGACCTTTTCCTTTTTGCGGCCCAACGATCTCGTCTGGAATTATGTAGAACGTAACTACTTAAAAGGAGAGACGCCACCGGCCTTTGACATTCTTTACTGGAATTCCGACAGTACCAACCTGCCAGGCCCCTTCTTTGCCTGGTACCTGCGCAACACTTACCTTGAGAATAATCTGATTAAGCCTAATAAGCTCAAGGTCTGCGGGCAGCCCATTGACCTACGCAAAATCAAAATGCCGGTTTACGCATTTGGTGCACGCGAGGACCATATTGTTCCTTGGACATCAGCCTGGACATCGGCTAAAGCGTTAACAGCTGCCAATGTTCGATTTGTGCTGGGCGCAAGCGGGCATATTGCAGGAAGTATCAACCCTGCAGCCAAGAACAAGCGAAGCTTCAGCATTGCCAAGACCATGGGCAAGAACCCTGAGGACTTTCTGGCGCAGGCAAAAGAGTATCCTGGAAGCTGGTGGAATGACTGGGGCGCCTGGCTTAAGCCCTACAAGGGTAAAGACATTGCGGCTCCCAAGCGGCTTGGAAAGGCTGGCGCCTACAAAGTTCTTGAGCCCGCACCCGGTCACTATGTGAAAGAAAAGGCATCTGACCTTATTGCAGAGCAGCAGAAAGAGAGTTCGTGAGGAGACACGACCAAAAACATAAAACGTTTTAAAGAAAATAAAACCACTGGAGGAGTCGTTATGGAGAATCGCGTTGCATACGTTACTGGAGGTATGGGGGGCATAGGAACCTCCATTTGTCGAAAGCTGCACGATGCTGGCTTTAAGGTGATTGCAGGATGTGGTCCAAGCCGTGATCATCAAAAATGGCTCGCCGAGCAGGCGGCAGATGGCTTTACCTTTTATGCCTCAGTTGGCAACGTGAGTAGCTGGGAGTCCACCGTTGAGGCCTTTGAGAAGGTTAAAGCGGAGCACGGTAACCCCGATGTTCTAGTGAACAACGCAGGCATTACTAAAGACGGCTTATTTCTAAAGATGACGCCAGAACAGTGGAGCGCCGTTATTGACACCAACCTGAATAGTCTTTTCAATGTCACAAAACAGGTGGTTGAGGGTATGGTCGCCAACGGCTGGGGGCGAATTATCAATATCTCTTCGGTGAATGGCCAAAAGGGTCAGTTTGGCCAGACTAACTACTCCACCGCAAAGGCTGGCATTCACGGCTTTACCATGGCGCTTGCCCAAGAACTCGCTTCTAAAGGTGTTACGGTTAATACGGTTTCGCCAGGCTACATTGGTACCGATATGGTCCGTGCCATTAAGCCCGAGGTGCTCGAAAAAATCGTAGCCACTATTCCCGTCAAGCGTCTTGGCGAGCCTGAAGAAATCGGATCCATCGTGACCTGGCTGGCCTCCAATGACAGCGGCTTTGCTACCGGAGCAGACTTCTCGCTCAACGGTGGCTTGCACATGAGCTAGGCGGATTGGCTATGGTCTCCTCCTCAAAAAAAGACGGTCGCCTTATTAAAAAATACCCCAACCGGCGGCTCTATGACACACGCACCAGCAGTTATATCACGCTATCTGATGTCAAAGAGCTCGTGCTCTCCCACGAAGAATTTCAGGTGGTGGACGCCAAATCTTCGGAAGACCTAACTCGAAGCATTCTTTTGCAGATTATTCTCGAGGAAGAGTCAGCCGGTATGCCTATTTTTTCCGCCAATGTGCTTGCGCAAATCATTCGGTTTTATGGCAATGCCATGCAAGGCTTAATGGGCACCTACCTTGAAAAAAATATCCAAGGTTTCATGGACATGCAGGGGAAACTTCAAAAACAATCGGAAGCTTTAATGTCCAGTAACAAGGGGCTCATCAACCAAGAGTCCTGGACGCAATTCATGGCAGGTCAGGCCCCCATGATGCAGAATCTTATGGCCAACTACCTCGACCAAAGCCAAAAGGTTTTTCTGCAGATGGAAGAGCAAATGCAGGCCAACACGCGCAACATGATGTCCTCGTTTGGGTTCCCCAAGGGTGAGGAGCGCCCGGCATCTAAGCCTAAGAACGACTAACGCGGGACCCGACCTGTGACCAATCCAACGGTTGGCTTCATTTCGCTTGGCTGTCCCAAGGCACTTGTGGATTCCGAACGCATTCTTACTCAGCTGCGCGCCGAAGGGTATGACATTTCGTCAAGCTTTGAAGGGGCCGACCTTGTTGTGGTGAATACCTGCGGCTTTATTGATGAGGCCGTTCAGGAGAGCCTTGATGCCATTGGTGAGGCGCTTGAAGAAAACGGTAAGGTGATTGTGACCGGCTGCCTGGGTAAGCGGGACCTGGTTAAAGAGACACACCCGAGGGTGCTTGCAGTCACCGGGCCTCATGCCACAGCCGAGGTCATGCAGGCCATTCACACGCATTTACCCAGGCCGCATGACCCTTTCACCGACCTTGTGCCGGAGCAGGGTATTCGGCTTACACCCAGTCACTATGCTTATCTTAAGATCTCCGAAGGCTGCAACCACCGTTGCAGTTTCTGTATTATTCCGAGCATGCGCGGTGACCTGGTCTCAAGGCCAATTGGCGAGGTTATGCGCGAGGCCGAGGCACTGGTTAAGGCGGGTGTCAAAGAGCTACTTGTGGTGTCTCAAGACACAAGTGCTTATGGTGTCGACCTGCGACACCGCACCGATTTCGTCAATGGCCGCCCGGTGAAGACCCATTTTTTCGAACTTGCCAAAGAGCTTGGGGAGCTTGGCGTCTGGGTGCGACTGCATTACGTCTACCCTTATCCCCATGTGGATGAGGTCCTGGGCCTCATGGCAGAGGGCAAGCTGCTGCCTTACCTTGATATTCCGTTTCAACATGGTCACCCCGAGGTTTTAAAGCGCATGAAGCGGCCCGCGGCTGCTGAAAAGGTGCTGGCTCGCATTCAAAACTGGCGCAAGATCTGCCCCGACCTCACGCTCCGCAGTACATTCATTGCTGGGTTCCCCGGCGAGACAGAGGCCGAGTTTCAAACGCTGCTTGACTTTCTTACCGAGGCACAGATCGACCGACTGGGCTGCTTTGCGTACAGCCCGGTTGAAGGGGCCACGGCCAATCAATTATCAAACCCGGTGCCCGAGGCCCTTAGGCTTGAGCGCCAAGAGCGTGTCATGGCGCATCAAGCACCCATTTCCCAGGCCAGACTCAGGCGTTGGGTGGGCAGGCGTATTCGCGTTTTAATCGACGCCATTGACGAAGAAGAAGGCTGCCTCTTAGCCCGTGGCCCGGGCGACGCCCCCGAGATTGATGGACTTGTGCGCATCTGGCCCGATCCGAATTCCCGTCATGCCATGCCTGTGCGTCTGGGTGAGTGGACTGAAGTAGACATTGTCGACAGCGACGAGTACGACCTAGAAGCTGTATGGGTGGCCTCCGAGGCCTCCGCGCCTGCTGAAACATCAACCGTTAACTAAATACCTGAGACGAGGAGAGCATCGATGAGAGAAGTTCTAGTACTAAGTGCCGTACGTTCTGCAATTGGCGGTTTTGGAGGAAGCCTGTCGAGCTTGGAGCCCAGTGAGCTGGGCGGCATGGTCATGAAAGAGGCCATTGCACGTTCCGCGGTAGAGGCCGAACATATTCATTACACAGTTGTGGGTAACTGCATTCCCACCGAGTCACGGTCTGCCTATGTGGCCCGCGTAGCCAGCATTCAGGCCGGCCTGCCTATGTCGTCAGTAGCCCTTACGATTAACCGCCTTTGTGGCTCGGCATTGCAGGCGGTCGTCTCAACAAGTCAGAACATTCTGCTTGGTGACTCCGACTTTGGCATTGGGGGAGGGGTAGAGGTCATGAGCCGAGGGGGCTACCTAAGCCCGGCCATGCGAAGCGGTGCGCGAATGGGCGACACCAAGGTGATTGACATGATGGTTGCAGCGCTAACCGACCCCTTTGGCGTGGGACACATGGGCATTACTGCGGAGAACCTGGCAACCAAGCACGGCCTTTCCCGCGAGGACCAGGACGGCTTTGCTCTGGAGTCTCAAAACCGCGCGGCCAAGGCCATTGCCGAGGGACGGTTTAAGAGCCAAATTGTGCCCATCACCATCAGCTCGAAAAAGGGCGATCTGGTGTTTGGTACCGACGAGCACCCGCGTGCCACCAGCCTTGAAAAGCTGGCCGCTATGAAGCCTGCCTTCAAGAAGGACGGGTCAGTAACGGCGGGCAACGCCTCGGGTATTAACGATGCCGCCGCATTTCTTGTGCTTGGGGAGGCCTCTGCTACGGCCAAAACAAAAGCCAAGCCTCTTGCCCGGGTGGTCAGCTACGCCGTTGCGGGCGTTCCTAATGACGTGATGGGCGAGGGCCCCATTCCCGCAACCCAGGTAGCACTGCAAAAGGCGGGTCTGAAGATCGACCAGATCGATGTTATTGAGTCGAATGAAGCCTTCGCAGCCCAAGCGCTCACGGTGACCAAGGTACTGGGCTTCGATCCGGACAAGGTAAACGTGAACGGTGGTGCCATCGCGCTTGGGCACCCCGTGGGTGCCACGGGCGCCGTTATTGCGACGAAGTGTATCCATGAACTTCATCGGAGTGGCGGTCGTTACGGACTTGCCACCATGTGTATTGGTGGTGGCCAGGGTATTGCCGTGGTCTTCGAGCGTCTTTAAGACATACTCGCCGCAATTGGAGGCTCAAGGAAGGGGGGGTTTATGAGCCCCCTCTTTTTACCTTGCATTAGTTAACATAATATACATTATGGGCAAAAATAAGGCTGGCGAATGAAGCGGCAGAAATTACGCGTTGTGGCTTCAGCAACGCTCTGTAAAGACACACCTTTAAGTTCAGCAATGCGCTCAGCCACATGCACCACATAGGCAGGCTCGTTGGTCTTGCCCCGAAATGGAACCGGGGCAAGAAACGGTGCGTCGGTCTCAATAAGCAAGTTTTCAAGGGGAACCTCACGGGCGACCTCGTGGACCTGTTGGGCATTTTTAAACGTCACGATTCCCGATAACGAGATAAAGAAACCAAGATCAATAGCCTGGCGAGCAACGTGAATAGACTCGGTAAAACAATGCATTACACCATTAACTTCATGTGCTTTCTCTTCTCGAAGAATGGCTAAGGTGTCCTCGGCTGCCTCGCGGGTGTGAATGATTAATGGCTTGTTGACTGCACGCGCAGCACGAATATGTACACGAAAGCGCTCCCGCTGCCAGTCCAGGTTGCCCTTTAGCCGATAGTAGTCAAGGCCGGTCTCACCTATGGCAACAACCTTTTCGTGCGCAGCTCTTTGCACGAGCTCTTCCACACTGGGCTCGGCAGCAACCTCATCGTAATCGGGATGCACGCCCACAGAGCACCAGAGCCGTGGGTGATCAAGGGTCTGCTCCAGCACTTTCGGTGCCTCCTCCAGCGTCGTACAAATGTTCAGGGCGCGAGTCACCCCAGCCTCTTGCATGGAATGCAAAACCTCCTCGGTGCGCAAGGAAAGGCCTTCGTAATTCAAATGGCAATGGGAATCGGCAAACTCAAGCTGCATAAAACAAAAACTCCGGTATTTAACGAGCCATTATTCCAGGGAACATAAGCTGGCGAACGTCCTCAAAAACAGACTCCAGGTAAAGCTGAGCATTAACCGGATGCTGGCTGCCTCGAGCGTAGACAACAAGCCGATCCATGAGCCGTGCGTAACGGTCTGCATAGGGTTCTGACCCCCCACTGGTCTTGCCTGTGCAGGCATCTACCCATGCCCTTAATGCAACAGCCTCGAACGGAAAGTGGCGGGCCTCTAGGCCCAGGCGACAGCGCTCAACATCAATAAGCCATCGCAACAGAAGCTCAACCGCATCGGCAATCGAGGTGGTCTTCCCAACTCGAGAAGCCCAGTTCGAGGGCTGAACCCGCACGGGGCGCACCGTAAGAAAGGGCAAAAGCCAGGAACTGGCCTCATTCAGAGCAAGCGCTTGGGCCTGAAGGCTCTGGGCATCGGTCTGCAGAACAAGCCTGCGACAACGCGAAAGGATGGTGGCAGGAACGCCACGCAGACGCTCGGCGTAGAGCAAATAGCGCATTCCAGGCTCAGGCTCTTCCAGGCCCTTAAGCAAGGCGTTTGCCGCGAAAACATTAAACCTATGAATCGAACCAATCACAGCCCAGCGGGACCCACCGCGATGCGAACTCACCGCTGCGAAGTCTTGCAACTGCCGAATCTGACCAATAAGAATTTGTGGGCTCTGTTTCTTCTCTTTGCTGGCGCCATCCGCGCCTCCGGATTCCTCGCCTGAACCACCGCCAGTACTGACCGCGTCATTGTCAGAGCCTTCGTCCGTGTCCTCGTCGAGACCTTGAGCATCCGCCCCCTGCTCCATGGCCGACTGTACCCAGCGGCAGTCAGGGTGTTGGCCCTGGGCAATCCACCGACAGCTCGGGCAGTCGCCGCAAGCCCGTCCATCAGGAGCAGGATGGTTGCATAGGCGCGCGGCCGCAAGAGCCAGCGCAAAGGACCCGAGCTCCATTCGGGCTGGGCCCACGAGAAGGGCTGCCTGGGCCTCGGCATGAAGAAAGGACTCCGACTGGGACCACCATCCTTCAAACCAGGGCTTCCAAGGCAGGCAAGAGGCATTGCCCCCGGTCTGACGGCTTGAACCAAAACCCTCGGCAAGACCTAATTCTTGTTTTCGACTCATGCTGTCAACCTAAGCCAAAGGGAATTACTCGACACATATCAACAAGACGAAGGCTGCGACAAAGGTCCAGACGGTTCCGCATTCACCGACAGCCAGGGTGCAAGCACCTGGCTCAGTTGCTGCTGGATAGTCTCAACCGACTGCTGAGCATCAATCCAGGTTTGTTGGCTGCCCCGATTCTCAGCGGCGAGCCGGTAACCCAGTCGAACCCGTTCAAAAAAAGCAATGGTCTCGGTGTCAAAACGGTCGGCCTCCTCAGCAAGCAAGGCACCCGCGGACCGGTCCCGTCGGCGCTTGGCCGCAACCTCGGCGGGCAGGTCAAAATAAAAGACGTGGTCTGCCCCCCTTCCCTCGGCCTCAACCGCCTGCGCCATGGCCTCGATAAGGCTAGAAGGCAGGCCGCGGGCTGTACCCTGATAGGCGCGGGTGGAGTCGGTAAAACGGTCGGAAATGACCCACTGGCCGCGCTCCAAGGCCGGCCAAATGGTCTGGCGCAAATGGTCTCGTCGCGCGGCAAAAATAATAAGCAGTTCGGTCAGGCCGTCCATGGGCGAGCGCAAAACAATCTCCCGAAGGGATTCGGCAAGCGGACTGCCGCCGGGTTCTCGGGTAATCACAACCGACTGACCCGCTTGGCGCAGCCGTGAGGCTAAAAACTGAAGATGAGTGGTTTTACCCGCACCGTCAATGCCCTCTAGAACCAGAAACCGCGGGCCCTTATTGGCGCTTTGCGGGACCTCCTTGGACCCGAGGCCGTCGCTGGATTCGAACAAACTCACAGGTTTCGTTCCGCTGGAGGGGGCTGACCAATTCCCCTCTGGTAATAGTTCACGGCCCAGTTGTGTTGGCTCAGGTCATGACTGAAATAGGACTGGCCGTTGCCTTTGGCCACAAAATAAAGCGCTGAGGAATCCGCAGGCTGAAGCGCAGCAAGCAGAGCTAGGCGCCCTGGGTTCGAAATTGGGCCCGGAGGCAGACCCTTATGACGGTAGGTGTTGTAGGGCGAGGGATGGCTCAGGTCTTTACGACGTAAATTACCGTCGAAACTGGGCCCGAGCCCATAAATGGTTGTTGGGTCGGACTGCAAGCGCATGCCAATGCGCAACCGATTCTGCAAGACCGCCGAAACCCTTGGACGATCCTGCATGGCCTGGGTTTCTTTCTCAATAATCGATGCAAGAACAAGGGCATCTTCAGGGGATCGAAGAAGGTTTCGGGAAGAACGTTGACGCCAGGCCTCGGCAAGTATCTCTTTCTGAAGACGAACAGCACGCCTTAACAGGTCGTGATCGGTCTGGCCACGACGAAACAGATACGTGTCGGGAAAAATCCACCCTTCGGCCGTAGCGAAAGCAAGACCCATCTCTGCAGCAAGGGCCCTAGAGACAGTCTGTGCGTCACCGCTTAGGGTCTTGGTAATGTGTGGATGACTATGCAGGGCGGCAAGACTCTGGGCAAACGTCCATCCCTCAAGCAGGGTCACCGACTCTTGTAGCTCTTGGCCGCGACTCAAAACGGTCAACACCTGCCAAATGGAAGACCCCTGAGTAAAGCCATAGACACCGGCCTGCAACTGATTATGCAAACCAAGGAGCCTGGCCGTACGGGCAAAGCTCTCGGGATTCACCTCGACCCCATGGTCTTTCAGAACCCTGCCAATAGCCCTTGCGGAGGCCCCGGGCGGAATGGCAACCTCCACCGACACAGCCTGCGGACTGTCATAACCACCCAGCTGGACCCGCGCCGGAACCACCGACTGGGTAAGCCAGATGAGCCCTGCAACCATAGTTGCCAGGACAAAAAAGAGCAACACAGCAAAGGCAAGAAAAAGTCGTCGCAAAGCCTCTATTTCCGGTCAATAAGTAGGTTTTGTTCACCTGCGACAGGGAACCGATAGCCTATTATCCAGCCTATGCCCACCCTTGTCCCAGATCAGTCTCTCGATTATTGCCTTGTAAGCATCGAAGGGGTTGATGCCGCAAGTTTTCTGCAGGCCCAGCTTTGCAACGATGTCAAAGGCCTAAGCCATAGTGCAGGCCCGACAAATGTATCGGGTGGCCCAACTGGGCCTGCGCAAAGCCAGCTATCGGGCTACTGCAACGCCAAAGGACGGCTTTACGCAACCTTTCTTATCTGGCAGCCCAGTCCTGAAGTCTTTCACTTGCTCTTACAAGGCTCTCTGGCCCCCGTTCTTGTCAAACGCCTTTCCATGTTCGTGTTGCGTGCCAAGGTCAAGCTTCGTCAGACCCACCGGCTGGTTTACGGCGTAATGGGCCCCGTCAATCCAAATGATCAGACCCTTGCGAACCAGGGTTTTAGCCTTCTCGAGGCCAATCGGCCGGGTCTCACAGAGACCTCTGCCGTGACAGAACGGCGGTATTGGCTTATTGGCCCAGACCCTGAAACAAAGGGGAACACGGCGATTGACACGACGCACACGTCGGAACGCGCTGAAGCATCCCTACTACCGACTCAAGAAACGGCCTGCATCCTGCCGGAAGGCTTCATTCAGCTTTCTCCCGCGCAGTGGATCGAGCATGAGCTTCGGCAAGGGCTTCCTTGGTTCCAGGCCGAACTTACCGAGCGATTTGTGCCACAGATGGTGAATCTGGATCTCTTAGGCGGGGTGAGCTTCACTAAAGGCTGTTACCCGGGGCAAGAGGTTGTTGCCCGCAGTCACTACCTTGGCAAACTGAATCAACGCATGTTTCTTTTTGAAGGGCCCGCCGGCCTTATGCCCGGATCGGATGTGTTTCTTACAACGGCTGCTCCTTCCCAGCCGGGCCATGAGCAGGCCGACACTAAGGTCTCCGAGGAGGCGCCGATCGGCGAAATCATTGCTTCCGCATTGTGCAACAGTCCCGGCCACTTGGTCACAAGCGGACCCGAGCCCTCTGCCCTTTACCTTATTAGCCTTAAGCTCGAACCGTTTCGTAGCCAGACCAAAGTGGCAGCCTTGCGGGCCTCATCCGGACAACCGGTGCAGCTTACGCTTCAGGCCCTTCCCTACGAGGTTCCGCGCGAACCCCAGGTTCCGAACAGACCCAAACTCTAATCGGTCCAAACCCTAGGGGTCGTCGGCCGTCTGCGTGGGCGCCTTGCGCCCGGCGAGTGCTGTCATGCGTCGAAAGGTGCCCATGGCCGTCGCGATGAGCCTTCCCGAAGGGTCTTTTATTTCACCCCGGCAGAACGCCATGCTTGTAGATCGGTGTTCACAGTAGCCAAGCGCAATTAGTTCGTCACGACCCGGTCGAAGAAAACTGGTTTTCATCTCGATGGTAACCACCCAAGCGCCTGCCGGGTCAGCAGACTTTGCTGCCATGGCCATGACGGCATCAAGCAGGGTCATGATCACACCCCCATGGGCAACACCAAGCCCATTGCGCTGCCAAGGCTGAAGCTTGAGCTCAAGGCGTGCCTGACCCTCGTGGGCCGAGGCATGGTGAGGGTCCAGATGCGCCATGAACGGCGTATGACTTGGACTTTCCGGTGGATACGAAGGGGAATGCATTGGTTCAACCATACCAAGACTTAAACTGCAACGCATGAACGCCTTTGATCTTCCCCCGCTCTCAGCGTATCCACCCAGCGGGAGCGCACCACGCCATAGCCTAAGGGCCTTAAGAAGCGGGAATGGTAACGGCCAAGGTCCGTCGGTTGCTCAGGGCCTGGCTGCAATCGAGCAGCCCTGGGACCAGGAGCCGCTTGTCTACCCCTGCGACCCCACACCGTTAAAAGAGCCCGTGGTGGTCGCGGTCTCGCAAACCGCAGCCGAGCTTATTGGCGAATCGGCTCAAACCATCCAGGACTGCTCAGGCTGGGCAGCATGGCTCTCAGGAAACCGTTCCCTAGAGACGCCCGCCTGCTATGCAACGGTCTATGCCGGTCATCAGTTTGGTGTTTTTGTTCCAAGGCTTGGTGACGGCCGTGCGCTCAACCTTGGTGCCATTAACGGCTGGGAGCTTCAGCTTAAGGGGGCGGGTCCAACGCCTTTTGCTCGACATGCCGATGGTCGTGCGGTCTTGCGATCGTCGGTGCGCGAGTTTCTCTGCTCTGAGGCCATGCACAGCCTTGGCGTTGCGACAACGAGGGCACTTTCCCTGGTGGTCTCAAAGACTCCGGTGGTACGCGAGCAGCTTGAGCCAGCCGCCGTTGTG
>JALRJP010000189.1 GCA_023261135.1 Burkholderiaceae bacterium | reverse complement strand
GGGGGGACGTGCTTTGTTGGCCCCCGCTTCCTCATTTTCGGGCCCGCAGACGTTTAATCCATCCATATCGCCCGAGTCACGCGTTCTTCTTGCACCTATTCCCAAGCCGAAGTCTGTTAAGAAAAAGGCCTCTGCCAAAGAGACGAAGAGCGCCGAGTCTGCTAAAAAAGATGGAGCTACAAATGGCTCTTCACCGACAGACCCCTCTGCCGCGCCTGTCGAAAAATCAGAATCAAGCAATGGGCAGTCCCAGGCCCAAGACCTCAAGGACGCAACAGGTGCCAAGGTTATCTGCGCGAGCTCATACTGCTCAGACATCGACGCTTGATGCCATTCGAGCCAAGCTTGTGGAGTCGGCTCAGAAGGCTGGTGTGCGGGTAAGGTCGCTGGCATGGCTGGACGAAAAAGGCCAGCTTTATGAATCCAATCGATTTGATTCCATGGCCAAGGTTCGTGGTATCCGTGTGAACGAATACCTTGGAGAGACCTCGGTTGATGTTAATGACGTATCGTCCGAAGCCTTGCCCCAGGATTGCGGCCCCGAGGCAACCAGGTTTCGTAGGCACGCGTACTTCAAAGTCCAGGCAGGTAAAGGCGGGGAGTACTTTAATGGCCATCAGCTTCAGGTTATGGCCCAGACTTTGACGCCAGATTTTCAAAAACTCTTGTCGTCTCAAACCGGCTGGCGATTCAGTGACGCACCGCTTAGTTCAGAAGGTGGCTCGCGAAGTCTTTACGAGCAGCGGCTTCTTGGACGCGCATCTGAGACAGCAGGTTATCGCCTTGAGGTTGAAGTTAGCGATATGGGTTCTTTCATGCAGGAGCCCTCGCGACCCGAGCCTGCAGCTGGCCGAGGTCCAACCCCACGGTGGCTTGTGAACTGGGCACAGCAAGTAGGCCTTGAGCCCGCGCCTGTTCAGGTGGGTCTTTTAGGAATCTCAGTAAGCCTTGTGGATTTGAGTTCTGGCCGTGTTGAATTTCAAACGACGGCCGAGTTACCCATGCGACTCATTCGCAGAGGTTATTTGGAGCCCTTCGAGCCGGTGGTTCAAGAC
>JALRJP010000188.1 GCA_023261135.1 Burkholderiaceae bacterium | reverse complement strand
GATGATCGCCATAAACAACACACCCAACATCAAGTGCCAACCTTCACCCACGAATGGACGAGTGATCAAAATCGCAAAATCGCTTAACCATTCCGGCATAAAGCTATACGCAGACTCCAACACTTGGTTATTGACCGCTGAGAAAATGTTCTCAAAGTATTTAATGGTTGCTGCACCCAAGATAGGGCCAAACAAGGTACCCACACCACCCAAGATCGTCATCAAGACCACCTCACCTGATGCGGTCCATTGCATACGCTCAGCACCTGCAAGCGGGTCAACAATCGCCATCAATGAACCAGCCAAACCTGCATACACACCTGAGATAACAAAGGCGGTTAACAAGTAAGGACGTGGACTAAAGCCGGTGAACTCCATACGCGTTTGGTTAGACTTGATTGCAACCAACTTCATACCAAATGGCGAACGGAAGATCTTCATCGAGAGCCAGAAGCCCAAGATCAAAATCGCTGCACAGAAATAGAAGCCTGCATAACCATTCAAGGTAATACCAAACAGATCCGCAAGCGGTACCGCCTGAGGCTCTACGCCCAGCGCTGCATCTAACACACGTGGATCACTCGACTTCAACTGCAAGCCAGTCTCACCATTGGTGATAGGCGTGAGTACTGAGTAAGCCATGTTGTATGCCATCTGCGCGAACGCCAAAGTCAGAATCGCGAAATAGATGCCCGAACGACGTAACGACAGGTAGCCAATCACAACAGCAAAGATTGCCGATAGTGCAACCGCAAAGATGACCGCAGGGATCGCATTCATACTCAACAATTTGAATGACCAAACCGTTGCGTAAGAACCCACACCCAAGAAGGCCGCGTGACCGAATGACAAGTAACCCGTCAAACCAAACAGAATGTTGTAACCGATGGCAAACAAACCAAAGATCGCAAACTTCTGAAGTAAGTCTGGGTAACCCGCACCAATGAACTCACCCCAAATTGGAGCTGTTAGTACAACCGCAATAAAGATCAATAACGTGAACGTATCGCGGGTACGAGAAGATTCAACAATAGACTGCATAGCGTTCTCCTCAATCCTT
>JALRJP010000187.1 GCA_023261135.1 Burkholderiaceae bacterium | reverse complement strand
AGAGGATCTCATTGCGTTTGGTCTTGCGGTTTCGGACTACGCCCAGACCCTAAAAGACAGTCAGCAGATTCAGGGGCTCTACAACGAGGCCTTCGAGGCCTTCCAGCTCATTCGACCCACAGCCGTAGCGCTGACACTTCAAAAAGTAAGCCAGCAACTTGCTGTCTCCAACCCAAAGCTTGCTGCGCGAATGGCTGAGCTCAATGCCGCTGAACGGGCGCGTGATTCAGCCAATTTAGAACTCTCTTACGAGACATCACTCCCCGATGACCAGCGCAGCCGTATCGTAGAAGACAAACTAGCGGCAATAAAAGCAAAAGCCGAGAAGGATCTCGCGCGCTTACAAAAGCTTCTTCGTGATGAGTTCCCTGATTACGCTGAGATCACAACACCTAAGCGTCTAACCCCTGTCGGCTTCCGTGAAAGGCTCGGTGCGAATGAGGCCGTTGTCTCGTTCCTTTTGGGAGAGAAGGTTTCCTTTGTTCAGTTGATTCGCAGAGATAGCATGCGCATGGCGAAGATTCCCAAGGGTCAGGCGTCTATTGCCGAAACCGTCACCACTCTTCGGCGGGCGCTTGAAATTCAGGCAGGCTCGGTAAACGAGTTTGACTCCGTACTTGCGCATCAGTTGTTTACTCGCCTGCTCGGCCCTGTTCAGGACGGTCTGCAGGGTGTCAATCATCTTGTGGTCATTCCTGCAGGCCCCCTTGCAAGCCTTCCTTTTGCCTTGCTCGTGGAACAAGCCCCCGTTGCCACTGGTAACTATCACCAGACCGCCTGGCTCGTGAATCGAATGGCGATCTCGCACCTACCATCGCTCAATGCCTTTTTCGTGCAGCGAGCGCAAAAGCCTCCTGCGTCTGCTAATCAGTCCCTTCTTGCTTTTGGAAATCCCTCTTTGAAGGGGGCTTCCTCGTTGTCGTTACCGCGTGTGGTCGCCTCACGATCGTCTGGCCCAAGTCGAACAGCGCAGCTGGGCGCTGCGGCGAAAGAACTCGAGGGCGAGGCCATGGCCATGTCCGCTTTAGCAACAAGCTGTCGACAGGCAGGTCCCGCCTCTGCCGAAATGCTCACGGCGCTCGCACCACTACC
>JALRJP010000186.1 GCA_023261135.1 Burkholderiaceae bacterium | reverse complement strand
GAGTGCCCTGGCTCGCTACATGACTGTTGGCACTAAGCAGCACTATGCTCATGCAAAGACAGTATTGCGCTATGCCATCGGCCAAAAGAAGCGTAAGATTTCTTGGTGCGCAGCTCATGTAAGGCCGCCTCATTTGCCATGTCATATCTACGCATTCTCCGATGCCAGCTGGGCCGACGTCGTTCCTTCCAGAAAGAGTACATATTGCTACTTGCTGTTCTGCAATAACGCTGTCTTTAGTTGGAAATCAGCTGTCGCTCCTATTCTTGCTTTGTCAACTGCTGAAGCCGAAATGATTGCCTTATGTTGTTGCGCTCAAGAAGTTGCTTTCAGCCGCAAGCTTGCTAATGAGCTCGGTTTCTTGCAACTAAGCCCAACTCCTATATATGAAGACAATCTCGGAGCTAAAGCGATTGCTGAGACAGGTTATTTTCGAGGACGCTCTAAGCATTATCAGCTTCGCTGGGGATGGATTACAGAAATGATTAACCGCGGTGTGATTATTGTTGTTGGTGTGCGGCGTAACAAGCAGCTCGCTGACATCGGTACAGCTCCTCGCGGCGCGCCTCAGCTGGAATCTATGCTGAAGGCTATCTACGGTGAGCACTAATTGCGAACTTTCTCCTTTTCTGTCAGATTTTGTCAATGATCATTCTTTCGAATTCTTCTTTCATTCGTCTGGCTAATTTTCTTTCTTGGAGTCAATTATTCGTAATTCAATTATCAATTATTCAATCTGTCAATTGTCAATTTACAATTCAATGTCAGTTATCCTTTTCTTGGACTTTCTCTGGACAATCAATTATTCTTGACGCACAGCTTGAAGTAATGGATACTGCTACAACATCGTCACTTATCGAGCGTTGAAAGACATCGACAAGTTCCTCACGTCGTCTACTCAAGTACTCAAGGCTTTTGACGAATGTGATTTCTTCGCTTCGGGCATCGAAGCGAGGGGGGGTGTCTGGCCAAGCCGCCAACTCCTGGGTTCCTCTGAACCCCCGTTACCTTGAGAAGACCATGCAAGACCATCAAGCATGCAAGACCATCAAGCATGCAAGACCATCAAGCATTGAAGACCATCCGGACCGAAATCAAAAGTGTTAAGG
>JALRJP010000185.1 GCA_023261135.1 Burkholderiaceae bacterium | reverse complement strand
CCCATGGAAATTATCGAAGAGCGTCTTATTGGACCAAGCCTTGGCGCGGACAACATTGCCAAAGGGTTCAACGCCACCGCCTGGGGCTTTGTAGCCATCTCCCTTTTTATGATGGCTTACTACACCTTGTTTGGTGTGGTGTCAGTGCTGGCGCTTTCACTTAACTTGTTATTGCTCTTTGCCCTGCTCTCTATCTTGCAGGCCACACTTACCCTTCCTGGTATTGCCGCCATGGCGCTCACCCTGGGCATGGCCATTGATGCCAATGTGCTTATTAACGAAAGGGTACGCGAGGAAATTCGTGCAGGCGCGAACCCGCAGGTAGCCATTGCCACCGGCTACGACAAAGCCTGGGCCACCATTCTTGACTCCAACATCACCACGCTGATTGCCGGTATTGCCTTGCTTGTCTTTGGCTCGGGACCTGTACGCGGCTTTGCTGTGGTTCATGTGCTTGGCATTCTGACCAGCATGTTCTCAGCGGTTTTCTTTAGCCGTGGACTGATCAACCTTTGGTACGGCAGTCGTAAAAAGCTGGGCCGACTGGCCATTGGCTAGGCCATGAACCGACGCACAAAGGTAAGGGGCTAACAACACCATGGAATTTTTTCGGTTAGAACGCACCATCCCCTTCATGCGCCATGCAGTGGTGCTGAACGTCATTTCCTTCTCGCTTTTCATTGCCGCCATTGTGGCCATTGCCTTGCGGGGTCTTGCCTTTTCCATTGAGTTCACCGGTGGCACGGTGATGGAGATTTCCTACCAGCAGACCGCCCCTCTAACCCAGGTTCGCGCCACGGTACAAGGCATGGGCTATGAAGACGCCCAAGTGCAAAACTTTGGATCCTCGCGCGACCTTCTTATACGGCTTCCCCTTCGTGGCGAGAACAGTAACGACCAGGCCCAAGAGGTGTTTAAGGCCATCGTTGCTCAGGCTCAGACCTCAGGCGCAGGTTCGGCTGGGGCCTCAACCACCGCATCATCCTCTGCAAGCAATATTCCCGAGCTTCGCCGCGTGGAGTTTGTGGGACCCCAAGTGGGTGCCGAGCTTGCCACCGACGGCCTGATTGCCCTTCTGTTTGTCATTGTGGGCATCATGATTTATTTGGCCATACGGTTTG
>JALRJP010000184.1 GCA_023261135.1 Burkholderiaceae bacterium | reverse complement strand
GTACGTGAACGCAGGTTTTTATAACGGAACCATATTTCACAGGCTTGAGCCTGGCTTCGTGATTCAGGGGGGTATTTACCTTCCCGACCTGACCCCGAAGACAGGTCTTGCAGCAGCCATTGCACTTGAGTCGAACAAGGGGCTTAGTAACTTGAAGGGCACCATTGCCATGGCCCGCACTGCCGAGGCCAACTCGGCAACGAGTCAGTTCTACTTCAACCTTGCTGACAACCCTGGTCTTGATTACAGGTCGGCCTCAAGCCCGGGCTACGCCGTGTTCGGTCGTGTGGTGGAAGGCTCTTTTGTGCTCGACCTTTTTCCTGCAGTCAGCACGGGCGCTGAGGGTGGGCTTGCGAATGTTCCCACTATCGACATCGTTATGCGAACAGTGGCACAGATACAGTGAGTACCAGAAAGGCCACCGCTGTTACGGCGGTGGCAGGGCCGCCTGAAGACGGGGCATAAGCCACTGGCTTGCTAGAAACTCCGAGGCCACCGGGGTTAAATGACCGTAATCCCAGCTTGTCAGTTGTCTTTCAGAAAACGAGCCCACGAACGTGAGGCAGCCTTGGTTGTTGCAAAGCCCATGCAAGGTGTTGAGCCACAGGCTTCGCTCTGAAAGGTGCACTTCAGATTCCTTTTGTAAAGCTTGACGTCGTGATGCCGGTTGAAGTTTGTCATAACTGCGTTCAGGCTTTGTATCCCACCAGTGCCTTGCCATGACGCGCGGCAAGTCCGCCTTCCAGGTGGGGGTTGCAGCCATAAAAACAAATTGGGTCGGCTGCCCCTTAAATTGCGCCTCAAGTTCCTTGGCCGCCTCGCGGGCTTCTTCAAGCGAATAACCCGATTGTCGAGCAAGCAAAACCAGGCTTGGCTTTTGTTGGGCGATGGTCTGGCTTGCAACGTAGTTACTGCGTACGCAGTAGTCATCCGTTGAGTCCGTTAATGCATTGGCCTTTGGCGCGCAGCCACTGGAGGCCACCATGAGAACGTTTAAAGACTGGGGCTTGGTGGCATTTATTCCATACCAATATTGCTGCGCATGAGAGTCGCCCCAAAGCAAAAGGGTTGAGCCTGCCCTTGATTCTGTCGTGGTGCATGTTGGTGCAATGGCATCAATGG
>JALRJP010000183.1 GCA_023261135.1 Burkholderiaceae bacterium | reverse complement strand
GTACATCGAGTGGCAAGGCGCGCAGCGCTGGTTATGGGCGCCGATGGAAGCGGCCCCGGCCATTCACGCGGCGGCGCAAAGCGCGGGCGGCTCGGCGCAGTGTTTCCGCTCGGTGGGGAATCGCGATGCGTCGATGTTCGCGCCCATGCCCGAGGCTTTGTTGGGCATCCAGCGCGCACTGCAAAAACAATTTGACCCACAAGGCGTGTTCGCCACGGGTCGCATGGGACATTGAGATGCAGACCAACCTCGCCCCCGAATTTTTGAACACCGCTCGCGGCGAAGCCGCCGAGGAAGTGCTGCGAAAGTGCGTGCACTGCGGCTTTTGCACCGCCACCTGCCCCACCTACCAATTGCTGGGCGACGAGCTCGACGGCCCACGCGGTCGCATCTACCTGATCAAACAGGTGCTCGAAGGCGCCGAGCCCACGCGCAAGACCCAGCTGCACCTGGACCGCTGCCTGACCTGCCGCAACTGCGAAAGCACCTGCCCCAGCGGCGTGGACTACGGCCACCTGGTGGACATTGGGCGCGAATTGGTTGAAAAGAAGGTTGCACGCCCCTTGGGTCAGCGTCTGGCTCGAGGCCTTTTGCGAGAAGGCCTTAGCTCACCCCTTTTCGCCCCCGCCGCTCAATTGGGTCGTCGCCTTAAACCACTTCTTCCCGATCTTCTTGCAAGCAAGCTGCCCATAGGCGAAAGCCCACGCCGAGCCTGGCCTACGCAGAGCCATGCCCGTAAAGTCATTTTGCTTAATGGCTGCGTTCAGCCAAGCCTTCTCCCTAACATTGACCTGGCAACAGCATGGGTGCTCGATGCGCTTGAGATTCAGGCAACCGTGGTGCAGAGCTCTGGCTGCTGCGGAGCGGTTCGGCATCATCTTGCTGATGCGAACGGTGCATTAAACCAGGTCCGTCGCAATATTGACGCCTGGTGGCCTTTGCTGCAGTCGGGCGACTTTGAGGCTGTGCTTGTCAATGCCTCGGGCTGCGCGGTCATGGTGCAAGACTACGGCCATTTGTTGGCCGATGATCCCGCCTATTGCGAAAAGGCTGCGTACGTTGCAGCGCGCGCACTGGACCCCGTTGTTTTTCTTAAACCCATGCTCAGCCGCATTCAGGCCATGCTTGGTCAGGG
>JALRJP010000182.1 GCA_023261135.1 Burkholderiaceae bacterium | reverse complement strand
CCTGCGAAGATCTTTGTGGGGGGCATCCACCACCAGGTTGGTGTTCGTAGGGTTGTGAATGGTGGTGATCTGGCCATGGCGAATACCCAGGTTCTCGTGAACCACCTTCACAACAGGTGCAAGGCAGTTGGTTGTACACGAGGCGGCGGTGACAATTTGATCTTTGGTGGGGTCGTAAAGATGCTCGTTCACGCCCACAACCACATTCAGTACATTGCCCTGCTTGACTGGCGCAGAGACCAGTACACGCTTAGCCCCGCGGTCGAAGTGGCCCTGCAAGGTCTCGGGCGTTAAGAACTTACCCGTGCACTCAAGCACAAGTTCCACCCCAAGATCCCCCCAAGGAATGTCCGCAGGAGCGGCATGCGAACTATAGCCCAGGCTTGACTCGTTAATACAAATAGCATTGCCCGCCTGGTTGGCCGAGATGTTGGCGCGCCATCGGCCCTGAACGCTGTCAAAGGCAAGCAGGTGTGCGGTGGCCGCGGCCCCTCCCTTTAACTCGTTGAGGTGAACAACCTGAAGGCGGTTGGCTTGGCGGGGGTCGTCGTGGGGTCGGTCGACAGCACCCATGGCGGCTCGTAGGGCCAGGCGACCAATGCGGCCCATTCCATTAATTCCAACACGCATCCAAGCTTCCTTTTAAATGGTTATTTCAAGAATTAATATTTCTAGAAAAATCAAATAAATAGTCTGACTGTGTTATATGACGTTTCGATGACAGGGCTAGTTGTCGAGCGCCTGCGCGAGCTGCTGCGCCCAAGTGGTGGCCTGCACCTTATCGGGAGACTCCACCATGATGCGCAGCACGGGCTCAGTGCCCGAGGGGCGAATGAGAAGTCGACCTTCACCCTGTAGCGCCTTTGAGGCGTGGGCATAGACCTTTTGAAACTCTGGGTGCTCTCGCCAGTTCATGTCGGCCGAGATGGGCTTATTGATCATGACCTGGGGATAGAGCTGAAGGTCGCTTAGGTAGTCATCAAGGCCTTGCTCAGACCAGACCAAGGCCGACAAGACCTGCAAGGCACTTACGATGCCATCGCCCGTGGTGTGCTTATCAAGGCAAAGAATATGGCCAGACGATTCCCCGCCAAGCTCCCAGCCTGTTTCTTTGAGCATCTCGAGCACATACCGGTCGCCCACCTTGGCGC
>JALRJP010000181.1 GCA_023261135.1 Burkholderiaceae bacterium | reverse complement strand
ATTCTTACGGGCATGCGCATTGCTATTGGCTTTGGATGGACCACCTTGGTGGCTGCCGAGATGGTGGCTGCCACGGCGGGTTTAGGTCAGATGGTACTGAATGCCTCGAACTTTCTTCGCACCGATGTTGTCATTATGGGCATTGTGGTCATTGGCATTGTTGCCTTGCTTTTCGATGCCCTGATGCGAAAGATTGAGTCGGCTACTGTGCCGTGGAAGGGTAGGATGTAATTTCAAAACCCAGCGCCCCAAGCTCGGCAAGTAAGGCTTGTGTGGCGGCCTGATCAAGCGGCTGCAAGGGGGGAAGCAACTGGCTCCACTGAGGGTCTTTAATGGCATGGGCCACTGCCGCCTTCATGGCGGCAATCATGGGTCGGGACTGAAAAACTTTACGTACGGCATCAAGCCTGGCCTGCATGGAATCGGCATGAGCCGACTGCCATTGTTTGGCAAGACTTGAAATGGCGCCTGGGTTGACATTGGCAGTTGCCGAAATACAGCCCACGCCACCTGTCCGCAAGGTTTGCAACAAAAAGGTTTCGCTACCCGCATAGACACGAAAGCCCATGGGGCTTAGCCGTTCAATGCAGGCTTGGGTGTAAGCCCAGTTGCCAGAACTATCTTTCATGCCGGCCACGGTCTTTGGGTAAGCCTTTACAAGACGCTCAAGAAGGTCAACGGAGAACTCCACCTGGCTGACCTGTGGAATGTTGTAAAGGTAAACCTGAAGTCGGTCATCGCCTACCGATTCAATGAGTTGGCTAAAAAACGCAAACAAGCCGTCGTCCGAGACGTTCTTGTAATAGAAGGGTGGCAGCATAAGAACGCTTGTAATGCCTGCGTTGAGACAGGCCTTGGTGAGCTCAAGGGCATCGTCAAGACTGCAGGCGCCTGTTCCGGGCATAAAGGCATGGGCGGGCAGTCCACGCTGCAGCAAGCCTTCAAGGACGTGACGTTTTTGGCGAACCGACAGCGAGTTACCTTCAGAGTTCGTACCAAAGACGGCAAGACCCACATCGTTCTTAAGAAGCCATTCACAGTGTCGGGCAAGCCTTTCGACACAGGGCTCGTGGCTGGACTGAAACGGTGTAATAACGGGCGCCAAGACGGCGGGCAGGTCGGTGATGGGCATAAAAAACTTTCTTAGTGAGA
>JALRJP010000180.1 GCA_023261135.1 Burkholderiaceae bacterium | reverse complement strand
CTTGATGCCGTTTACCTTCCCATGCCTTTTGCTCAGGCCAAGGCTGTTGCCGACGTAGTAAAAGCAAGCGTTTAAAGAAAAACCAGAAGTCTTCGGGCGTCCTTTAGATCGGTGTGTTTAAGCTGACGCTTGGCAAAGGGAGTTATGTTTCGAGCACCAGGCGGGCAGTTGAATTCAAATTCAACGCTGCCAGATTGTTTCGAAATCGAAGGAGAGTTCCCGATGGTGACGTATGGTGAGTAGGTAGACCATTGATGACTGCTCGTCGACGGAATACAAGACGATGTAATTTTTATGAATGTACTCGCGTAATGTTTTTAAGTTCGTGGTGGGAATTGCAGCGAGACTGGTCAGGGACTCAACCGACTGAGGTTGCTGATTGAGGAAAGGCCCGCCAATAAGTGGGAAACGACTAAGGTAAGGAACGACTTGGTTAGCAAGGTCGTTAAGTAACTCCTCGTAGACCCCCTTACTTTCAATACCTGTTAAGAAGACCTCGATCGCCTGAAGGCGATGAGTGAAGCTTTTAGTTGCCTTAACCTGATGCACTTAAGATTTTTTTGAAGCCTTTTTTAGCTGCTTGAGCGTGGCTTGTGCATCTTCTATTCGCCCATGTTGAATGTCGTCAAGACCATTCTTGATGTCGTCAATAAGAAGAAGGTGAATGCGCTCTCTTTCAAGCTTATGGTAGTAGTCAAGCCGGTTCGCGTCGATGAGTGCCACGTAGCTTTCGCCGTTCTTCGTAATAATTTTTTCTGCCCCCGACTTCGCCTGATCGGCAAGATCGGACAGATTGGCTCTTGCTTGGGTGAGTGGAACAACATCGTTAACCGTGAACCCCATTGCGATCCCTTTTGAATAAAGACATAAAACTGCCTTCATTTTATGCCTTTATTCTGTGCAGTATCAAGGCCTTTTTGCTGCGATCAGCATGTCTAGCATAACCCCCGCCACAAGCCCTGGATCCACCTCTTGCAATAAATGTCCGCCCGTGCAGAACTGCAGGTCCGCCTTAGGGAAGTGTTCGCGGGCCACTCGGCGTAGGCCGCTGGCCGGAATCCATCGGTCGTCTTCGGCAATGAGCAGGCTGAGTTCGGCTTGAAGCTCATGTCCGCGCGCAAGAAGAGTGGGCAGGTCGGTGCCGGCCATGAACTCAATGGCGCCCTTCACATGA
>JALRJP010000017.1 GCA_023261135.1 Burkholderiaceae bacterium | reverse complement strand
GAAGACGCCCTTCACGCAACCCGCGCTGCTGTTGAAGAGGGTATTGTAGCTGGCGGCGGCGTAGCACTGCTTCGCGCACGCGCCAACGCCAAAGCCAAGGGCGACAACTCCGATCAAGAGGCCGGCATCAAGATTGTGATGCGTGCCGTTGAAGAGCCCCTTCGCCAGATCGTTGCCAATTGCGGTGACGAGCCCAGCGTAGTTGTTGCAAAAGTGCTTGAACTGAAGGGCAACCAGGGCTACAACGCAGCAAGCAGCGAGTACGGTGACCTTGTGGATATGGGCGTGGTTGACCCCACCAAGGTAACACGCATGGCTCTGCAAAATGCGGCCTCCATCGCCAGTCTTATGCTAACCACCGATGCCATGGTTGGCGAGCTTGCTGAAGACAAGCCCGCTGCCGGTGGTATGGGTGGCATGGGCGGTATGGGTGGCATGGGCGGTATGGACGGTATGGGAATGTAATTGCCCCCGCTCGGCAAGGCCTAGGAGGGCTTGGAGAAGTCCACTAGGGTTTGTCTAAGCACAATCCCAAAAAAGGCCAGGTACATAACCTGGCCTTTTTTCTGCCCGTGCCACAATGATTACTATGAATTTCAATCAGCATTGCCTTGCCCTTCAACTGCGGCATCGATCAAGCCTTTGTGTTGGTCTTGACCCAGACCTTGCACGACTTCCTGAAACGGTTCGGCACGACACGGTTCTTGCCTCTGTTGAGCAATTTTGCAAAGGCATCATTGAAGCCACTGCTGCGCATGCCTGTGCCTATAAACCACAAATCGCGTATTTCGCATCGCTTGGCGCCGAATCCGTACTTGAAGACCTTGCTGCCTGGGTCAAGAAAAACTATCCCAATCATCTCTGGCTGCTCGATGCAAAGCGCGGTGATATTGGGGCAACCGCCGAGCATTACGCCAAAGAAGCCTTCGACCGCTATCTGGCCGATGCTGTTACCTTAAGCCCCTATATGGGTTTAGACAGCCTAGAACCCTTCTTAAATCGTGAAGGGAAAGGCGTCTTCCTGCTTTGCAGAACATCCAATAAAGGCGGTAATGACCTTCAGATGCAAGTGCTTGGTAATGGCCTAAGGCTTTTTGAACATCTGGCGCATACCGCCGAGCAGCACTGGAACGGCAAGGGACAAATTGGGCTGGTTGCTGGCGCGACCTATCCCGACGAAATTGCAAGCATTCGACAGCAGGCGCCCAGCCTTCCATTACTTATTCCCGGAATCGGTGCCCAAGGCGGAGACCTGCTTACTACTGTGAAAGCCGCTCAAACCAATTTCTTTATTAATGCATCGCGCTCCATTCTTTATGCCAGTGCAAAGTCCGACTGGCAAAAAGCTGCTGCAAACGAGGCTGAGAGTCTGCAAACGGCAATCGAAAAGGCAAGAGCCCAATGAGTTCAAGTACCGACGTTAGGCCCACGCTTGGCGAGCCCACGGGCCTTCCCGACATTTCGATCACAACGGGGCTTGGTGTTCTGGCGCTCCTCAAAAAAGAAATCCGACGTTTCACCAAGGTGTTCATTCAGACTGTGCTTGCGCCTATGGTGTCCTCTCTGTTGTTTCTGGTGATTTTTGCTTTGTTACTCGAAGGCCGCCTGGAGCCGCTTCCCGGCGTGAGTTATTCGGCCTTTCTTGTTCCAGGACTGGTGATGATGACACTGCAACAAAACGCCTTTGCCAACACAAGCTCAAGTCTTACCCAAAGCAAAATCACAGGTACGCTTGTGTTTCTTATGCTCTCGCCGATGCGGCCCTGGGAGTGGCTCGCTGGTTATTTAGGTGGTGCAGTTGCGCGGGGGCTGATCTGTGGTGTTAGCGTCTGGGTGGCAAGCCTGCCTTTCATACAGGTACCCATTGCCTATCCCTTCTGGCTGATTGGATTTGGCGTGGTTGCCTGTCTGTTTATGGGTAGCCTTGGCATTATCGCCGCCCTTTATGCCGAAAAATGGGACCATGTGGCTGCGTTCCAAAACTTTCTTATTAACCCACTCACCTTTCTAGCAGGTGTTTTCTATTCCACTCACTTGCTCCCCCCTGTCTGGCAAACGCTTACTCATTTCAATCCCTTCTTTTATTTGATTGACGGCTTTCGGTATGGTGCCTTTGGAGTCAGTGACGTCCCACCACTTTTCAGTCTTCTATTCAGCCTAGGGGCAACCGCCTTGGTTTTGGTTCTTACCCATCGGCTCATTTCCATTGGCTGGCGCATTCGTCAGTAGAGGTGGCTGACTAGGTATTCAATGTGGTTTGCGTCCTTTAGCTTGCTAAGCTTTTACGTGTGAACTTGAAACTTAACTTTGCCCCTGAAAGGAATCGCTTGTGATTACAAAACCTGCACTCACCATCGAGGACGCCGAAACCATGGGCTCTGCCGCCATTAAGGAGGCGCAGGCAAACCAATGGAAAGTGACCATTGCCATTTGTGATGAGGGTGGGCACTTGGTATGGCTGCGCCGCCTCGATGGGGCTTCGCCAATTTCCTCTTATATCGCCCCTCAAAAAGCGCGAACTGCTGCAATGGGGAAACGCGAGACCAAGGTATACGAAGACATCATTAACGAAGGGCGTACGGCATTTTTATCAGCCCCTGAACTCAAGGGCATGCTTGAAGGGGGTCTACCCATTCTGGTTGACGGCCATTGCATTGGTGCCATTGGCGTGTCCGGAGTGAAATCCGTTGAAGATGCACAAATTGGACGGGCAGGCATTGCTGCTCTTAAGCTCTGAGCCACCGCCCCTCAGGGCTCTAACCACGAGGCCGTCTCGGCCTTTTTTAAGCCTGTTGACTGCCCTTGCGGTTTTGCTCCTGCCATTGGGACTGACCGCGCCCTCGTCCGCAAAAGCCTTTTGGTCCAAGTACAGAGTGTTTCAGTGCAACTCAAGTTACGAGGCCTACAAGTGCCAGACCTGTCAACAACTGCCCGCGCTTCGACTTGGCTTTGAAGTGGACCCAGCGCGACAGCTCGTCGCTCTGACCATCTTTGAAAATGGACGAGCCGGGGCGAATCAGATTCTTCTCGACTGCTCGGTTAATTCACAAGAAAGTTGGGGCTGCGGGAAAAAATCAACTCGCAAGTCGGGCAGGCTCGTCGCGTCAACCAGCTATTCAATGACCAACGGGCTTTTTACTGCCGAGAACGCCAACTTTTCAGGTCAGTCGGCCCAGACCGGCTTTTACTGCGGCAAGCCCTAAAAGGAAATGGTGGCGAATCAGGGACTCGAACCCCGGACCTGCGGATTATGATTCCGTCGCTCTAACCAACTGAGCTACATTCCGCCACAGGTCGTTAGTTTACATCACTCCAAAGGGGGCCACGCCAATGAGCATGGCATGACCTTCAAAGGCGAACCAGGCCCAGGCACCAATACCAACCACCAGAGTTACTAGGCTCGCAAGCATGGACGGCGGTCGCGACGCGATGACCGCCGGTAAGTTACTGAGCCCGGGGTTTTCAACGGGCGGACGACGCCGGGCCGACCGATAAACAAGCACCGACCAGACAAGAAACCCGCCGAAGAAGAGAACGTCGGCCAGGGTGCCATTCGACAACAAATGGGCAAAGGCCCAGACTTTGACCGCCAAGGTCATGGGATGTTTCAGTTTACGAAGAATAAGGTTCCCCGGGATGTACGCGGCAATGAGCAAGACAAAGGCTATAAGCGTTAGCAAAGAGGCTGCATGGGCCATGCCCGTGGGCGGCGTGTATAAAACAATAGGCTCAATGCGCGCTGCCGAATAGCCTGAGACAATAAGAAGAAGGCCGATGATGGAAACAATGCTGTAGAAGGCCTTGTATACGAATGGGCCCATTGCCCCAATAAGTTTCTGGCGAGTGCCTTCGGCAAAAACACGCAGAGCGTGCACACCCAGAAAAAGAACAAGACCCAAAATCAGCTCAGCCACACGCCACTCCTTCTCAATTTAAAACAAATTCATTATGCCCTCCCAGACAATGGTTTCCCCTCCGCGACGAAGTGCCTCTGCCGTTAAGCAACTTGGGCCCATTCTCCGAATGGCAGCCCGTTACAAAGGCCGATGGATTGCCGCCTTTGCTTTTCTCATTCTGGGTGCCGCGGCAACCCTCTCGGTACCCCTGGTCTTTCGACAACTGATTGACCAAGCCCTGCTTTCGGGGCAAGACCTGGCCAACGTCTTCTTGCTCTTGCTTGGCGTATCCGTTGTGCTGGCAATGGCCACCGCCCTGCGTTTTTATTTCATGTCATGGCTGGGCGAGCGGGTGGTGGCCGACCTGCGCTCCGAGGTCTACCAACACGTCTTAAGACGCCCACCCCAATACTTCGAGACCCTGCAAACCGGCGAGGTGCTCTCGCGGTTAACGGCCGACACCACACTGGTTCAGACGCTGGTGGGTACAAGTATTTCGCTCTCTTTAAGAAGCCTGGTGCTTTTTATTGGTGGCATGGCCATGATGCTGCTTACCAGTGCCTGGCTCGCAGGGCTTATGCTGGGTCTACTGATTCTAGTGATCTTTCCCATTCTTGCTCTGGGGCGAACAGTACGCAAGGCCTCGAAGGACAGCCAGGACAAAGTCGCCGACACCAGTGCGCTTGCAGGCGAAGTACTGAACGCCATGACCACAGTTCAGGCGCTTGGCCGAGAAGACTACGAGGCCACACGTTACTCAAAGACGGTGGAGCAGGCCTTTACTGTTGCAACACGACGCAATCAAATGCGGTCATGGCTCACGGCGGTTGCCATTGTTCTTGCTTTTGGTGTGATTGTCTTTGTGCTTTGGCTCGGAGCACGCGAAGTTCTAGCAGGCAGCATGTCTGCCGGTCAGCTTGCCCAGTTTGTTCTGTATGCCGTACTTACGGCGGGATCGATTGCCGCACTTGCCGAAGTCTTTGGTGACTTGCAACGCGCCGCAGGCGCTACGGAGCGTCTTTTAGGGCTGATGCAAGACGGGGAGGAGAAGGTCGTCAGCGAACCAGCACCCTCAACGAACCGGCTGAATGGACGCGTGGCTATTGAGGCACCGGTAACCATAGAGTTCGATGACGTCTGGTTTGCCTACCCCTCACGGCCCGACCACTGGGCACTTAAAGGGGTTTCGTTTCAACTTCGTTCGGGCGAAACACTTGCCTTGGTGGGGCCCTCCGGTGCGGGAAAATCCACCATCTTGGCCTTAATGCTTGGGTTTTACATTCCTCAGCGTGGATCCATTCGAATTAACGGACGTTCGCTTCACGACTGGGGGTTAGCTGCGGTACGGGCCTCCATGGGTCTGGTGGCCCAAGACCCTATCGTCTTCTCCGCTAATGCCCGAGAAAACATTCGCTACGGGCTTCTTCAGGCTACTAACGCCCAGGTAGAAGAGGCAGCAAAAGCGGCCCATGCCCATGACTTTATTCTTGCGCTACCCCAGGGCTATGAGAGTTTTCTTGGCGAACGAGGTGTTCGTCTTTCAGGAGGGCAACGCCAGCGTATTGCCATTGCCCGAGCCATTTTGCGCAACCCTCCTATTCTTTTATTGGATGAGGCAACCTCGGCCTTGGATAGCCTTTCAGAGAAGGCGGTTCAGTCTGCCCTTACCCAATGGCTTCCATCTAGAGCTGGATTGGTGGTAGCCCACCGGCTTGCGACCGTAAGGCGCGCCACACAGATTGCTGTGTTTGATCAGGGGGAATGCCTTGCGATTGACGGTCATGAACGTCTCTTGCAATACAGCCCTTTGTACCAAGAGCTCTCGGCGCATCAATTCCTAGAAACATCAGGCTAGGTCGTTCCTGTTAGGTAAGGGTCAAAACCCCATTCAGATCTTTACTTTCGAATCGTGGGCTTGGCCCTAGGGACTCGAAGGGCAGGCCCTGACGATTGACCCAGAAGGTGTTCAGGCCATACCAGTTTGCGCCCAGAACATCCCAGCCGTTACTGGAGATGAAAAGCACCCTTTCCCGGGAAACAGGGTTTGCCTGAAAAATCAGATCGTAGACCGCAGGCATGATCTTGAACTGCCGTAAAGCGTCGACCCCAATGACACGGTGAAAAAGCCCAGAGAGCTCGGCGGATGTAACTGCCTTATCGAGCATAGCCTGGTTGCCGTTAGACAAAATAAAAAGTTGATGGCCCGCCTTGTGGAGCTTTGTGATCACCGGTAACACTTCAGGAAAGGCTGAAAGCCGCTCGTACTGCGCCATAAGCTCGCTCTGGCTTTTCGTGGATGCATCAAGACCCAGCGCACGCAGACTGAAATCAAGGGCGCGCTCGGTGATCTCCCAAAACGTCATGTAGTGTCGACTACCATGAGTACCTGCTGGATCGGCCAAAGAAATAAGCCTGGTGTACTCCACCTGCTTGTCGCGCCAGAGTTTCGCCAGCGCCTCGCCACGACCGGGGTAAATTCGATCGGCGGCTAACCGAACCGAGTAGACATCGAACAAGGTGCCGTAGGCGTCAAATACAAACGTATCAAAGTCAGAAGGCATAATTAATAAACCCTTTTTTTAGAACTTACGAATAGTTCCCGATGGACTTGTTTATTCCTCTTGTCTGGCTTACAAACCTTACGCTGATTAGCTATTTCTTGCTCAAGCTAAGGCGAGACTTCGAATTAAGTGCGAAGCGCAAGGCTTTTGAAGAGGATAGAAAAGAGCGGCGCCGGCAGGCAAAGGAGGCTCGCAAGGTGCAGCAAGGCAACACCTTCAACGACACGGCAGTCGATCCAATCGATTCACTCGACGCATCGCAGCAAAATCCCGTATAGTCCAGGTTGCGTTTAGCCAACCCCTTCTCTGACAGAGATCCCAAAGTCTTTCATTGTTGCCTGGCCGACCGCAATCGTCGCGGTGTTTTTCTGCGCCTTTAACAACACGTAGTCTTGCCCGCAGGTCGTTTTAACGCCACTGCGGAGGGCTTCATTTTTGAAAGATTCTATGTCTTCGTTTATTGAGCTCGGCCTTGCCGAACCTTTGTTGCGCGCTGTTCAAAGCCTTGGCTATGAAAGGCCTACCCCCATTCAAGCCCGAGTTATTCCGAAAATGATCGCAGGCCATGACGTCATTGGTATTGCCCAGACGGGAACGGGCAAAACAGCTTCCTTCGTACTACCCATTCTTCACAAGCTCGCCTCCCAAAAATTGGAGCATATTGCTGCGCCCAAAGCGGGTAGCCGTGCTTTCACCACCCTCATTCTTGCCCCTACGCGGGAGCTGGCTCAGCAGATCGCCGACAGCATTCGTGACTACGGCAAGTTCATAAGGCCGCGTGTAGGTCTTGTGGTGGGTGGGGCCAACCCAACGCCGCAAATTCGCGCTTTGGCAGCGGGACTCGATATTGTTGTGGCCACACCCGGTCGGTTACTCGACCATATGCGCTCAGGTCGCGCTCGGCTAGATCAGACCAGCCAAATTGTTCTTGATGAAGCCGACCAAATGCTTGACATGGGTTTTATTCCTGCCATTGAAGAAATCATGCGTAAGACCTCGTCAAAGAGGCAGACGCTTTTGCTTTCGGCAACGATGCCCAAGCCTATTCGAGCCCTTGCCCAGACCTTCATGGTGAATCCGGAACAGATTTCGGTAGCCGCAGTTTCAAAGCCTGCAGACAACATTCGTCAAGAAGTCATTCTTATTAACCAGGCGGATAAGGGCGAAAGACTTGTCGAGCTTCTAGCACAGAGAGAGGTCGAACGCGCCATTGTGTTCACACGCACCAAGCGCGGCACTGACAAACTTGAGAAGGCCCTGAACTTGGCAGGACTTCAGTCGGTTGGCTTACATGGCGACAAGACCCAAGGCCAACGCAACAAGGCACTTGCCCAGTTCAAATCCGGCGCACGCAAAATTCTTGTTGCCACCGACGTAGCGGCCCGTGGACTGGATGTTGACGAGGTCTCCCATGTGGTCAACTTCGATATGCCGACCATTGCAGAATCTTACGTGCATCGCATAGGACGTACCGGGCGTGCAGGTAAAAGTGGCGTCGCCATCTCACTTTGTGACAACTCGGAGCGAGGCCTTTTAAGAGATATCGAAAGACTCACTCAGACGCGCCTCACTGGCTCACCCGAGACATCTATGCGGGGTCCAAAACCAGGTAGCCACCCCACACTACCCTCTTCAAAGCCAACCAGGAAAAAGAGGACGCATCATAAGGCCTCTCACGAGGCGGCTAGCACCAACTCACGCCAAGAAGGAGCATGGAAAACTCGGCAGTCAAATAGCCTTGAAAGACGAAGGCCAGCAAGAGAACAAACGAAGCAATCGCAACGAGTCTGATAAGCAGAGCCCTGTCCCAGTTGCTACGAAAGGGCTGGGTGGGGGTCGCGAGGTGCTGGTTTTTCATTAACAGGAAAATTCAGAACGGCAGCAAGCAACCCAAGCCCTATGGAAATGAGCCAGACTGATTCATAGGAGCCTGTGAGGTCGAACAAACGACCACCCAGCCAGCCGCCCAAGAAGGCTCCTACCTGATGGAAGAAAAAAACAATGCCTCCAATCATCGACATATTTTCCACCCCAAAAATGGAGGCGACTGTTCCATTGGTGAGAGGAACGGTACTTAACCAAAGAAGCCCCATGAACGCACCAAAAAGGTAGGCGGAAACCTCAGTCAAAGGCAGAAAAATAAACGCTGCAATAACCAGACTACGGGTCAAATAAATAAAAACAAGCAGACGAGGCTTCGAGTACACACCACCCCACCATCCGGCAAGATAAGAACCCGCAATATTAAAGAGACCTAACAAGGCCAACACTGTCGTACCCACTGAGGCACTAAGACCTTGGTCAACCAGATGGGCCGGAATATGCGTTGCAATAAAGATCACATGGAATCCACAGACGAAGAATCCGAGCGAAAGAAGCCAGAATCCCCGATGCGCAAAGGCCTGGGATAAGGCCTCCCTGGAGTTAAGGGCTCGAAATTTCGGGGGATGCCCGTTCCCGGTGGCAGTGCGACGCTCGAGGAGCGCGAAGGCAAAGGGAAGCATGGCCAACGTCGCAAAAGACATCCCCATTAGAGCCATTTTCCAGCCCGAATAGTCAATGAGATGCAGCGCACCTGGAAGCATCGCGAACTGTCCGAAGGAGCCAATTGCAGCCGACAGACCAAGAGCAGCACTTCGCTTTTCTGGAGGCACCGAGCGGCTAATCACTCCAAACACCACTGGAAACGTGGTGCCCGCCAGCCCTAGCCCAATAAGCAGGCCTGCTGACAAATAGAGATCCATAGGGGAGGATGCGAGAGCCATGAAGTAGAGGCCCGCACCATACAGAAGCGCACCAACAAAAATAACCCGGCCTGCACCCCTCTTATCAGAGATAGCACCTACAAAAGGCTGCGCCGCTCCCCAGATAAGATTCTGTAAGGCTATCGACAGCGCGAAGACCTCCCTGCCCCAGCCATTGTCGATGCTCATAGGTTGCAGAAACAAGCCAAAGGCATGGCGAAGGCCTAAGGCGATAAGAAGTACCAAAGCGCCAGCCCAGAGAACAACCAAGGGCGTTCTCCAATCCGTGGGGTTTTGGGTTCGCCTAGAGTCTTCTGCAGCCATTCAGCGAGTGTAATGGAAACCCTAAGAGTCCCGTGTGGCGATCAAAACGGATTGCCCTGCGCTGACGCATTCATGGAACTGGCCTATTCTAATCATTGCTATAAACAATTGGATGTGATTTATCGTTAACAATAAACTATCAACTCAATTCTTTATGGAAGGAAAACAAATGAAAACATCCACCGGACAATGCCCCGTGATGCACGGCGGCAATACCAACCAATCCAGCGGAACCATGGCCTGGTGGCCCAATGCCTTGAATCTGGACATTCTTCACCAGCATGACACCAAGACTAACCCGCTGAAAGACTTCAACTACCGCGAGGCCGTGAAAAGCCTGGATGTCGACGCCCTTAAGAAAGACCTTCGCGTACTTATGACCGACAGCCAGGAATGGTGGCCCGCCGACTGGGGCCATTACGGTGGCTTGATGATTCGGATGGCCTGGCATGCGGCTGGCTCGTACCGGGTGGCCGATGGCCGAGGCGGCGCAGGCACAGGTAACCAGCGCTTTGCCCCCATTAACTCCTGGCCCGACAATGCCAACCTTGATAAGGCACGCAGACTACTTTGGCCAATTAAGAAAAAATACGGCAATAAGTTGTCTTGGGCCGACCTCATTATTCTCGCGGGTAACGTTGCTTATGAGTCCATGGGCCTAAAGACCTTTGGCTTTAGTTTTGGACGTGAAGACATCTGGCACCCCGAGAAGGATGTCTACTGGGGTTCAGAAAAAGAATGGCTCGCCTCCACCCGCTACGACGGCGAGAATCGCGAAACGCTAGAAAACCCATTGGCAGCGGTTCAAATGGGCCTTATTTATGTGAACCCTGAAGGTGTCAATGGCAAACCGGACCCCTTGCGCACGGCGCAAGACGTTCGCGTCACCTTTGCCCGTATGGCCATGAACGATGAAGAAACCGTTGCGCTTACCGCTGGGGGCCACACGGTGGGCAAATGCCATGGCAACGGCAACGCCAAAGACTTGGGGCCTGACCCCGAGGGTGAAGAGCTTGAAGCACAAGGGCTTGGCTGGTTGAACAAGAAAGGTCGTGGCGTGGGCCGCAATACTGTCACAAGCGGTATTGAAGGCGCATGGACCACACATCCCTCACAATGGGATAACGGCTACTTCTACCTTCTCTTGAACTACGACTGGGAACTCAAGAAGAGCCCGGCTGGCGCCTGGCAGTGGGAGCCCATCAACATCAAAGAGGAAGATAAACCTGTTGACGTTGAGGATCCCTCGATTCGCTACAACCCCATCATGACCGACGCCGACATGGCCATGAAGATGGACCCGGAGTACCGCAAGATCTCAGAGAAGTTCTATAAGGATCCCGCTTACTTCTCTGACGTCTTTGCGCGGGCCTGGTTCAAACTCACACACCGTGACATGGGACCAAAGGCTCGCTACATAGGGCCTGAGGTTCCAGGCGAAGATCTCATTTGGCAAGACCCGGTACCTGCAGGCTCAAGCAGTTACGACGTGAAAGCGGTCAAGGCGAAGATTGCAGCAACAGGCCTTTCAGTGGCCGAGATGGTCGCCACCGCCTGGGACAGCGCGCGTACATTTCGCGGTTCGGACTTCCGCGGTGGCGCCAATGGCGCACGCATTCGCCTTACTCCCCAAAAGGACTGGGAAGGCAACGAACCCGCACGTCTTGAGAAGGTTCTGAAGGCGCTTGAGCCGATTGCAAAAGAGACAGGCGTGAGCATGGCCGATCTTATTGTGCTTGCCGGTAACCTTGGCGTGGAGCAGGCTGCTAGGGCAGCGGGTATTACGGTGGACGTGCCCTTTGCTCCCGGTCGCGGCGACGCAAGCCAGGAACAAACCGATGCCGAGTCCTTCGAGGTCTTAGAACCCCTTGCCGATGGCTTCCGTAACTGGCTTAAAAAGCATTACGTGGTCTCGGCCGAGGAAATGCTCTTGGATCGGGCACAGCTTATGGGCTTAACAGCAGCCGAAATGACGGTGCTTGTAGGCGGCATGCGTGTACTGGGTACGAACCACGGTGGTAGTGCGCACGGGGTATTCACTGACCGCGTAGGCACGCTAACCAACGATTTCTTCGTGAACCTTACGGACATGACCTACAACTGGAAGCCAACCGGACGTAATAGTTACGACATCGTTGAGCGTACGACAGGTAAGACACGTTGGACAGCAACACGGGTTGACCTGGTCTTTGGATCGAACTCCATTCTTCGTTCCTACGCCGAGGTCTACGCCCAGGACGACAATAAAGAAAAGTTCGTGCAAGACTTTGTTGCTGCCTGGGTGAAGGTGATGAATGCCGATCGGTACGACCTTAAAGCCTAATTACGGCGGGCCCTACGATCCCACAAGGGATCTTGGGGCTCTTCTAAAGAGTTCAAGCAAGGCTGGCCTCCCCTAAAAAGGAGGCCTTTTTTATGCCCGCTCTTTGTAGGTTGTAAACCGAAGAGCCGTACCCTCGGCTTCAATACGGTCCCAGACCTTATCGCGCTCGGCCTGATCCATGAAGATCCACCGGCTGATCTCGTCGAAAGTTCGACCGCAGCCACGGCAGACGTCGTCACCTTGGGCGGTTGAACAAATAGCAATGCAAGGGGTGTCAGGTCGCATGGCTATCATTGTATGCGTGAATAATTAAAGACCCTGGTCCGAGACCCATTCAAGATCGCGGTGATTAAACTGCGACACAAGGGTGGGCTTAATGATCTCGAAGTAAGGTGAGACGTCGAAGTCACGCGGCGTAACCAGACTTGAATGGGCAGGCTTATAAAGTTGGAGCCCAAGGTTTGAGGCAAGTTTCTTTTGACTGCCCGATACCCCCGGGCCGTAGGCATTCGGAATAACAGGGTAACGCACCGACTCAAAGGCCTCGGCAATAAGCGAGGAACAAATAGCCTTGGTGGGCTCGCCACTGCCAAGGCTTAAAAGTTGACGACGAAATCGACTGGGTACAGGCGGTGTGGGCAGAAGATAGCGGGCGAGGTCCACAATATTACGGAGGTCATAACGGTCACCGATCCGGTGCATGACAAACCGAACCAAAGCTTGACGCTCTTCCTCAGACAGACCACGCGCCCTACAGACTCGGGTATGACAGCAATCAAACTCCTCAAACCCCACGGTACGAACCCCCTCAACGACATCGGCCTCTACAAAACAATGCCCCTCGGGGGCCTTACCCCGCAGCAGATCTTCACCCACATATAGCGCCGCATGCGACCAAGTGGATTGCGTCAGGTACTTAATGGCGACACTTATTCGGGACGAACCCTCAACCAAGAGTACGTCGCCCGGCTGAAGTGCCGCGCGAAGGTGAAGACTGTTTGATGGCGGAGAGACCTGCCCCTGATCGACAGGCTTAACCAGAAACGCCGCTAGCCTCTGACCCACCTGGCGCAACATTCGATTCATTCTGTATCTCCGCTATGCTTGTGCGCACTATGGTAATTGCACTTGCGGGTGCCACAGGCACGATAGGGAATGCCACGCTGAAACGGCTTGTTCAGCTTGGCCATACGGTTCTTGAACTATCCCGCCAGGATCTCGGTAGCCCCGAAGCCTGTGAAAGGGTCCTAAGAATGAAGGCCGCTGAAGTCAAGGACCCGATCGGAGCCGTTATCTCTTGTATTGCCTCGCGAACCGGAGAGGCCGAGGATGCCTGGGCGGTTGACTACCAAGTGAATGCAAACCTTCTTGCCGCTGCTCAGCGATCCGGCGTTGAGCAATTTGTGTTGCTCTCGGCCATATGCGTACAAAAGCCCAAGCTAGCCTTTCAGTATGCCAAGCTCAAGTTCGAGGATGAACTCAAGGCCTCTGGCCTTAGTTACAGCATTGTGCGGCCCACCGCCTTCTTTAAATCCTTAAGTGGTCAGCTGCAACGGGTGAAGCAAGGTGGCCCCTTCTATGTCTTTGGCAATGGGCGGCTCACCTACTGCAAGCCCATCTCGGACAAGGACCTGGCGGAGTTCTTGGTGGACTGCCTTAACCAGCCCGAGCGACGCAACCAAACACTTGTCATTGGTGGCCCAGGCCCTGCACTCTGCCCCATGGACCAGATCGCCATGATAGAGACCATTTTAAGGGCCAGGGTCAAGGTTCGGCACGTACCCATTGCTTTGCTGAAAGGGGTGGTTTCCGGTCTCGACTTACTAGGATGTTTGCACTCTCGGTTTGCCGCCAAGGCCGATTACGCGCGTATTGGGCTCTACTACGCTACCGAGTCCATGCTGGCCTGGGACGAGACCAAACAAAGTTATCAAGAGAATCTAACGCCAAGCATCGGCAACCAGCAACTGATTGATCACTACCGCAAGATCTTGCTGGAAGACCCTGCATAATCGCGCTTTCAGCCCGCACAGCGCCCCTTCACCCATGCCTATTCCTCATCTTTTTCTTGCCCTTGGCGTAATGGCAATTTGGGGAACGAACTTTGTCACCATGCGATGGGTCCTCGATGAGGTCACCCCCCTCACCTTTGTCTCCTTGCGCTTTTTTCTTGTCTCACTGCCCTTTATTTTCTTTGTCCCCCGGCCCGCAATACCGTTACAACTACTAATTGGCTACGGGCTTACGGCCTTTAGCATGCAATTTGGCTTTAATTTTCTTGCGGTCTGGTTTGGTATGCCTGTCGGCCTCGTATCACTGGTCGTTCAAAGCCAGGTCTTTTTTACCCTTCTTCTCGCGCTTTTTATTCACCAAGTAAGGCCAACAGTGGGCCAGATTGTTGGTGTCTGCCTTGGAGCCAGCGGCATTGCCTGGGTTGGGTTTGACCTTGGACAAAGCATGCCGCTCCTTGCCTTTGGTGCCACACTGCTTGCGGCCCTGGGCTGGAGCATTGGCAACACATTCATAAAATCCATGGGGCCCGTCTCTGCGCTTCCGCTGGTGATCTGGGCATCTCTTGTATCGGCACTGTCGCTTACTCCTCTGTCTTTTGTTCTGGAAGGCATCGCCCCCTGGCAGCGAGCGGCAGAACTGTTGCTGACCGGCGACACTGTTTTTTGGGGAAGTCTTCTCTTCAATGCCCTTGGTGCAAGTCTGCTCGGTTACGGGGGCTGGGCCTGGCTGCTGCGGCGTCACCCAGCCCCTGTGGTTGCACCCTTCACACTTCTTATCCCTGTGTTCGGAATGGGCTCGGCCGCCCTGCTGTTAGGCGAGGCGATAAGCCCGGCAGCATGGCCCGGAATCATCTTGGTATTCTTGGGGTTGGCCTTAACTCAGCTTCGCTTTAAAAGACAACAGTCATCACTTTGTTAATAACAACCGCTCATGCTGAGCTCATCGAGGAAGAGGGCTTTATAACAATGGCTTTAGAAAGATTAACAGTTTGAACTACGACCTAATTGTTATTGGCGGTGGCTCGGGGGGCGTTCGCGCCGCGCGCATTGCAGCAGGCTATGGAGCTAAGGTTGCACTTATCGAAGAGTACCGTCTCGGAGGGACCTGCGTTATTCGAGGCTGTGTTCCGAAGAAGCTAATGGTCTATGCCAGTCGTTTTGCTGTTGAGTTTCAAGAATCAAAAGGCTACGGTTGGACTGTAGATTCCCCTTCGCTCAACTGGGGCACACTGAAACGAAACCGGGACCGAGAAGTCGACCGACTCGAAAAGGTCTACCGTGAGAACCTCGAAAAGTCAGGCGTGGTGATCTTTGAAGGTCATGCCCGAATGCTCGATGCCAATACGGTTTTTATTAACGAACAAGAAAGGCTATCTGGCAAGACCATCCTCATTGCCACAGGAGCGCAGCCGGTTACAGACGCATCGATTCCTGGTCATGAGCTTTGTATCGATTCCAACGACTTTTTTAAGCTTGACACTCAACCCCGACGAGTGGTCGTGCAGGGTTCGGGCTACATTGCTCTGGAGTTGGCCTGTGTCCTTCACCATCTTGGATCCGAGGTCCGTCTCGTCTACAGAAGCGATTTGGTTTTACGTGGGTTCGACCAAGAGTTACGGCAGCAACTGAATGACGAACTAAAGCATTCGGGCATGGCGATGCATCATCGGCAGGTCATAACCAAAATTGAAAAATCTCCTAACGGGCTTCAGGTGCAGCTTGAAAATGGCGCGAGCCTCTCCGCAGATGTTGTTCTTAAGGCCATTGGCCGCAAGCCCAACACCGAGAATCTTGGGCTTGAACAAATTGGAATACGGCTCAACGAAGACGGAGCCATTGCAGTAACCGAGCACTCGCAGACGAATCTGGCCAATATTTATGCGGTTGGTGATGTAACCAATCGAGTCAATTTAACGCCTATGGCGATTCGCGAAGGCCATGCTTTTGCAGACAATACCTTTGGAGGCAAGGCCATTACGGTCAACCATAACCTTGTGCCTACAGCGGTATTTACAACACCTGAGCTCGGAACAGTAGGGCTCACCGAAGAACAGGCTCTTGCTCTTTACCCGAGGCTTGACGTTTATAAGTCAAGCTTTCGTCCACTTAAGGCTACAGTATCAGGCCATGCTTCACGCACCTTTTTTAAACTGCTTGTCAATCGCGATAACGATGAAATTGTTGGCTTCCATGCCATTGGACCCGACACTGGCGAAATGTCTCAGCTGCTTGGCGTGGCAATGCAAATGAAAGTCACGAAGGCCGCCTTCGATGCAACTCTTGCGGTTCATCCTACTGCAGCCGAGGAACTGGTTACCATGCGTAGCCCAAGCATCCAACACGGGCTTTAGGTAAGAGTCTAGGTCCCCGCGTCAAACTGATCTGGTCGAAGCCCCCGTATAGGAGCGTAAAAGGCCTTAACAGTTGCCATGTCTTGCTCAAGGTTGCCGGTAATCTCTAGGCAGGGGCCTAGCCCCGCCTCTTTCTTTCCATGATCCATATAAGCCAGAATGATGGGAACCTGAGCTCCTTGGGCAATGTAATAGAACCCGGTTTTCCATTCGCGCACTTTGCTTCTTGTGCCCTCCGGAGGAATCATCAAAAATAATGGTCCCTCGCTTGCTTTAAAGCAATTAACTGCCGCGGACACAAGCTGACCAGGGCGACTGCGCTCAACACCAATGCCCCCAAGCCAACGCATCACCCCCCCAAAAGGGAATCGAAAGAGGCTTGCCTTTCCAAGCCAATGCGCTTGCAGGCCCAGGCCGAATCCAGCCATAAGACTGTAAGGGAGATCCCAGTTACTGGTGTGGGGCGCCGCAATAACGACGGCCTTTTTTATCTGCGGTGCGATGGACCCCAAAAGACGCCAGCCGAGCAGTCGCAAACAAAGTCTTGAAACCAAACGTAACACCGGTGTAACAAGCGGCGTGTTGAAGATGGTGAGTGATGCTGGTGCAAAGACAGCATCAAGGGGTTCCGAGCTAGCCTGCACCATACGAAACCAGCATTTTAGAACTCAGCGATGTTCAATCTTCAATCGTGCTGGGCATGGCTAAGAAAACACCACACGCGCCCTTAAGGCCTCCAGTGAAACGGAAGGATCCTTAAGGGTATTACTATCCCCGGCAGAGCCCACAAAAACACCGCTGCCGGCCACTGGCGGAAGGGTGTCTAATTTAAAACGTTTAGCATCCGGCTTTGCCCGAATAAAACACGCCTCATCAAAAAAAAGCCGGTCCCCTTCACGACCCACCTCATCAGAATCAATGCTCTCCTGACCGATAAGCGTCTTGATGGCTTGAAGCCCATTGCTAAGGACCACCTCCTCGATTGAGGCGTTTTCTGGGTTAATAAAATAGGCGCGAGGCATATATCAACGAACTTTCCGTAAGAATTTAATCAATTGGCGTAAGGCGACTTTACTATAAACACATTCCACTTCTACGACTCAAAAAGTGCCGCGCGGCTGGCCTAAACCTTCGCCTCTGGTTAGAACCTGCAGTTACACCGAATTCAACTTCTCTATACATGGAATTCCCCGTTATAGTACTCAAGGGAAGCGTGTGTATTTCAACATCTGTATACAAATGGCATTTACGAAGCCAATCAATATTCAGGAGATATCAACATGGCAAAAGCATACTGGGTAACGATGTATCGCAAAATTCACGACCCTAAGGCAATGGCAGACTATGCGGCTTTAGCGGGCCCAGCAATCGCTGCAGCCGGGGGAAAGTTTCTAATACGTGGATTACCCTCCCAAGTCTATGAATCGGGACTCATGGAGAGAACAGTGGTTGTTGAGTTCCCAGACCTTCAGACAGCGCTCGATACCCACGAGGGAGAGGCTTACCAAGAGGCCCTAAAAGTTATGGGCGACGCAGCAGAGCGGGATATGCGTGTTGTAGAAGGTTATGAGGGTTAGATATGGTCATGACACCAGCAGAAAGGAGTTCGTTCAGCGCCATCGTTGATCGACCCAAGCTTAAGTTACCCCAGGGCAATCGAATTGTTGTCTGGACAATTGTCAATCTTGAGTTCTGGGACATTCAAAAGCCAATGGCCCGTCAAGTCATACCTGCTCCCACCGGCGCAAGCCTCTTACCCGATGTGCCCAACTGGAGTTGGCATGAATATGGAATGCGCGTGGGATTTTGGAGGTTCCATCAGCTCTATGAGCGCTTAGGCATAAAGCCAACGCTTTCAATTAATGCAAAAGTCTGCCAGGAGTATCCCCGCGTTGCGCAGGCATGCAGAGACGCCGGTTGGGAATTTATGGGGCACAGTTATCAGCAGGGGCCGATTCATAAAGAAGAAGATCAGGCCGCAATGATTCGGAAATCTCTTGATGTCATCCAAGAATTTACAGGGAAGCGCCCCGTGGGATGGCTTGGACCCGGGCTAACACAGACCCTTGAGACGCCTGACTATCTGACACAAGAGGGGATTCAATACATTGGAGACTGGGTCTACGACGATGAGCCCACTGAAATCCAAACACAGAATGGGCCGTTAATTACTTTGCCTTACAGCATCGAGACCAACGACATTCCGGTTATGGCCGTCCAGTATCACGAAGCGGACTATTGGACTCAAAAATGTATCGATTCCTTTGATCGTTTTTATCAAGAGGGAGAGGACCGCGCAAAAATTTTGGCGATTGCAATACACCCCTATATATCGGGGCAGCCATTTCGCATAAAGTACCTCGAAAAAGTGTACGACTACATCTCCCAGTTTGATGGCGTTTTGCACTGGAATGGCGAACAGATTCTGGATTGGTACAAAGACGCTAAGAAATCAACATAGCAAAAGGAACAAGGAAAAAATTATGCCCAGTTCCTCCATTCCGAAAACGATGTTGGCAGCTTGGTACGAGACACAAGGCCCCGCGGAGCAAGTCCTTGAATTCGGGGAAATGCCCGTTCCCGAGCCACAGGCTAATGATGTCCTTGTTCGCCTTCATTACTCTTGTATTAATCCATCGGACATAAAACGCAGAAACGGTTTTCGGGGCCAACCACATGCTTTCCCTCGCATTATTCCCAATAGCGACGGTGCGGGCGAGATATGTGCAGTCGGTAAAGACGTACCAAGCAGTCGCCTAGGTGAATCCGTCTGGGTCTTCAACGGCCAGTGGAAGAGGCCCTTGGGTACATCCGCACAATACATCTGTATCCCGTCAAGCCTTGCGGTCCCAATCAGTAGTCACGTCGACAAACGTATCGCAGCAAGCCTTGGGATACCTGCCTTAACTGCACATAGAGCTTTATTCTCTGACGGTGACATTAAAAATCAGACCGTACTCGTCACGGGTGGGGCAGGATCCGTCGGAAACTGTGCCATCCAGTTGGCCAAATGGGCAGGCGCAAGAGTCTTGGCCACCGTAAGCTCAGAAGAAAAAGCGCAGCATGCACTGAAGGCCGGAGCCGACCTGGTTTTCAACTATCAAACGCAATCCGTAACCAAAGAAATATTGGCCGCCACACAAAACGAGGGGGTCCATCGAATCGTAGAGGTTGCCTTCGGCGAGAACCTTCCTCAAACGCTTTCGGTACTTGCAAAGCACGGGGTTATAAGCGCGTATGCAAGCGACAAAGTGCCTGAGCCTTCGATACCCTTTTATGATTTCATGCTTAAAAACCAAGTTTTAAGATGGGTATTTATGTACGAATTAAAAGATAAGGATCTCTCTAGTGCCCTGAGTGACATTTCAACTTGGGTGAACAAGGTAGAACCCTACCCCTTTATTGACTCTGTCTGGCCTATTCCTGAAGTCGTTCAAGCGCATCAGCGCCTAGAGAGCGGTCAGGCCGTAGGTAATGTATTAATTGAAACAATATAGCTAGGTGCTCCTATGTCTCTTATGAACATAAACGGTAAATGTCACTGCGGTGCTGTTACTTTTACTGCGCGTGTTGACCCTAAAAAGGTCATGGCTTGCCACTGCGAGGACTGTCAAATCCTCTCCGGTGCACCCCTTCGAGCCGGTGTTCCAACGACCTTAGAAAACTTCTCTCTGCATGGTGAAGTAAAGTCTTATGTGAAAGTTTCTCAAAGTGGTAACCGGCGCGCCCAGGTGTTTTGTGGAACCTGCGCAACCCCCCTCTTCTCAAGGGCAGAGACCAATGCCACCAGCGTCATGGTCCGCCTTGGTTGCGTCTCTGAGCGGGAGCAACTCAAGCCTATGCTCAGCATTTGGGCAAGGTCTTCGATTGGTTGGCTAAGCGACTTGGACAAAACACCAAAATCCGAGCAACAAGAAGTCTACTTTAAGGCTGAAGACGCCTAAGAGCACAAGCAAGTAACGACAATATTACCGTGCACGTTGGAAGACCAAGATGCCCATCACGATTAATACGAATGCAAGCCCGTGGTAAAGCTCTGGCTTCTCATTAAGGAAGACTGCTGAAAAAAGAGCTGCTAGAAGTGGGGTAAGGTTCACTACAACCCCGGCAAAGCTCGGGCCTACCCTTTGAACTGCAAGCCCCCAGGCCCGAAAAGCAACGATCCCGGGGAAAATGGCGACATAAATAAGGGCTGCAATGAGGGTAGGACCCCATTCCAACTCATACGTCCAAGCGCCAAAAGAAAGACGCCATTCTATGACTGCAAAAACAAAAGATGAGATGGCTCCAAAACCAATCTGAATAGCTAAGAAGGCGACCCAGTGAGGCCGAATTTTTTCCACCATCGATAGTTGAGGGTCTGGCCGCGCAAGCATCCAACTGTAAAAGGTCCAACTCAAAGCAGCAACCAACATAAGAAGATCACCCACAACAAGCTCAAGAGCGAGCAAGGCAAATAAGTCTCCCCTGCTAATAACCACGAGCACACCTAGAACAGACAATAAGACTCCCATCAGCGCGACCATACGGAAATGAACGCCGTAAACAAAACGTCCAACTAACAACATGAATACTGGTATGGATGATGCAACAAGCGTCACATTGATTGGGCTTGAACTTACTAAAGCCACGTACTGCAGGGCGTTATAAGACGCTATACCTAGGAAGCCCAATATGAAAAGTCGTAAGAAAGATCGCCAACAAAACGAAAGATCTTTGAGCTCTTTGTAGCAGAAGGGAAGAAGAATAAGAAATGCTATTGCCCATCGACCAAAATTGAATGCGAGAGGTGGAATGACTCCAACCACGAGCCGTCCTACAATTGCATTACCCGCCCAAAAAATGGGTGGCAGCATGAGCAAAATAGAGGTCTGAACAAAATCCAACCTTGACGAAGAAACTCTCATGCCAAACGTGATGCCTCTCTAAAAGCCAACCTTACCCAGTATATTCAAAGCAGCTCAGATCACCGACGGCTTAGTCAAGCTTCTTTAGTTCTTCCAAGTACCTCCTTAGCTCCCCTTCCAGAGTCGTTACAAGGGAATCATCTCCAAAAGTCTGGGGGTGAAAGTCCCCGTGTCGCGTTTTTGGATCTGGGGAAGGCTGAAATCGGCATAAGGTAAAACCAGAGCGTCGATCGACTACATCCAACATCATTAAAGACAGGTTTTTATCCTCTAACAAGGATTTCTCAGATAGCCCTGAAGCGTAGGAAAACTTCAGCTCGAACCGATCGAGATTGACTGTAAACCGCCTTTCCTTTGATCGAAGAATTTTTTCGTGGATGCTCGTCGAGTCATTGACGACAATCTGCTGCAAATACTCAGGGATATTTTTTTTAAGGAACGGCTCCTGCAGAAGAGGTTTTCGAAGCCAGAATCCCACGACCATTGACAACAAAACGAGCCCCAGGGACAACAGGGGATAGTCTGGATAAACGTAGAACGAGAGCGTTAATAGACCAAGCCCAAAGACCAAACCCCTGCCAAGAGGACCCAGCACCAACGAATTACCGTCCTACTCTGGAGGCATGACGCCTTGCAGAGATTCTCGAAAGACAACCATCACTCTCGAAAACCTTGCAAGACACTTCTACTAGGGCTTCAGGTAAACGAAACCTTCTTTTGCTTGTAATGTGGCGATTTCAGCAACACCTGAAGGCACAATGACCGCATCGGGCGAGAGCAAAGCTGTATCGAGTTTACGAGCCTTGAATGTGTTCGCACACGCCCTAAACTCAACGCCGCGCGCCTTTAAAGTCTGCATCGTTGAATCAAAGGGGTTGCCCTTGGAATCTTTAGCGCCGTCGAGCATGAAGTCAATGCCCTTGCTATGCCCAACAACGACGACCTTCGTATTTGGAGATGCATTCAGGAGGTTGGCGACATTTCTAAGTACCGCAGGCGCCTTGTCAGTGCCCTCATTGATATGAACGACAACCTTCTCAGACCCACCCGCCGTCATGGACGCACACCCGGGTAAAACCACCGCGGCTGCCATAAAAACACCGGTGAATAAAACTTTTTTTACGAAACTTGTTGCAGTCATAGAGCTTTCCTCCCTTTTTATTGGATTTTTTGCTTCTTTTCTTAAAAGCACCTTTTTTCCTTGAAAAATGCTTTCCGAGGCACACAGTAAGTTTAACACCAAGAGCAAGACTAGCGAACGTCAAGCCTTTAACCGCGGGCATGACTATCTCGCGATTGCTTGAGGCAGGGGGAACTGGCATAGCTCGTGATACTGACGTTTTCTTCAGCCCATCCTGTAGTTGCTGAGATTCAACAGGCCATTTCTCGATTAACAAAATGCCTCTAAGGGCTGATCGATCTTGCGGCACTCCGACACTCAAGAAAGATCGCCGCTCGGATCATTTGAGGCGAAGCGAAAGAACACCTTCGTACAAAAGTATTGGAGCCAGAAAATGTGCAAGATCAACGTGCTCATCAGACCTCGAGTCATTGAGTAACACGCTTCTTACCGCTTATTTGAACCACCGCTGCTCAGTGCAGTGCACCAAAATAGATCTATAGAAATCAAATCAAGCCACAGCCTGGTGCAACTCGAACCCTAAGAGAGCGGCAAACGCTCCTTTGGAAACAACTAGAAGAAACAAATACTGCTTTTTAGGGTTAACCCGTGTTCCCAGCCAGTCCAATCGGCGTAGGATCGGATAAGAAATTCATCCTATTAATAAAAGGACCTATTTATGAAATCACTTAAACAAACAGCTTGCAAGATTATGTCAATGGTTGTTCTCAGTGCATCTCTTTTAGGATCGAACACGATGCTTGGTGCTCAAACCATAAAAATCGGCACACCACTCGCCCTGACAGGGGGCCTTGCTGATGAGGGTAAAAAGCAAGTTATTGCTTATGACATGTGGCTGAGCAGAGTTAATAGTTCAGGGGGAATAAACGTCAACGGTAAAAAAATGAAG
>JALRJP010000179.1 GCA_023261135.1 Burkholderiaceae bacterium | reverse complement strand
CTTCTTTTCGGCCGTACCAAATGTGGCTCGACGACTCGAAACACTTAACGAAGTGGGGCTTGGGTATATCAAGCTTGGGCAGAGCGCAACCACTTTGTCAGGAGGGGAAGCACAACGGGTTAAGCTTGCCTGTGAGTTATCGAAACGCGGCACCGGCAAGACACTTTATGTGCTTGACGAGCCTACCACGGGGCTGCATTTTCACGACACCGCCGTCTTGTTAAGCCTGCTGCACCGTCTCACCGACGCAGGCAACACAGTGCTTGTGATTGAACACAACCTCGATGTCATTAAAGTCTGCGACTGGCTCATTGATATTGGACCTGAAGGCGGACAGGCAGGCGGCGAAATTATTGCCGAAGGCAGCCCTGAAACCTTGGCCGATTCGGCTGAGCAGACCGGCAGTTACACCGGAAAGTTCTTAAAGCCTCTGCTCTCGGGTAGCCCGACTACTGAAAGCCTTTGTCAATAAGGGCCCTACCAACGACCTGCCACTGAATGGGGCTGGGACGGCCAGAGGGGTCAAGCACTCGCGTGGGTCTGGCCACGACCAGTTCCCCCATGCTTAGATAGACACCTGTTAAAGACGAAATTAAGACCTGATGGGTTACCCAGACCTCAAAGCCTTTCGCAGTGACACCTGAGGCCATGGGGTCAGCAAGTGCCTTCGAAATAGCATCGCGTTGTGTTGGCCAATGGCCGTGACCTTGGAAGAAAGAATTTAAAGCAGGCCAGGGTTGCGTGGGGGGGTGACCACCAAAGGCCTCCGTGGCCGTATCAAGACATCGGCACCACTGACTTGAACGCACTGCTGAAGGTTTAAGCCCTCGATCAAGGAACCATTGTCCAAAGGCTCTTGCCTGGGCGCGGCCCTCGGGTGATAAGTTGCGCTGCGTGCTGCAGTCTTCAATCCGAAAATTCTCCGGGTCACCAATACCCGAGAAGGTTGCCGAATGGCGAATAAGAATGACGGTACCGGGTACCGACAGCGCATCTTGCAAAGCCCTAGCATCAAGCCTTTGCTGGGCAAGGCTTGGCGCCGAACTTAAAGAAAAGTAAACCAGGCAGAATAAGAAGAGATGGGCCAGTACCCTTTGCATCATGAACGTTCTTTCAGTTTCTTACCTACAGCGCCAACGAGGTTTATGTCATGTCAACATCAGCAAGCATTGAAGCC
>JALRJP010000178.1 GCA_023261135.1 Burkholderiaceae bacterium | reverse complement strand
CTCTTTGGGCTTGAGCGTCACGGGCGTCACCTACTACGATGGCCAAGGCTTCATGGTTCCCACCAAAACCAAAATGAAGAGCGCCAAGCAGCTCAAAAACCAAACGGTTTGCGTGCAATCAGGCACCACAACCGAGAAAAACCTGACCGACTTCTCAAAGGCTAACAACCTCAACATCAAGCCGGTCGTGTTTGAAGACTTCAACGCCTCAGTGGCTGCGTTCTTCGCTGGTCGCTGCATCGCTTACACCACGGACGCATCGGGCTTGGCCTCCATCCGTAACAAAGAAGCGAAGGATCCCAAGGAGTACACCATCCTGCCCGAGTTGATCTCTAAAGAGCCGTTAGGCCCCATGGTTCGCCGTGGTGACGACGAGTGGTTTGCCATCGTCAAGTGGGTGATCCATGGCTTGCTTGAATCAGAAGAGTTGGGCGTGACCAAGGCTAACGTTGAAGCCATGAAGAACGACCCCAGCCCCGCGATCGGCCGTATCTTGGGTTCTAAAGACGATACCGGTAAGTTGCTCGGCTTGGACGCACAGTGGATGGCCCGCGCCATTGCTGCAACCGGCAACTACGGCGAAATCTTCGAGCGTAATGTCGGTCCAAACTCTCCTTTAGGTCTGCCCCGCGGTACCAATAACCTGTGGAACAACGGCGGCCTGATGTACGGTTACCCCCTGCGTTAAGCTGCGAGTAACTTGACTGGGCGCTATGCCCAGTCGCCAGCCGCCTATCAAGTTTTCGCGCCATCAGGTCGCGTTCCTTGATAAGCGGCTTTTTGTTTTCGAGCTGCCACGCACGGCAGCCCACTACCCATAAAACGACCTTATGAGCTCTCAAACAGCGCCTCCCAAAAGAAGCCGTTGGTCATGGCGAAGCCAGGCCTTTCGCGGTCTTGTCTATCAGCTGCTTGCGGTCACGGTTATCGCAAGCGCCCTGTGGTTACTTGCCCGAAACACATTGATCAACATGGAAGCGCGCGGCATCCAAAGCGGCTTCGACTTTTTGACGCAGGCTGCCGGCTTTGATATCGGCGAAACGCCGATTCCCTATGACTCGGGTCAAGGCTACTGGCGCGCCTTCTTGGTCGGTTTGGCCAATACGTTGCGCGTTGCCATCGTCGGGATTTTCCTCACCACCATCTTGGGCACTTTGCTGGGGGTGGGTCGCTTCTCGCGTAACGCGCTGGTGCGCGGCATTTGCACGGCGT
>JALRJP010000177.1 GCA_023261135.1 Burkholderiaceae bacterium | reverse complement strand
CGAAGGACGTCAAGAAAGCCGGACTCGGCCTGAGGCTTGACCAAGGGGTTTACAGGAAGCGCGGTAAGGTCAAGCTGGGGCTGAATAAGCTCGCCGTAGTTGGTGCGCTCATCGGGGCGAATGCCGTAGTAAAACATGTAAGACAGAAGGACAGGCGCGATACAAACCGCAACAATTAGCCATAACGTGAGTCGAGACTTCATCTTGTCCTTTCTTTGCGCATCATTATTTAAGCCTCGGCTGCTGAACTCTTCCTCCCGAGCTTCCAGGCAAAGAATAGCGCGACAAGGGTAAGCAATACCCACTGAAAGGCGTAGCCGTAGTGTTTGGCTACATCATCCTGGGCAATGCGGGGAGGCTGCTGAACCAGACCGTCCTCCAGGGAGGCTGCTGCCCAAAAGATCACCGGCCACAGTTGCACGGCTTCGTTTGGCAAAAGGCGCCCTAGCAGTTCGCTAGCCGCCCTGGCATCAAAGTTCTGCCAAAGCGCGCCCTGTCGAAGTACAGCATCGTTTTCAGAGAGCTCCACACGGCGCATTAAACTCTTGTGGGCAACCACCTCGAAGCCCTTATCAAGAGTCGTTTGGTTTGGGGGATGAACGCTTGCCTGTATGAAGGGCTCTGCAGTAGGGCCTTGAGTTCCCGGCGTCTTAGGGGCCCAGCCACGGTTCACCCAAGCAATGGAGCCATCATTGAGACGCGCCGCTGTAAGCACATGAACTCCGGCTCGACCGTTCAAGGCCCGGTTATCAAGGAAAAGCTGAGTGCCAGTAATCCACTCGCCTCCCTGCAATCGATAGGTCTTCTGATCCAGGGAATCTGCGGATCGATCTTTCGACCATGAAAAGCCTGGGCCACCGAGTGCGGTTGGCATGCTGACGACCGAATCTAAGGAGCCTCTTGGCGCCGCACGCTCAATTTGTTGTTCCTTGAATTGAGCCCGACTCCATTGCCAATTGGCAAGTACAAGCCCGAGAATGGCAAGGGCGAGGCAAAACAATGCAGCAAGGTTTAGCCGATAATGAGTCATATGAAAATTGTTATTGCCATCGCCTTCGTGCTAATTATCTCCAGTCTTGGCTCGGCACTTTTTTACCTTATGCGCGACAAGGGCCAAAGTAATAACACCGTAAAGGCGCTTGCCATTCGGGTTGGCCTCTCGATCGCGTTGTTCATCTCGCTATTAATTGCCCACTGGCTGGGCTGGATTGAAAC
>JALRJP010000176.1 GCA_023261135.1 Burkholderiaceae bacterium | reverse complement strand
CCTATGGTTTTGAAGCCGATTCCTTTTTTGAGCTTCAGGGTAATCGACCTCGCATCGCTCAGGCGGTTCTGGCCATTGATATCGGATTGCAGTCACAAGATGGCTACTTTCAGCGAATGGAAGACCTTATTGCATTTATTGGCCAAGACCCCGAGGTGCGATTGCCCGGTGAGCGACGCTTTGGTCTGCGACGGCAGGCCGAGCAAAACGGCATTTCAATTTCCGATGATCTTCATAAGCAACTCAAGGAGCTTGCCCAATGACTCAGGCCATTGCCTCTGAAGCATCCGTTGTGAGAGTACGCGTCTGGCGTGGCCAAGAGCAGGGCGAGTATCAGACCTACGAGGTTCCTCGGCAGCCAAGCCAAACGGTTCTCGATATCGTGACCTACATTCAGCGCGAGATCGATCCCAGCCTCTCCTACCGATTTGCCTGTCGGGTGGGTGTCTGTGGCTCCTGCGCCATGGTGGTCAATGGTCAGGCGCGATGGACATGTCGAACCCATGTCGACAAGGTTGCTGAAGATGGGCAGCTTGAAATTGCGCCTCTGCGTAACCTACCTGTTGTCAAAGACCTTGTTACTGACATGGCCCCCTTCTTCGACAAATGGGCAAAGGCAAAAGGCCAATTTCAGGGCAGTACGACAAGGCACGATGAATTTGCTCGGGTGGAGCCCGAGTCCAAGCAGCGCCAGGCCGTTGACCTTGCCATTGAGTGCATTGGTTGTGGCGTCTGTTATTCAAGCTGTGACGTCGTAAGCTGGCGTCCGGACTACTTGGGGCCAGCCGCCTTGAACCGCGCCTGGACGCTAATGAACGATGTGCGTGATACGGCAAAGCAAGAACGGCTTGAAGCGGTGGTTAACGATGCCGGATGTCTTGCCTGTCACACGCATACAAGTTGTACAGAGCTTTGTCCTAAGCAGCTTGCGCCAACAGCAAGCATTGCAGGGCTAAAAAGGATGGCGCGATGAGGTCAGCGTCCGCGGCTCTTGACCGCAGGCTTTTTCGTATTCAAAGGTTATCGGCCATGGTTCTGGCCGCCTGCCTTGTGGTGCATTTAATCACCATGATTCTTGCTGTTCAGGGCGGTCTTACTGCAGCCGAAATTCTCGGTCGCACGCGCGACAACATGGTTTGGCTAAGCTTCTATCTTGCCTTTGTTCTTATGGTGACATTGCATGTCCCGATCGGCCTGCGAAACATTCTCCGTGAATTGACATCCTGGTCGGAGCCTAAGGTTAACTTGGCGAGCCTGCTTGCGGCCGCTGTTCTTTTTGTG
>JALRJP010000175.1 GCA_023261135.1 Burkholderiaceae bacterium | reverse complement strand
GGTCATGAACGAGCGGTTTAAGTCGAACTGGGACTTATCTGCCGCTCGCTCGTCTGCTGTGGCCGACTTCATGTCGCAGCGTGCTGGTGTGGCAATGAGTCGTATTAGTGTGAGTGGTCATGCCGATACACGCCCGGTCGATACCAACGACAGCGCGGCCGGCCGGGCACGGAACCGACGCATTGAAATTATTGTTGACGGCTAATTTAAGCGGTTGAAGGCTCGTCGGCCTGGGCTTTAAGGTTGTACTTGTTGATTTTCTCAATCAGCGTGGTGCGCTGAATCGCCAAAATACGAGCGGTCTGCGATACATTGCCTTCGGCCTGCTGAAGGGCCTGCTCAATAAGCGTTTTCTCAAGTTCCGCAATGCGCTGCTTTAACGGAATAGAGTCAATGGCTGGCAAGGGTGTTCCCTGCGCCAACGCAATGAGGTCCTCAATGGGGTTGTAGTCGGCGGGTCCCGCCGCCGCTGGGCCAGCAGCATCAGGCGACTGAACGCTCACAACTTTCAGTTCGTCCTGGTTTGCTTCGTGGATTTCTATGTTTCCGGCCTCACTAACCTCCGGACTGGCGGAAGGCTCGATTTCTGCTGTTGTTGCATGTGGCTCGATGCTTGAAGCAGCGGCAGGCTCTGGTTTTGCTGCAGATAACGCGGCCACTGAGAGTTCTGCCTGCCCGTCTCGAAGACCCTTGGGCAGCATCATCGAGGGAATATCGGTGTAGCAAATGGATTTACCTGGAAAGAGGGCGCTAAATCGAGCCATCAAGTTCGACAATTCACGAATATTGCCCGGCCATTCGTAGTGAACGAGCTTCGTCAGCAATACCTCAGATAATTCAACGGGCAGTTTATTGGGGTTGGCATGTTCTTTTGCGAAGTGTTCGCAGAGCGCCTGTATGTCTTCAGGACGCTCACGCAAAGGCGGCGTTGTAACAGGAAGAACGTTTAGACGGTAATAAAGGTCTTCACGAAAACGGCCTGCCTGAACCTCCACTTCCAAATCTTTGTGGGTTGCGGCAACGACACGCACGTTGATATCGATAGGCTTATTTGACCCAATAGGGTCGACGGTTCGCTCCTGCAGCACACGTAGAAGCTTGACCTGCATATCAAGGGGCAGGTCACCAATTTCATCTAAAAACAGGGTCCCGTCCTGGGCAAGCTCGAACCGACCCATGCGATCAGAAATAGCGCCTGTAAAAGCCCCTTTGCGGTGCCCAAAGAGCTCGCTTTCAATAAGGTCCTTAGGAATTGCGCCGCAGTTCACGGGCACAAACCGCTTGGCTGCGCGCTGGG
>JALRJP010000174.1 GCA_023261135.1 Burkholderiaceae bacterium | reverse complement strand
AACATCAGGCCCAGAGCACTTATACAATGCGAAACCATGAAGACCACGGTTATCTTCACCACCTACAACCAGCCCGACTGGCTTGAGAAGACCCTTTGGGGGTTTAAGTACCAAGACACCCAAGGCTTCGACGTTATTGTGGCGGACGATGGCTCGGAAGATGCCACCCGAAAGCGGCTTGAAAGCTTACGCGCTGAACTTCCGTTTAAGCTTGACTATGTCTGGCAGCCCGATCAGGGCTTTCGCAAATGCCGAATACTGAATGCCGCCATTGCCAAGGCCCAGGGCGACTATCTTATTTTTACCGACGGTGACTGCATTGCACGAGGCGACTTCGTACGCAAGCATTTAGAGCTTGCTGAGCCTGGCCGTTTTCTAAGTGGCGGCTACTACAAGCTTCCTCTTGACCTCAGCCAACGAATTTGCAAGGACGACGTCGCAAGTCAACGTATCTTCTCTTCGCAATGGCATAGCCAGCAGGGTCATTCACCGGGCTGGCATTCTTTGAAATGGCGCCTTCCCGCAGGCATGGGCTCGCTATTGAACCAATGGCTGCCGACAAAAAAGTCTTTCAATGGTCATAACTCCTCGTGCTTTCGAAGCGACGCAATTAAAGTCAATGGCTTTAATGAAGAGATGCAATACGGCGGGCCCGACCTTGAGTTTGGACTGCGACTCGAGCATGCAGGCGTTCTTGCCAAGCAAATTCGCTACAGCACCATCACCCTGCATCTTGATCACGACCGGGGGTATGCCACCACTGAAATGCGTGCAGCCAGTGCCGCGGTCAAGGCCCGAACCCGCGCGCAGCGCTTGGTCTGGTGCGAGAACGGCTTGCATCAGCACCTATCTGCTTAAGTCGTTAGTCGCGCAGGCTTTCGTAAACGTCATGAATCGCAGTTGCCTCTTGCTGAATGGCGTGCCTTTGCTCGGCACGTGATCGTGCAGCCTGGCCAAGACGCGCTGTGTGGCCGGGGTCAGCTAACAAGGGCTCAAGGGCATCAATTAGGCTCTTAGGATTCGGGACTGCAGGCGCTGACGCTGGAAAAATACGGCCAACCTCCTCATCAACAATCCATGGCCAGACACCTGCGTCGGATGTAACTACTGCAGCCCCGCAGGCCATGGCCTCAAGCGGTGTAAGCCCGAAGCCCTCACGACGGGAAGCTGCCACGCAGATATCGACCGTCTGAAACCAATCGCGAATGGCTTGAACCGGAAGGTCGCCCAGGAAATGGATACGGTCCTCTAGACCCGCCTTCTGAATACGTTCTTGAAGTTCCTTCACAAAACGCATTTCAT
>JALRJP010000173.1 GCA_023261135.1 Burkholderiaceae bacterium | reverse complement strand
TGAGGCTTGCAAAATTAAGATTGGGTCCCTGCGCAATGGCGCGCCATTCGGCAACCGCAGCCGAGGCAAACTGAAGGGCCTGATCGTAACGCGCGGCGTTTGCCGCGTGATAGCCCTGATACGAAGAAAACCTTGCGCGATCAGCCCTATTCGCCGAGGCCTGAAGAATAGGCTCTGCCCGGCGGAAAAGCGCCAAAGCCTCTTCATCTCGCCCTTGGTTGCTGACGTTCAGGGCAAGGTCCATAAGGGTCTCTGCAATGGCGGTGTCAGCGGGTTTTAACACCTTGGTTTGAAGATCAAGGAGTGTTCGGTAGAGCGATTCGGCATCCCGATATCGGCCCTGGGCGTTGGCAGCACGTGCATCCTTCAGTGCATCGTTAAAACCACTAAGGTCACTTGCCGAGGCAAGGGGGACGGGCCCACCAAACACGCGCTGAAGAATGTCTGTGGCCTGAGACTTTGAGAGCGGTGGTGCATTCGTTCCCAATGCAGACGCTAGGGTGGGTAATAATCCAGGCGAAGCCTCGAGTGCCATTAACTGACCATTGCTTTCATGCAAAAGAACAAGGTGTGGCCAGCCACCGTTGGTGAGCCGACAGGGAATTCCTGCCGTATTCGGGCCGAGTTCCGGAATGGCAAAAGCCTGACCACCACAACTCATGCGCTGGTTATTTTGCGGGGCAGCACGCGACTGTTGATAGGCCTTAGAGATCTCAAGTCCTTGAGCGGCACGAGAGACAACGAGGCTTCCCGCAAGACGCTGCTCGCAGTAAAACAGTTGATCTACCGGCAATCCTGGAGCGGGCGCCATATCTTCACGAGGCTTAAGAACACAGGACTCTGAAAGCAGGCTAGGAGCCAGAACTTTTTGCGAGGCTTGCGTGCCCTCTTTGAGGGGTCTAGGCGATGTCTGAGCGAAGGCAGAGGGAAAAGCTAGACCCGTTAGAAAGAAAAGTCCCGACGCGCTCATAACGAATGACTGCGGTATGGACCTCACCAATTGCAAGAACACAGACCTCGCCGGGTACGGTTGAGATAAGCGTTTTACCAGTGATTTCGATGCCCGTTTGACGGAATCTACCATCGCGCGCTGTTCCCTACACTAGGAAGCTTCTGCGTAAGGCCACTGGTTGCAGGCGGCCGCGGCGGCACGGGCACTTGAACATTCACAACCCCGCCCGGGACCACCGCTACCGTCTTAACGGGAGAGCGCTGCGGCTTCTCAGCAGGCTTAGGAGGCTCTGGAGCTGCAACCGAAGCCAAGGTTTTATCCCCAGCATCTGCAGTGTCGACCGGCGTGGGGGGCTTTGC
>JALRJP010000172.1 GCA_023261135.1 Burkholderiaceae bacterium | reverse complement strand
AGCCAGCCAGTTTCGTCGAAACCGTCGCGATCAACTTGCGCTGCGGTTTTTCTTTTTGCTTGGCTGGTGGTAGCTGCAAGGCCAAACCCCTAGGGGTGTATGGTTCCCGTTGATTATCTAAAGTCTTTACCTCTGCTTGCAGGTCTTGATGACATGACAAGCCAAAGCCTTGCATACAGTATGGTCGCGAAATCGTATAAGCCTCGCGATTTCGTGATTAAGCAAGGCGACAATCAAAACGATCTTTTCTTTTTATTAAACGGCCAACTGCAGGTTTTTGACACCAATGCCTCGGGTCGCGATGTTGGCCTTTCCATTATTGAAGAAGGCGAGTTCTTTGGTGAGCTTGCTGTTATTGATAGTAAGCCCAGGTCGGCCTCGGTGATGGCCATTGCGCCCTCAGTGGTGCTTTTGCTGCCTTGCGCCGTGGCACGTGAGTTTTTCTTCAACAATCCGAAGGGCAGTCAGCGCATGATGATCTGGCTTGCGGGTCGCCTGCGTCAGGCCTCAAGCCATCAGGCGCTTGTGGCCAGTGGCAGTGCCAAGGCTCGAATTCTTGCCGTACTGACCGATCTTGCCGTCAGGCATCCCGATGGCAGCCTGCACATCGAAAAACTCCCAACGCAACACCAGATTGCTGTCATGGCGAATTTGGCTCGCGAAACCGTTGCCCGAGGCCTCGCACAACTTAAGGCCGAGGGCTACATTGATTTTGGAAAAGGCCGGGCACGGTCGGCAGTTATTCTTGGTTCCCCGCCCCTTTACGAGCCCTAGTTTTTAGGGCTGTCTAGATGCAGGCGCATCCAGCGGACTGTCTGGGCAAGGCCTTCGGCAAGGCTTGTTTGAGGCTGCCAGCCCAGTACCTGTTGAGCCCTTTGAATACCTAAGACATTAGCAGGCACATCGACCTCGCGGGCTTTGGTGTGCTGGCAGACGAGTGGATACCCCAGGCAAGCCTCGATCTGTCGACGCAGGGCATTAAGGCTTAAACCCTCGCCACTGCCCACGTTGACAGTAAGTGATGTGGGATGCATGGCCGCAAGGACCAGCGCCTTGATGACATCTTCGATAAAGATGTAGTCGCGGGTAATAGAACCATCGCCCCAGATCTCAAGAGGCTGCTGACGCAGGCCTGCGGACACGAAGGCTGCCACTACACCATGACCCGGCCTTGGGAATTGACCGGGACCAAAGGGGTTGGAAATGCGTACCGCGGCGAAGGTAAGCCCATGCACACGCTCAAAAATATGCAGGTATTGTTCAAGCGCCAATTTGGTGACCCCGTAAGAGCAAATGGGCTCGAGCGGGTGTGTTTCATCGATGGGGGTGGTCTGTGGCAGGCCGTAGATGGTTCCACCCGAGGAGGGCAGCACCACCCC
>JALRJP010000171.1 GCA_023261135.1 Burkholderiaceae bacterium | reverse complement strand
ATTCCAAAAATATCCTGGCCAAACCGATCACGAATAAGTAAACCCACGGTGGCCTCGTAGGCAATGTCCGATTCAATCTGAACCTCCACATGCACTTGGCTGCCCGAGACCACAGGAACCGGCGGTGAGCAAGGTGCCTCCGGTGTAACCTGATGCTGCGTGTTGTGTTGAAGGTCTGTTAACCGAACCGCAGCGATGCGTACCTGCCTGTAGCCATAGGCTGAGGCTGCGGCGACATCGGGAGACGACATAGGCTGAAACGCAGCGTTGTTAGGGAGACTATCCGTTAGCCCTGCTGCCTCAAGCCCTGCCAAGAGCTGGTAGTAGGCCTGCACAGCCTGCTCAGGCGGCCCATTAAATACGATACTTCCTTTGTTCAACACCAAGACACGGCTGCACAATAGCCGAATGGCATTCAAGTCGTGGGAGACAAATAAAAGGGCGCCGCCCTGAGCCTTAAACGCCTTAATTTTGTTGAAGCACTTCTGCTGAAACCGCGCATCACCCACCGAGAGAGCCTCATCCACAATGAAGGCGGCCGGATGGGCATGGTAAGCAATGGAAAAGCCAAGCCGCATGGTCATGCCTGAGGAGTAACTGCGCACGGGCATGTCAATAAAAGGGCCCAGCTCGGCAAAGTTAATGACCTCGTCCGTGATGGCGCGAATATCTGCATCTGAAAGACCAATAAGCCGAGCATTAATGGCAATGTTCTCTCGGCCCGAGGCCTCAAGATCAAAACCTGTTCCTAGTTCAAGCAGGCCCGTAATACGGCCTTGGGCAGTGATGGAGCCTTCATCAGGCTCAAGTACACCCGCAATCAGTTTAAGTAACGTGGACTTACCCGCACCATTGGTTCCAATAAGGCCAAGACTCTCACCAGGCTGCAGTTCAAAAGAAACATCGTCAAGCGCCTTAAAAGGTGTGTGCCTGCGCTGACCTGTAAGTGCTTCCTTCAGCCTGTCGATAGGGTGGGCATAAAGCGAAAACGACTTGCACAGACCCTGCACCGAGAGTACCGAGCGGGCTTCTTGCGCAGACACGGAAGGGGTGCTACCCAAAGCGAGCTTGTTATGGGAGGGGTTGCCAGACGTGGAACTAGAGGGCATCGCGCAAGACCTTCTTTAGGCGCTGACCCAGCCAGCGCAAAAGGACAAGGCTTAACAGAGCTACCGCAAGCAGCCAAAGCAAGTCCGCCAGACTCGGTGGCTCCCCAAAGACCACCACCTGATGCAACTGATGCATGGCCAGGGTCACAGGGCTAAGCTCAACAAACTGACGAACCGACGAGGGCAGAATATCAAGCGTATAAACAATCGGTGTAAGCCAGAAACCGAGCTGCAAGGCCAAAGGTACAGCGCGCCGAATATCGGGAACAAAAACTTCCAACAGGCCCAGGATCAGACCC
>JALRJP010000170.1:264-1412 GCA_023261135.1 Burkholderiaceae bacterium | reverse complement strand
CATTTGAGCGGTTTGCAGCTGAGGGTGAGCGTTTAGACGGTTAAACCCAAGTGCAGGATGCTTGGGCTGCTGACCAGAGTGTTTGGAGTTACGCGTCAGGCTTTGCATGGCAGGGTGCGCAATAGGCAGATTGACCAAGATAGGATTGAGTTGTACGGGACCCCGCCGCTTAATAATTTGCACTGAAAGCCCGGGGTATTGGCGTGGCAAAAGGCAAAGCCTTAGTGGTGCGGGCGAAGGATTGTTCTGTGCTGCCCAAGGTCGAAACAAAAAGACTGGGCCTTCGGCGGTACGTGAGGCCAGTTGAAAACGCCGCAACGATTCATGACGACTAGGCTCGTCGACCCACGCTAAAAGAGCACCAAAGGCGTTAGAGCTTAGGGTCTGTTCGAAGGCCCAAAGACGGTCAGCGGTGTTCTGGGCGCGCACAATAAGAATGGATTCGACTGAAAGCCCAAGCGAAGAAAGTGCGGGAGCGTAGGGCATATGAGGCGGCGCCAAGAAGATAATTTTCTTTTTTTGCTGCGCGAGCAGCCCAAGTGCAGGGGCAAGAAGGCGCATCTCGCCAATACCAAGAGCCCTTACCAAGAGTTCTGTAAGACAGCCACGTGGCCAGCCTTGGCCTGGTAGCTGTCGATTAAGTTCCATATGCCCTGTGTTAAGGCTTGCTTGTTGCCCGTGTGCCAGGCTTGTCGTACCAAGATTTTCTGCCCGCCAGATTCGAGGCTCTTGACGAAGCAGGCTATGAATGGCCTCGTGCTTCATTGCAAAAGCCTAGCCTTAAAGCCCCGACCTGGGATTGCGAATAACGCCAACAGCCAGGCCCTCGATGGCTAAAAAGTCTTGGCTAGGATCGACCACAATGGGTTCAAAGTCGGGGTTTTCAGGAAGCAGAACAATTTTTTTTCCGTCCCGTTTGAATCGTTTAACGGTGACGTCTTCTTCCAGGCGAGCCACCACAATTTGGCCGTCGCGGGTTTCAGAAAGACCACCTGGAAGTCTTTTAACTGCTAAAAGATCGTCGTGAAGAATGCCCGCATCGCGCATGCTCATGCCGCGAACCTTAAGAAGATAGTCGGGGGTCATGGGAAAGAGCTGTGGGTCGATTTGGTACTGAGCCTCGAGATGCTCCTGGGCAAGAATGGGCG
>JALRJP010000170.1:0-254 GCA_023261135.1 Burkholderiaceae bacterium | reverse complement strand
GGGCGAGCCTGCTGCAACACGTCCGACTAAAGGAATGCTGAGTTGATCGGCAATGTTTTTGGCCGTGCTGGTTAATGTTGCAGCGCTGCTGTGCTTTGCATTTGAGATGAGGCGAATACTGCGTGAGGCACCTGGCACCATAGAAATAGCCCCTTTTTTGGCCAACGCCTTCAAATGTGTTTCAGCAGCGTTGGGGGATTTAAAACCCAGGGCCGAACAAATGTCGAGCCGGGTAGGGGGGAAGCCCGTGTCTT
>JALRJP010000016.1:9505-23768 GCA_023261135.1 Burkholderiaceae bacterium | reverse complement strand
GGGTTCTCTCACATCCCACCGTGGCAAGCAAAGAGTTTTTAATCACTATTGGTGACCGAACCGTAGGCGGGCTGACTGCACGTGATCAGATGGTGGGGCCTTGGCAGACTCCCGTTGCTGATTCAGCCATAACACTTTGGGACTTTAAGGGTTTTGGCGGGCAGGCCTTAGCTTTGGGTGAGCGTCAGCCGCTTGCTGTTGCAGACTCTGTTGCTTCTGTACGTATGGCTCTTGGAGAGGCGCTTACCAATCTGTTTAGTGCCCCAATTGATGATCTTGGCTCGGTTAAGCTCTGCGCGAACTGGATGGCAGCCTGCGGTGAGAAAGGTCAAGATGTAGCCCTTTATGAGGCTGTGCAGGACCTTGCCATGAACCTCTGTCCTCAGCTTGCCCTGTCCATACCAGTGGGCAAGGATTCTTTAAGTATGCGAACAAGCTGGGATGAATCGGGTGAGAAACGTTCGGTTATTTCACCGGTCTCGCTTGTACTCACTGCAGTTGCCCCGGTGACCGATGTTCGTCAGGCATGGACGCCTTGCTTGCGCGCCGACTGTGGCGACACGGTACTTATTCTTGTTGATCTTGCATCGGGCAGGCAGCGTATGGGCGGCTCGACGCTTGCTCAGCTTCTTAATGATTTTGGCGGCGAGGCACCTAATCTTGATAATGCTGACTCTCTGCGTAGATTGCATCAGGTTTGCCTTGAGGCCAGGTCCCAGGGCGATTTGGTGCTTGCCTATCACGATCGATCGGATGGGGGTCTTTTAGCCTGCCTAGCTGAAATGGCGTTTGCCGGCCGTTGTGGGCTTACGCTTAACATTGACTTGTTAACCATTGACCCCTTTGCAGCCGATTGGGGTGACTTCAAGATTCGGCCTGAGCAGGTTGCCGTTCAACGCGATGAACTGACGCTAAAGGCTCTTTTTAACGAAGAGCTTGGGGTCGTGGTGCAGGTGGCGCGCGACCGAAGGTCTGAGTTCATGGACCTGCTGCGCAAGCATGACTTGTCGTCCATGGCCCACGAGATCGGCGCGCCAAACCCCCGTGACCAAATTGAAATCTATCGCGACGCTAAGTGTATTTTTCAGCAGCCCAGGGTAAAACTACAAGAGAGCTGGTCCACGGTGAGCTACGAGTTTGCAAGCAGGCGTGATAACCCCAGCCTGGCAAGGCAGGCCTTTGAGAGCCTGCACACGGCAAGTCCTACTCATGCCTTTCTGCCCGAAAGCTTAGCGGCACGACTCTCCACGCTTAATGCCGCTCTTACAGAAACAGAGGCCTCTGGCGCCGCAACTTTAAAGTCATCCGGGCTTGCCCTGAGCAAGCCTCGCGTCGCTATTCTTCGCGAGCAGGGCGTGAATGGCCATGTGGAAATGGCGGCAGCCTTTGAGGCGGCGGGCTTTGAGCCCTGGGACCTGCATATGACCGACCTGCTCGATCGTCGTATTGACCTTGAATCCATGACCGGGCTTGTTGCCTGTGGAGGGTTCTCGTTTGGTGATGTCCTTGGGGCGGGCAACGGCTGGGCGAGTTCTATTCTCTTTAACAGTCTGCTGCGTGACACCTTTTCAGCCTTCTTCGCCCGTGAAGATCGCTTTGCGCTTGGCGTGTGTAACGGCTGCCAAATGATGGCGCGGCTTCATTCCATTATTCCTGGAACTCAAGGCTGGCCTACGTTTTTGCGTAATCAGTCGGAGCAGTTCGAAGCCCGTTTATCCATGGTCGAAGTACTCGATTCAAAGTCCATTTTCCTCAGAGACATGCATGGGGCACGTCTGCCGGTTGTGGTCTCTCATGGCGAGGGAAGGGCGTCCTGGGGTGAAGGTCAAGATGCTCAGGCGCTATCGCTTGCTGCACTTCAGTACACCGAGGCAGGCAAGCCTGCCCAAGCGTATCCGGCCAACCCAAACGGCTCGCCGCAAGGTCTCACGGGGTTTACTAACGAGGATGGCCGGGTGTTAGTTCTTATGCCTCATCCTGAACGGGTTTTCAGAAATGTCCAGTTCTCCTGGCTGCCCGACTCATTCAAAACATACAACGATCTCTCACCATGGGCTGTCTTTTTCAAGAATGCCTATGACTGGGTAAGGAAGGTTTAATGCTCTCAACCGCAAACATCACCATGCAGTTTGGGGCTAAGCCCCTTTTTGAGAATGTCAGTGTCAAGTTCGGCAATGGCCATCGCTACGGCCTTATCGGCGCGAACGGCTGCGGCAAGTCAACCTTTATGAAGATTCTTGGAGGTGACCTTGAGCAGACATCAGGCGAGGTCATTAAAGAACCCGGTGTGCGCCTTGGCAAACTGCGCCAAGATCAGTTTGCCTACGAAGACCAGCGAGTTATTGATGTTGTCATGATGGGCCACGAGGAGATGTGGGCCGCCATGACCGAGCGCGATGCGATTTATGCCAACCCTGAGGCAAGCGAAGACGACTATATGCGGGCGGCTGACCTTGAAGCGAAGTTTGCCGAGTTCGATGGCTATACAGCAGAGGCCAGAGCAGGGGAGTTACTTCTGGGGGCGGGTATTCCACTTGAGCAGCACAACGGGCCAATGCGCGAAATTGCACCGGGCTGGAAGTTGCGTGTTTTACTTGCTCAGGCACTTTTTAGTAACCCCGATGTTCTTTTGCTTGATGAGCCCACCAATAACCTCGACATTGACACTATTCGTTGGCTCGAGGGGCTTCTGAATGATCGTGACTGCACCATGATCATCATTTCCCATGACCGCCATTTTCTAAATTCGGTCTGTACACACATGGCCGATGTCGATTACGGCGAAATTCGAATCTACCCCGGAAATTACGACGATTACATGCTTGCCTCCTCCGAGGCGAGAGCCAGGCTGATGGCCGCAAATGCAAAGAGCAAAGAGCGTGTCTCTGAACTGCAAGAGTTCGTGCGGCGGTTTGCAGCAAATAAAAGTAAAGCGAAACAAGCCACATCCCGTAGAAAGCTTATTGAGAAGATTCAGGCGGATTCGGTTGAGGTAAGGCCCTCATCGCGGCAAAACCCTTACATTCGGTTCGAGCAGACCAAGCAGCTCTATCGGCAGGCGGTGCATCTTCAGAGCATTTCAAAGTCTTACGACGGTGAGGCAGTTTTAAAAAAGGTTTCCCTTATGGTGGAGGCGGGCGAGAAGATTGCTGTTGTGGGCCCGAACGGTGCAGGGAAATCCACGCTTATTAAGTGCCTTGTCGGGCCCGACAACAATGGCATCGCGGTTGATGAGGGCCTTGTGAAATGGTCTGAGAATGCTCAGATTGGTTACATGGCCCAGGACGTCTACCCCGAGTTTGAGAAAGAGGCTAACCTCAGTACTTGGCTTCAAACCTATGCCCAAGAGGGCGATGACGATCAGGCTCTGCGCTCAATTCTTGGCAGGCTTCTCTTTTCGGGTGATGACGTGGCCAAGCAGGTTAAGGTGCTCTCCGGTGGCGAGAAACATCGCATGAGCTTTGGTCGACTGATGCTCGAGCGCTCCAATGTCTTGGTTCTTGATGAGCCCACAAACCATCTTGATATGGAGTCGATTGAGTCCCTGCAGCTTGCCCTTGAGAAATATCAGGGGACGCTCTTTGTTGTGAGTCACGACCGCGAGTTTGTTAATGCAGTGGCCAATCGTATTCTGATTTTGAAGGGCGACGGCAACCTTGTTGACTTTAAAGGTTCATACGACGACTACCTGAGCAGTGAGGGTCTCGAGGCCTAGGGCATCGGGGCGCCTCGGTGAATTGTTAGGTCGCAAGGCAGTCAAGCAGGCTGTCAAGGTCGGCGACGTTGAATTGGGCGCACGCCTGGTCAGCAACCACTGGCTTGGCTCTATAAGCAAGGCTCAAGTGCACCTGAGACATCATGGCTAGGTCGTTGGCGCCGTCACCAATGGCAATGGCCTGTTGGCCTGCATAGATGCCCAGCCGAGCAGCGGCCTGAACTACAGCCTCGCGCTTGGCGTTTCCGTCAACAATCGGTCCAATGACTTCACCCGTGAGCCGGTTTTTATCTATACCCAGAGTGTTGCAATGGATCTCATCAAAGCCAAGAGTCTGGGCAACGTAGCCTGTAAAAGGTTGAAAGCCCCCTGAGACCAATAGGCAATAAAGACCTGCCGACTTCGCAGCCGCCACGAGAGCCGTCGCCCCCGTGTTAAAACGCAGGCGTTCCGTTAGGACCGCTTGCAGGGCATCGCTTGATAGGCCTTTTAGGAAAGCCACTCTGCGACGCAGACTTTCAGCATAGTCTGTTATTTCGCCGCGCATGGCTGCCTCGGTAATGCTTGCAACCTCATGCTTTTTCCCGCAGAAATCGGCAACCTCGTCAAGGCATTCAATGGAAATTACGGTAGAGTCCATATCCATGGCAAGCAGCTTGTAACTTGAAAGGCTACGTGGCTTTGGCATGACCACAAGGTCAATGCTTTCGGTCTGACAACGCAGTCGTAGGCTATTAAGGGCGCTACGCGTGGGGATCTTTGAACTGAATTGCATACGCACAAAAGCAGGTCTCGCACCAGCTTGCAAAAGTTCTGCCGTGTTCCGAGAAAGATCGGGATCGAAGGCCGTAAGAAGGGCCTTAATTTGGCTTAGAAAGTCTGCGCCGCCTGAAGCGCTAACCGCGTCGGCACTGACCTTTTGAAAGAAATAAAGCTGCGACTGCGAGCTTATGGGGTCATTCATTGCATGCATAGCGTGTCTTCAATTAGGAGGACGTGTTGGAATCGAGAACGTGATGAAAGAGCGTCTGCAGCACCTGAAGCCTCTCAGGCAATTGGGTCGAGGTAATGTCGGCGCGAAGCCGATCGTTGCCTTGCAGTCGGTACCGCGAGTCGGTCTGAATAAGCTTAATAACTTTTGCCGGATTGACCGCGGCATGGGGGCCAAACTGAACAGCAACACGCTCAGGGCCAGCATCCACCTTAATGACATTCCAGTCCTTGCAGCGAAGCCGGAGCCGATGGGTTTCAAGTAAGGCCTTTGCGGGCTCGGGAGGTTTTCCGAAGCGGTCAATCAATTCTTCTTGTAAGTCGGAGAGGTCTTCTTGGGTTTCTGCACTGGCCATGCGTTTGTAGAGAGAGAGTCGCTCGCGAATATCGTGGCAGTAGTCTTCGGGTAACAGCGCAGGAAGGTGAAGCTGAATTTCAGTGACGGTTGTCACGGGCATATCAAGGTCTGGCTCGCGACCAGCCTTTAGGGCATTGACCGCCTCTTGCAGCATGTCCGCGTAGAGCTGGAATCCTACCTCCGTCATGTTGCCTGACTGACTATCCCCCAGAACTTCGCCTGCACCACGAATTTCCAGGTCGTGCATGGCAAGGAAAAAGCCACTGCCAAGTTCTTCCATCGAGGTAATGGCCTCCAGCCGCTTTTTGGCATCACGGGTAATAGACTCTTCATCGGGCACCAACAGATAGGCATAGGCCTGATGGTGAGAACGGCCGACACGCCCTCGTAACTGGTGCAACTGGGCCAGGCCGAACCGGTCGGCACGGTAAATGACAATGGTGTTAGCTGTGGGTACGTCAATGCCGGTTTCAATAATGGTGGTGCACAAAAGCACATTGATTCGTTGCTGGTGAAAGTCACGCATAACCTGCTCGAGTTCGCGCTCAGGCAGTTGGCCGTGGGCTACTCCAATGCGTGCTTCAGGCAGAAGTGCCTGAAGCATCTCAAGCCGATGTTGAATGGTCTCCACCTGGTTGTGAAGTACATAGGCCTGACCGCCCCGTCGCAGCTCTCGCAACAGGGCCTCGCGCACAGTACCGTCCGAGTCCTGCCTAACCATGGTTTTGATTGCCAGCCGTTTCTGGGGCGCGGTTGCGATAATAGAGAAGTCGCGTATGCCCTCCATGCTCATGGCAAGCGTACGGGGAATGGGGGTGGCTGTTAGGGTCAGGACATCCACCTCGGCCCGCAGGCTTTTAAGGGCCTCTTTCTGGCGTACCCCAAAACGATGTTCTTCATCAATGATAATCAGGCCAAGCCTTTGAAACTTCGTACGTGCCGAGAGCAGTTGATGGGTGCCAATGACAATATCGATGCGTCCCTTGGCCAGTTCTTCAAGCGACTCATTGACTTCTTTGCCCGATTTAAATCGCGAGAGCTCGGCAAGTTTTACAGGCCAGGCTGCAAAACGGTCTTTAAAAGTCTGAAAGTGTTGCTCTGCAAGCAGGGTGGTAGGGCATAGAACGGCGACTTGTTTGCCATCCATAACGGCGACAAAGGCTGCGCGTAGTGCCACCTCGGTCTTGCCAAAGCCCACATCGCCGCAGACCAATCGGTCCATGGGCTTACCGGAAATCATGTCTTGCACAACCGCGTGAATAGCTGCGAGCTGGTCGGGTGTCTCTTCGAACCCAAAGCCATCGGCAAACCGCTCGTAGTCCGAGGCCTGGAAGGCAAAGGCATGACCCTGGCGTGCAGCCCGCCGTGCGTAGAGGTTGAGCAGTTCTGCGGCCGTGTCTTTGGCCTGCTTTGCGGCCTTTGACTTTGCCTTCTCCCACTGGCCGCCGCCGAGTCGGTGCAAAGGGGCGGAGTCTGGGTCACTGCCGCTGTAGCGACTTATAAGATGAAGTTGTGCAACCGGCACATAGAGCACAGCATTTTCGGCATAAACAAGGTGTAGAAATTCGTTGGGCCCATCGCCGAGATCCATATTGATCAGTCCCTGGTAACGGCCCACACCATGCTGAAGGTGGACAACCGGGTCGTTCAGCTTAAGCTCCGAAAGGTCACGAATAATGGCATCGACATTCGTCTGCTTCGCGCGCTGGCCATGCCGTTGACGCCGCTGAAGGTCGGCAAAGAGCTCGAATTCTGTGATTAGAACAAGGCCAAGTGCCTGGGACTCAAAGCCTTGATGCATGGGGCTTACGGTAAGAAGACAGCCCGAGTGAAGGGTCTGCTGAAGCGTTTGATTCTTTTGGCTTAGAAGCGCAGGCAGCTCGTTGAGTTCGCATCGTTGAAAGGCAATGTCGGAGTCCTGGAGCATTTCAGCGAGTGTCTCGCGTCGCCCCTCAGTATCGACACTGACAACGGTTAAACAACCCTGCTCGGCAGCCGCTGAAATGGCATGCTGCAATCGACCCAGCACGGGCGTGGCCTGTCGGTCAGCCCGGACATCGGGTGCTGGCCGGGCGATGGGCTGGTTACGCTTGTCAGACAAAAGCGTCTGACCCCAGCCCCCAAGCGCCTGATTAAACAAATGGACGGGTTGAAGGATGATCTCGGGCGCTAGTACTGGCCTTTCGATGTCATGACGAAGGAATTCCCAACGGGTTTTGACTTCGGAAAAGGTCTGTTCAAAACTACTCTGGATATCGCCCACAAGAAGGATCTGAGCCTCGGGATGAAGGTAGGCAGTAAGATCTGCGAGCTCGTCAAAGAGAAGCGGAAGGTAGTACTCAATACCTGGTCCGAAAAGGCCATTGCCGGCATCTCGGTAGAGCGAACAGCGAGAGGGATCGCCTTCAAATGTTTCGCGCCAGCGACTGCGCAGGCGCGAGGCCGATTCCGCATCCCTGGGGTACTCGCGTCCCGGAAGAATTCGAACCTCACGAACAGGGTGCACACTGCGTTGACTCTCGGGATCGAAGACGCGAATGGAAGCAATCTCGTCGTCAAAAAGTTCAATTCGGTAAGGCAGGCTCGAGCCCATGGGATAAAGGTCGATCAGCCCGCCACGAATTGCGTACTCGCTGGGTGAGAAGACCTGCCCCACAGGGCTGTAGCCTGCTGTCTGCAGTTGTTGACGCAACCTATCCACCGAGAGGGATTGACCGGTTCGAAAGAAAAAGGTGTTCGCCGCCAGGTAGTGGGTTGGGGGCAGCCGCTGCAGCGCCGTGGGGGCAGCCACAATTAAGAGATCCAGCTGACCCGTAATCGCCAGGTATAGGCTGTTAAGCCGCTCTGAGATAAGGTCTTGGTGGGGCGAGAAGGCTTCGTAGGCAAGCGTCTCCCAGTCCCCGAGGCCCGCAACGCGAAGGCCTGGCTGCCAGGCTTTGACTTCTTGCAAAAGCCGCTGGTAGCGGCCTGCGCTGTCGGCAATGGCAAGCGTGAGGGCGCCTTTATGCTGACCGTCGGCGTTTTTTGTCCGAAGGCGTTGGGCCTGTTGCTCGGCCCAGCAGGCGGTAAAAAGACTCTCAGCGGACCCGATGGGAAGACCCAAGACGGTTCTTTGGCTTGGCGCCTGAGGGCGACGATCGAGCTCGGGCCATGACCATGGGACTGTGGGAAGGCTTGCAGCAGGTGGGTTTGAAGCGGATGCCACCTTGGAAATGCCTGGGCGGCTATCGATCATCTCTGTCATCTGCTAATTTTAGAGGATGAATACCTATTCTCCCGGGAGCTACCTCTGCTCTCTTGACCAGGCTAAACAGACGCTCCGATCGTTTTTATCTCCTGTCCATGGTCGGAAGGACAGCGCGGAGGGCTCTGCAGAGAAAAATCGGCTCTGGCTGCTTGTGCCGGCTGCGGGCGTCGGTGCTCGTTCAGGTCTAAGTCTACCCAAGCAGTATTTTCCGATTCAGGGGCAGACTGTCTTACAACGCTGTCTTGTCGCGCTTGGCAGGGGCTGTGAGCAGATCAAGGCCTTTGCAGGCATTGTTGTTGTTTTGTCGCCCGACGATAGCCACTGGCTGCAGTCTGGTCTTGACGAGGGTCTCCAGGCATCGCTGGGGCCAAGGTTTCCATTGATCGCCCTGAGGATTGGGGGGGCTGAGCGCGCTCAGTCCGTTCTTGCCGGGCTCAGGGCACTGGAAAATGCCTTGGGCGTCGCTGTCCAAAACGACTGGATCATAGTGCACGATGCGGCGCGACCGTTTATTACGCCCTCTGCCATTATTCGGCTCTGGCAGCAGGGGCAGTGCGATGATGGTGCCCTTCTGGCCCTGCCTGTTGCCGATACGCTCAAGCGGGCTCAGGCGCCCGAAGATTCCGCAAATGCCCGCTTCATGAATGCAGCCTCGGCACCCCAAGTGCTTGAGACTGTTCCGCGCGAGCGGCTCTGGCGGGCACAGACGCCACAACTGTTTCGTCATGGTCGGCTTCAAAAGGCTTTGATGAGCCAGCCGCTTGCGACCGATGAGTCGCTTGCGATGGAGGCCTTGGGTTACAGGCCGCGGCTTGTCATGGGGGAGGCAAGTAACATTAAGCTCACCTTTGAACAAGATTTTGAAAAAGATGCAACTGCCATGCCTGACCCCCTAAATCCTGTAAAAGGAAACGGCTCTGAGCCTCCCATGCGTATTGGCCAGGGCTTTGACGTTCATGCCCTTGTTAAGGGGCGTCCGCTGATTCTGGGCGGTGTTCGTATTGCCCATGAGAGCGGTCTATTGGGACACTCGGATGCCGATGTTCTTTTACACGCGATTTCCGATGCCCTGTTAGGTGCCTTGGGCCTTGGAGATATTGGCCGACATTTTCCTGATACCGATAACGCCTTTAAGAATATTGACAGCCGTGTCTTGCTGCGTCAGGTTGTTCAGACCATTGAGCAGCGAGGATTCCGCGTTGCGCAGGTTGATGCAACGGTGATTGCCCAGAGGCCCAAGCTGATGCCATACATCGATACGATGGTGGCCAATATTGTCGAAGACTGTCGCTGTGAATACGTTAATGTAAAAGCCACGACGACTGAGAAGCTTGGTTTTACAGGGCGCGAGGAGGGTATTGCTGCGCAGGCTGTTGCCAGTCTTGTGCGCATGGCATGAAAGCGCCCAGCCTAAGCAGACCGGTTTTGGCCATTGATGCCTCCGATGCAGCAAGTCTTGTGCTTGCCCTTCCCAACCGGCCTTGGCGTGGCGTACGAATTGACGAAGGCAGGGGTCGTGCCTCGGAGCTTCTTGATGCCTTGAATGGGGTCTTGCGAGAAGAGGGTGTCGGCGTGCAGGACATTGGCGCCATGGTCTTGTGCTCGGGGCCAGGCTCTTTCACAGGCCTTCGTATTGCAGCGGGTCTGGTTCAGGGTATGGCGCGTGGGCTGCAAAAGACCGTGGCCGTTGTGTCGGCCTTTGAGGCCTATGCGCTGGCATGGCTCTTGGGATCCAGTGATAGGGGTGAGCCTGAGACGGGAATGGGTCTGCAGCGCGACTCGTTAAGTGTTTTTATCAATGCCCGCTTGGGAGAGTTTTATAAAGCACGCTTGCGTTTTAATCCGCTGCTTTACCAGTTCGAGTTTGTTGGAGAACCCGAGATCGCTCAGCAAAAGGCTGTTAACGAGGTGTCGGGCTTGGCTGAGGGCACCGCAAGCATCGAGCCCGAGGCCATACTTGTTGAACCCTCACCCCTGCGCTATTGCACGCCCTTTGGACGGGGCGACGCTTCCCGCTCTGATTCGACCCAGCCCCCGGTCGAGGCGCTCCAGAGTCTTTCCTATTGGTCTCTGGTTGCTGCTGCTCTATCGAATGATCCGCAACGCTTTGGTCCGGTCGTTAAGGCTCAGCCTCTTTATGTGCGCGACAAGGTGGCGATGACACGTGAGGAGCGGTTGAATGCACCGGCCATGGGCCTTCAACCGCTTCACCCTGCGGACCTTGCCTCGGTCATGGTCATTGAGAATCAGGCCTATGAGGTTCCTTGGACGTCGGGCAATTTTCGCGACGCCTTCTCCTCGGGCTATCAGCTCATGAAGCTCGTTGATCAGGGTGTCATGATTGGTTACTTGGTCTGTATGCGCGTGCTCGACGAGTGTCATCTTTTAAACTTCACCATTGCTCCCTCGCGCCAACGACGTGGAGCAGGTCAGTTTATGCTTGACCAATGGATCAAAATGCTCTTGGCTGAGAAGGTGAACATCATCATGCTTGAAGTGCGCCCGTCGAACCTTGCAGCCCTTCGACTCTACGAACGCAATGGCTTTCAAAGGGTTGGCTTACGAAAGGACTATTATCCGACACGTCAAGGTGAGGCTGTCCGCGAGGATGCTGTGTTAATGAACCGTAGCCTGGCTGACAAAGGCAGATCGTAAACTCATGGATTTACAAGGCTATGCCGCCGAAATTCTAGGGCTCTCGCCTTACTGGCAAAGACGTCCTCGGTTGCAAAAGATTAGGGTCGTGTACGAGGCACCACCAAGCGGCGCAACCTCGAGCGCCTGGGCCTCAATTCAACGCTATTTTTCCGAGTACTTTGAATCGATCCAGTCGGCCTTGCCGGCTGGCGTGCGCAGCGGCATGGGCTTAGAGTTCTGTCCGGTGTCCGGCCCAGTGCTCTTCGCGCAGCGCTTTCAGGAATGTCTTGCAGACTCGAGCCTGGTTGATCTGGTGGTTGTTTATTCCTCGAGAGCAGAGGAGCTTTTGTTCGAAAAGTCTCACGAGCCTGCCAACCCTGGGTTGAGGGTGCATCGAATTGCCTGTGAGGATGCTGTACACCCGACATCAGCCTCTACGCGCAGGCAGCTTTATTCCAGTCTTCTGGCGCATCGCCTTTCGGCTTCGATGGCCTATGGGTCAGGCGCGGGCGATCCTTCGCAGACGTCGGGCTTGTCTCAATGACCTTAACTCCGCATGGGGGTCAACGGCCTCTTTATCTAGACGTGAGCACCGAGCGGTTGCGCTCCAATATGGCTGCGCTTCGCAGGCGACAGAGCGGCCAAAAGATTTGGGCGGTTGTGAAGGCGAGGGCTTATGGCCATGGACTTGATGCAGCTGTGCAAGGTTTTAAAGAGGCGGACGGACTTGCCTTGCTTGAGATCGAGGAGTTAGCTCAGGCAAGGGCCTTGGGCTGGAAGAAACCCATTGTCTTGCTTGAAGGTCTTTTTACAGAGTCGGGCTTGCAGGAGGCCGCGCATTTTCAGGCCGATCTTGTTGTTCATTGCGCGGAGCAACTGCATTGGCTTCTTACGAAGTCTGCCCAGGCAAAGGAATTTCTTCAGGGCAAGGCGCGTGTCTGGATTAAGCTAAATACAGGAATGAACAGGCTTGGTTTTACTGCCTGTTCCCTGGATGCGCCGGGTGCGTCCGGCGCAAACAATACGCTCCTTGCCCTCGGCACGGACCTTGAAAAACTTCGGGCCGTCTTGGGCCCTGGGCGTCTTGGTTTCATGATGCATTTTGCGCAGGCCGAGTCGAAGTCCGACAGTTACCAAGCCCTTTCTGTATTTCACAAGGCACTTACTCTGCTTGGTCATAAGCCACAAGACGAACCCATTAGCCTTGCGAATTCGGCGGCCATTCTCTCCCAGCCTCTTGCCTGCTCCGGATGGTTAAGGCCAGGTATTTTGTTGTATGGCTCAAGCCCGTTCCAATGGAAGCTAGGGGGTAGTGAAGACACCCAGGCCAGCCAGGCTCTTCCGATGGAGTTTTGCACAGCCTCGCAGCTAACAACTCAATTGTTGGCCATTCAAGAGCTGCGCGTGGGTGATGGTGTCGGCTATGGGCTTCGATACAAGGCAACGCGGCCCATGCGTATTGGTGTTGCTGCCCTTGGTTATGCCGATGGCTTTCCGCGCACTGCACCCGACGGAATACCCATGATGATTCTCGGAAAGCGCTGCCCAATTGTTGGTCAGGTTTCTATGGACCTCATTGCGCTTGACCTCACTGAGCAGCCCCTTGCCCGGGTAGGGAGTTCGGTGGAGGTCTGGGGCGATACGCTGCCGCTTGACGAGGTTGCAGGTCGCCTTGGAACTCTGGGCTACGAGCTTCTTACCTGTCTAACCCCGCGCGTTCAGCGCCGAATAAGTTCTGACTTTCTTTCCTTGGGCTAACCGAGTCTGTATGGCGAAAGATCGAACAAGTTTTGTCTGTGAAGCCTGTGGTCAGGGCTACAGCAAGTGGCAAGGCCAGTGCACCGATTGCGGTGCATGGAACACGCTTGTACCCGGGCAGCGTCATGATCTGGCTGCAGCTGCACCAAGTTCGGCTGCAGGCGCAAGGGCGGGCCGAATGGCGAGCCTGGCACCCGCCTCATCCTTGCAGTCCTTGTCCGATATAGCCTTTGAAGAGACCGAGCGTCAGCCCACTGGCATTGAGGAGTTTGATCGGGTCCTTGGGGGTGGGCTTGTTCCGGGTGCTGTGATTCTTTTGGGGGGTGATCCGGGCATTGGTAAATCCACCCTCTTGCTTCAGGCCATGGCCTCGATTCTTAAGCTCGCTTCGGAGCAGTCGGTGCTTTATGTCTCCGGTGAAGAGTCCGCGGGGCAGCTTGCCATGCGGGCGCATCGGCTTGGCCTCGATGCAGCGGTGAGTCAGCAGCTTAAGGTTCTGTCAGAGACATCCCTTGAAAAAGTCTTGCAGGCCATGGAGGCGGCTCAGCCCAGCGTCCTCGTGGCCGATTCCATTCAGACCCTTTACACCGAAATGGCCTCGGGCGCCCCCGGATCAGTCTCTCAGGTTCGTGAGGTTGGCTACCAACTGACGCAGTGGGCCAAGCGCACAGGCAGGGCTGTTTTTATTGTGGGTCATGTGACCAAAGAGGGCGCGCTTGCGGGGCCCCGACTCTTGGAGCACATGGTTGATACGGTGCTTTATTTTGAGGGGGATGCCCAGGCAAGCTTTCGCGTCGTGCGCGCGGTGAAGAATCGTTTTGGTACCGTGAATGAACTGGGCGTTTTCGCCATGACCGAACGGGGTCTTAAGGCCGTAACGAACCCTTCGGCCATGTTCTTATCCGAGGCCCAGCTGTCTGGTGGCGACACAGGGAGTTCGCATGCGCCTGTTTCGGGAACCTGCGTCACGGTCTCCCTTGAGGGGAGTCGTCCTTTACTGGTTGAGCTTCAGGCGCTGGTCGATGACAGCCAGGTTCCTAACCCAAGACGGCTTGCCGTGGGATTCGATGGCCAAAGGCTTGCCATGTTGCTGGCTATTCTTCATCGACACGCCGGCATTGCCTGTTTTGATCAAGACGTGTTTGTGAATGCAGTGGGTGGTGTCCGTATTCAGGAGACCGCTGCAGACCTTGCGATTTTAGTTGCGGTAGTCTCGTCGCTCCGTAATCGACCTCTTGCCAAGGGATGCGTAGTTTTTGGTGAAGTGGGACTCACGGGTGAGGTGCGGCCCGCGGCGCGCGGACTGGATCGGCTAAAGGAAGTGGCGCGTCTTGGATTTCATCGCGCAATTGTTCCTGCCGCCAATGCGCCTAAGTCGGGCATTAAGGGTATGGAGATTATTGGGGTCAGACGGCTTTCCGAGGCGCTTGCGCAACTAAGCTAGACCCGCAGGCTCGCCCAGAACGCACCGCAGCCTCAATGCAGGCAGGGTATCCCGCCGTGAGGTCGTCGGCCGCGATGAGCAGGCCCTCGAGCCATCGCTCGTCCGCCGACGTGT
>JALRJP010000016.1:5430-9495 GCA_023261135.1 Burkholderiaceae bacterium | reverse complement strand
CGTTCTGTGCATGCCCAGGTTGCTCGAGGGTCATCGGTGAAGCGATGGGGCAGGGTCCTAAGGGTTTTCAAGCCCAGTGGCCTTAGATAATGTTGCGCTGCCTGCCAGAGCGAGTCTGCAACGGCTGACCGGTCTTGCTGAGGGTCAAGCCCACTTGCAACTATGGAGACTACTTGGCTGCCGTTTTCGCTGGGCTGCCGTGCAAGCCCAATGTGCCTCTGATCATTCAGCCCAGGAAGGCTACAAAGCCACTGTCGGATAGGACCAAGTTGCAAGGCCTGCGCTCGGCTTAGGTGAATGTAGAGCGTCATGACGCCCCGCCAGTCCATCTGGTCCATGCGTTTGATGGCAGGGGTTTCTGTAAGGCCGCTCTGCCGCCACAGGCGACGTGCCTCATAAGCAGGCGTTGCCAAGACGACAGCATCAAAAACCTCGTGTTCAAGGCCGACTGCGGCCGCCTGGTCTTGGCTCGAGGCATGCGGTTCAAGCCGCCAGCGGCGGCTGGCACTCGTGGCTGAAGGACCCTCTTGACCAAGAGCGGCAATACGGCAGCGCGGAATAAGCCGAACCCCTTGGCGCTTAAGCGATAGGCATAGCGGGTCCACTGCGTTCTGGCTCAGGTCTGCATGGGGATGCCAGCAGTTGGTTGCACCCGATGGGCCAGTTAGGCTGTCTTTAACGACGCGCAGAAAGACCGAGGCGCTTGCCTCTGTCCAGCTTGTATTGAGCGCACCTTCAACAAGAGGCCGCCAGAACTGGTGACGAACGCCCGCAGGCATGGACACGTCGCTAAGCCAACCGAAGGCGCTGCCGCGCGCATGCCACTTCGATTGAATGGCCTGACGAAGCACATTGGTAAGGGAGAGCCTGTCAAGCAAGCCCCATGGTCTGGCATGTTTTTTATCGATGAAGGCAGGAAAAGTCTGGCCAAAAAAACGCCATGGCCAGGCTTGAGGCGGGATACGCAAAAGCGCATAGCGGTTACCCGACTCGGGCTCAAGCGATGCCCAATGCATGGGTTCGTTAGACCATCCTCTTTCGAGAAACACGCCTGCCTCTTTAAGAAGTTGCCAGGTCTGCTCGTAAGCGCCTAAAAGCAGGTGTTGACCATTATCGACAGCGGTCTGTCCCAGTTCCGTCTCCCAAGGAATCCCACGGGCTCTTCCTCCCATGAATGGGCTCGCCTCAAATAACCAAATGGCCACAGGCTCCTGACTTTGCGCATTGGCTCGAGCTACCACTTGAGCGCAGGCAAGTCCCGCCCAGCCCCCTCCAATAATGGCGAGCCTTTTCATAGCTGATCGACCTTGGACACTCAGCGCGGCATCCGTCCAAGGGCCGCGGCCAAGGCAAGCCAAAGCTTGCGCAGCGGACCGAGGCGAACGCGCTGATTCAGCACATCGAAATTCAGGCTCGCTATGCTGCGTAGTAGGTCGCGATAGATGGCGGCCATGACCAGACCAGGACGCTGGGCCGCGCGCTGCTCGGCAGGTAGGGCATCAAGGGCCTTGTCGTAGGTCTGCTCGGCAAGGGCGTAAAGATCACGCAGAACAAGTCGAAGCTCGGGACTGTCTTTCAGCGCGAGAATAGAGTTGGCTGAGATGCCCCGGGTTTCAAGCATGGCGGTGGGCAGGTAGATGCGATCGCGTCGCGCATCTTCGCCAATATCGCGCAGAATGTTGGTGTATTGAAAGGCAAGACCCAGTAGGCTTGCATACCTTAGGGTCTGGTCATTGCAGGGGCCAAAGATGCGAGCAGAAAGTCGTCCAACGGCACCCGCAACGCGGTCGCAATAAAGATTAAGCGCATCTAGATCCTCGAAGGGCTTGTGGGGAAGGTCCATGCCGACGCCATCAATAACAGCCTCGAAATCGGACGAGGGAAGTTCATAGCGTGCAATCGGCTCGCGCAGCGCGAGGCTGACCGGATGTTGCGCCTGCCGGTCTGCACCGCTCGGGTTGGGTGTGCTAAAAACGCGTTGGATCTCTTCCCGCCACCACGAGAGCTTCACGCGGGCAAGCGCAGGGTCTGCAATGTCATCGGCAATGTCATCCACCTCACGGCAAAAGGCGTAAAGCGCCTCCATGCCGAGCCTGCGGTCGGCAGAAAGCAGCTTAAACGAGAGCGTGAAGCTTGAGCCCGCCCGCGCGGTGATGTCTCTGCAGTAGTCCTGTGGGGTCATCGCGCGGTGGACTGCGTAAGTCGCCAGAGATGCACGGGCAGCCTGTTAATCAGGCTAAGCAAAAGCCAGCTGCGTGAGAGTCGAATGGAACGTCGCCAGGCAACGGATGGATCTTGGAGAAGACGTTGCGCGATGGACTGTCCCCCTTCGAGGATCATTGAGATCTCTAATGCAAGTCTGAGCCCATGGGGCTCAACGCTTTCGTAAAGGCGTTTAGGAAGATCTTCGCCGCGCGCAAGCTGATTACTTCCTCGAATAACGAGTGATCGTGTAATGGTGATCTGTTCGTCCGGCGAAAGAGTGCTCGCCCCGGCAAGAACACCTTTGCGAAGCGCGTGGGTATTTCCGGGAGTGTCTGGCTGCCATGACAATCCCTCAGGCCATTCGGTTCTCGGAAAGGTCGGTCGGTGTCGTCCGACATCTTGATGCAGATCTTGGCCGAAGTTAATAAGCTGAAGGCCCGTGCAGATGCTGTCGCTGGCAAAGAAAATTTGTTCCAGCGCCGAGCCCGAACCATGGCGCTGGGAGGCCTCCTTAGGCGAGGAACGAAGCCCGAATAGACCGAGAAGGATGCGTCCTACTGGAGCCGCGGAGAACTGGCAGTAGTTCATTACATCGGGCCAGGTTGCAAAGGGTTCAAATTGTGCGTCGTACTCAAAGGCCTTCAGTAGCTGCAGAGCCCAGTCATTCGTCAGGCCATGGGCCTTCAGTTGATCTCGCGCCTGCCTGCCGATCGCTTCAAGGGCTTTCACGTCCTCTTTGGGCCAGTCCGAGGGGCTGCCTGCCGTATTTGCTTCTTGGTCGTGACTGCTGGATGCCTGCGAGGGAGACTCCATGAGTCCCCGACGTAATGCGTCGAGCCCCTGAAGTCGCTGTGTAACCGTTAACTCGCCCTCGTCGGCAAGATCATCCCCAGTGCGCGCTAACCGGTAAAACGCGAGCACGGCTGGCCGTAGGTTCTTGGGCAAGAGCCAAGAGGCCACAGGAAAGTTTTCGTAATGCCCCCCCCCATGGAAGGCCCTGGCAAGACCGGGGTCAAGTTGGCTCATAGGCCTGATTGTAGACGCGGCTTTCCTTGATTCCAGGCCTTTGGCTCCGGGTTGAGGCCTCGTCTTCAGTACAATGAGAGGGTTTTAAGCGCGAAGGTGGCGAAATTGGTAGACGCACCAGGTTTAGGTCCTGACGCCGAAAGGTGTGCGGGTTCGAGTCCCGCCCTTCGCACCATTTAATTACGAACAGATTGGCTGTATTTCTATGACAACAGAGACAACCGCGGCTTCGAGTCTCGAGCGCCGTATTACGCTTCAACTTTCATCTGAAGATATTGAGCAGGCGACTGTCCGCCAGCTTCAGCAAATGGGCCGTAAGGCCAAGCTGCCAGGATTTCGTCCGGGCAAAATCCCTTTAAAGGTACTTGAGCAGTCCTTTGGGGCGCAGGCCCGTTCCGAGGCCCTAGGTGATGTTCTCTCCAAGGTCTATGCTGAGCAGGTGACCGCGCAGAAGCTCAAGCCCGCGGGCCCCCCAAAAATTGCGCCGCTCAAAGAGGGTGGCGATGCGACCGGCCAGCCTCTTGTATTTGAAGCAACCCTCGAGGTCTACCCCGAGGTCCCACTTCCAAACCGTGCAAGCCTAAGCGTTCAGCGTACCGTCTGCGAGGTCACGGCTGCGGACTTGGATAAAACTATGCAGACCCTGCAAAAGCAGCGGGTTGTGTACAACAAAGTCGATCGTGCCGCTCAGCCGGACGATCAGGTGCTCATTGACTTTGAAGGCAAGCTTGATGGCGAGGTGTTCGAGGGTGGCAAAGCCGACGGCTTCGAGTTCGTGGTGGGCAATGGCAGCATGCTCGAAGATTTCGACCAGGCGGTTCGTGGAATGGCGGC
>JALRJP010000016.1:0-5361 GCA_023261135.1 Burkholderiaceae bacterium | reverse complement strand
ACAAAAACCTTCACCGTTCAGTTTCCTGAGAACTACCATGCGACAAACTTGGCGGGTAAAGCGGCGGAGTTTACGGTTAAGTTCCACGAGACGCGTGATGCAAAGTTGCCGGCGCTTGACGATGAGTTCGCCAAGGCCTTTGGCGTGACCGAGGGGGGCATGGAAAAGCTGCGACAAGATGTTGAAAAGAACCTGCGTCGCGAGGTTGCCACCCGGTGCAAGAACAAAACCAAGCGTGCCGTTATGGATGCTCTCGTGGAGCAGGCCGGCTTCGAGCTGCCCACGGCTCTGGTTCAGGCCGAAAGCGAGCGCATGTCGGACGAGATGCGTCAGCAAATGGCAAGTCGTGGCATGAAGGTTGACCAGGCGCCTCTGCCCCCCGATCTCTTTAAGAATCAGGCCGCTAAGCGGGTGAAGCTTGGTCTGTTGGTGGGCGAGATTGTCTCCAAAGAGAACCTTAATCCCAGTGAAGAGGGCATTCGCGAGATGTTGGCCGAAATGGCTCAGGCCTACGAGAATCCAGAAGAGTTTATTCGCTGGGCGATGTCCAACAAAGAGCGTCGGTCCGAGGCGCAGGCCGTCGTTCTTGAAGACAACGTCGTGAACTGGGTTCTCAAAGAGGCCAAGGTAGAAGACAAGGCTGTGGACGTTGAATCGTTAATTAAGGAAACCGAGTAATGGGTCGAGATTACAGGGCAATGAACACCAGAGACACAGATCTTTACGGCGAGGGTGCGCTTGGTACTCAGGGCCTTGGTCTGGTGCCCATGGTGGTTGAGCAATCGGGCCGCGGTGAGCGGGCTTACGATATTTACTCGCGACTTTTAAAGGAAAGAGTGATTTTTCTTGTCGGCCCGGTGAATGACGCCTCGGCGAACCTGATTGTTGCTCAGCTTCTGTTTCTTGAGTCAGAGAACCCTGACAAGGACATTTCCCTTTACATTAATTCGCCTGGCGGGTCTGTCTCTGCTGGCCTTGCCATTTTTGACACCATGCAGTTTGTTAAGCCTGCAGTGAGTACGCTTTGCATCGGTATGGCCGCCAGCATGGGTGCGTTTTTGCTTGCTGCCGGTGAAAAGGGAAAACGTTTTGCCTTGCCCAATAGCCGCGTCATGATTCACCAGCCCTTGGGTGGGGTGCAGGGTCAGGCCTCCGATATTGAAATTCACGCCCGCGAGATTCTTAAGCTACGTGACAAGCTCAATTCGATTCTCTCTGAGCGCACCGGTCAGCCGCTTGAAACCATCGCCCGCGATACCGATCGTGACAACTTTATGTCCTCGGAAGATGCGTTAAAGTATGGACTCGTGGATCGCGTGCTTACAAGCCGTGATTAGTTTCTCTGAAGTTAGTCGGTTCATCCGGAGGTAACGATGGCAGAGAAAAAAGGAACAGGAGAGAAGCTTCTTTACTGTTCGTTTTGCGGGAAAAGTCAGCATGAGGTGAAAAAGCTCATCGCGGGCCCGTCGGTTTTTATCTGCGACGAATGCATCGACCTTTGTAACGACATCATTCGCGATGAGCAGGCTGAGGCAACAACCAGCGAATCAAATCGCGAAGCGCTGCCGACGCCTCAAGAGATCTCGTCTATTCTGGGCCAGTATGTGGTGGGCCAGGACAGGGCCAAGCGAAACCTTGCCGTTGCGGTCTATAACCACTACAAGCGGCTTCGCCAGCACGGCAAGTCGGGCGAGGTGGAGCTTGCAAAGAGCAATATTCTTCTCATTGGGCCAACGGGCTCGGGTAAGACGCTTTTGGCCCAGACCCTTGCTCGACTGTTAAACGTTCCCTTTGTCATTGCCGATGCCACCACCCTGACCGAGGCGGGTTATGTTGGCGAAGATGTCGAGAACATTATTCAGAAGCTTCTGCAGAACTGTAATTACGAGGTTGATCGTGCCCAGCACGGCATTGTTTATATCGACGAGATCGACAAAATCTCGCGAAAATCAGATAACCCGTCCATTACCCGCGATGTCTCGGGTGAGGGCGTCCAACAGGCCTTGCTTAAACTTATCGAGGGCACAGTGGCCTCGGTTCCGCCGCAGGGTGGGCGCAAGCATCCCAATCAGGACTTCGTGCAAATCGACACGACCAATATTTTGTTTATTTGTGGCGGAGCCTTCGATGGGCTTGAGAAAGTCATTCGTGACCGAACCGAGAAGACCTCCATTGGCTTTGGTGCAGAGGTTCGCTCAGCGTCCGAGCGTAAATTAAGCGAGCTTTTTCAAGATGTTGAGCCCGAAGATCTGATTAAGTTTGGACTTATTCCCGAGCTTGTGGGTCGTCTGCCTGTGGTTGCCACGCTTGACGAGCTTGATGAGCCTGCGCTTATTGAGATTCTTACGGGGCCGAAGAACGCGCTTGTGAAGCAGTACCAGAGCCTTTTTCAGATGGAAGGCGCAGAGCTTGAGGTTCGTCCTGCGGCCTTGTCCGCCATTGCCAAAAAGGCTATTGCTCGTCGAACAGGTGCTCGGGGTCTGCGGTCCATTATTGAGCAGTCACTACTTGACACCATGTACGAGCTACCAAGTCTTAAGAACGTCACCAAGGTGGTTCTTGATGAGAACACCGTGACGGAGGACGCTAAGCCCTTGTTAATTTACGGGGAAACACCAAAGGCTGCCTCAAATAAACGAAGCGGAGCCGCTTGATTTTTGGTTTTTTGGCCCCATTTCATTTAGAAATTGCCTCTTTCTACCGATTCCTGCCTTAGGAAAGGTTGTCATTGCCCATGTCAAAACCCGAAATTCTCCCCGCTGAGCCTGTTCATCTTCCCATGCTGCCTTTACGGGACGTCGTTGTCTTCCCGCATATGGTTATTCCTCTTTTCGTGGGTCGACCCAAGTCGATTCGTGCTATGGAAAAAGCCATGGAGTCCGGCATTCATGTTCTGCTGGCCGCTCAGCGCTCAGCCACCCAGGACGAGCCGGGTGCTAATGACATTTATTCCATTGGCTGCCTCGCAAGCATTTTGCAAATGCTTAAACTGCCCGATGGTACGGTGAAGGTGCTGGTTGAAGGCGTGCAAAGGGCTGAGCTGATTGAGCTTGTTGAGGAGGAAGATCACCTTCAGGCGGTCTGTTGCCCCCTTCCACTTGATGAGCACAAGAGCCCCGAAGTCGAGGCTTTGCGTCGAACCATTCTGGGTCAGTTCGACCAGTTTGTGAAGCTGAACAAAAAGATTCCAGCAGAAATTTTAAATAGTCTTGTGAGCATGGAAGAGCCGGGTCGGCTTGCCGATACCATTGCGGCGCATCTTCCTATGAAACTCGAAGAGAAACAGGCTGTTCTTGAGATTCTTCCGGTAGGTGACAGGCTCGAGAAGTTGCTTGCCCAAATTGAAACCGAGCTCGACATTCTTCAGGTCGAAAAGCGTATTCGCGGGCGGGTCAAGCGCCAAATGGAGAAGAGCCAACGCGAGTATTACCTGAACGAGCAAGTAAAGGCCATTCAAAAAGAGTTGGGCGAGGGTGAAGACAACGAGCTTGATGAAATCGACAAGAAGATCAAAGCCGCTCGCATGCCGAAAGAGGCAAAAGACAAGGCCCTTGCCGAGCTTAAGAAGCTTCGCATGATGTCGCCTATGTCTGCCGAGGCAACGGTTGTCCGCAATTACGTGGATGCCTTGGTTGGTCTTCCCTGGAAGAAAAAGAGCAAGGTCAATGGCAATCTTGGTGCAGCCGAGGAGGTGCTTGAAGAGGAGCACTTTGGCCTTGAGAAAGTTAAAGAACGCATTCTTGAGTACCTTGCGGTTCAGCAGCGGGTCGATAAGGTCAAGGCCCCTATTCTCTGTCTGGTTGGCGCCCCGGGGGTCGGCAAGACGTCTCTGGGCCAGTCCATCGCACGCGCGACCAACCGAAAATTTGTACGCATGGCCTGGGCGGCGTGCGCGACGAGGCGCAGATCCGTGGCCACCGGCGCACCTACATCGGCTCCATGCCCGGCAAGATCCTCCAGAGCCTCAAGAAGGCGGGCAGCTCCAACCCGGTGTTCCTGCTCGACGAGGTGGACAAGATGGGGATGGATTTTCGGGGAGACCCCGCAAGCGCTCTGCTTGAGGTGCTTGACCCCGAGCAGAACCATAGCTTTACCGATCATTATGTGGAGGTCGAGTACGACCTTTCCGATGTCATGTTCGTGGCCACGGCCAATTCCATGAACATTCCGCCCGCGCTGCTTGATCGTATGGAGGTGATACGTCTTTCCGGCTATACCGAAGACGAGAAGGTCAACATCGCCCAACGTTATTTACTGCCCAAGCAGATTAAGCATACCGGCCTAAAAGAAGGGGAGGTCGAGGTGGCCGAAGATGCTGTTCGGGAAATCATTCGGTCTTACACGCGAGAGGCTGGGGTGCGTGGTCTTGAGCGTGAGCTTTCTAAAATTTGTCGCAAGGTTACTCGCCGTGTCCTTAGCCTGAAGGCGAAGTCATCCGATGAACTTCCGTTTAAGGTTGCGGCCGAGAACATCGAAGACTATCTTGGTGTAAAGCGCTACACCTTTGGCGTGGCCGAGAAAGAAGACCAGGTCGGTGAGGTTACTGGCCTTGCGTGGACCGAGGTCGGTGGTGAATTGCTCACCATTGAAGCCGCCGTCATGCCGGGTAAAGGCAACATTATTCGCACGGGCTCATTGGGTGATGTCATGAAGGAGTCCGTCGAGGCTGCGCGATCTGTGGTTCGCAGTCGGGCTCGTCGTCTGGGTATTTCTGACGATGTCTTTGAGAAGCGCGACCTGCATATCCACGCCCCTGAGGGCGCCACACCTAAGGACGGGCCAAGCGCGGGTATTGCCATGACCACAGCCTTGGTCTCGGTGCTTACCGGCATCCCGGTCCGCGCGGACGTCGCCATGACAGGCGAAATCACCTTGCGTGGTGAGGTGCTCCAAATTGGTGGGTTAAAAGAAAAGCTTCTCGCGGCCCATCGAGGCGGAATTAAAAAAGTGTTAATTCCTGAGCAGAATGTGCGCGATCTCGCAGAGATTCCTGCCAACGTCAAAAATTCGCTTGAAATTATTCCGGTGCGCTGGATTGATAAGGTGCTCGAACTCGCTCTTGCGGGCGAACCGACGCCCCTTGAAGACACTTCCGAGCTTGATGCGGCGGCAGCGAAGAAGGCCTCTGTAGACATTGCACCTGCTGCAGGTACAGACGCAACAACTCACTAGGGAAAGCCATAGGAAATTCTTGTTAGTCGCACTTGACCTTTTGAAAGCGTTTAGCGTTTAATGATTTTCAAAGGGCAGGTGCGCTTGTTAGAGCCATTCGATACTCGTTTAAAAAATAATAAGGATATGACGCTGTGAATAAGACCGACATGATTGAACATATGGCAAAGCATGCCGATATCTCCAAGG
>JALRJP010000169.1 GCA_023261135.1 Burkholderiaceae bacterium | reverse complement strand
GCAGGGGGCCGCAAGGGCCGGGCGGGTTCACGACTACCATGTCGATGAAAATTGCGACCCGGAAGGGCCAACCATGACTTGCACCTGCCACAGGCCATGCGGAAAGGCCGTGATCAATGCCTGAACCTGGGCGAAATGATCAGGATCTTGCGGTCTTGCCGTTCCGCCGAGGAGGCAGTGCCCTCCTGCTGCGGCACGGCTACGCATATCCTGATCTGGACAATCCGTCTCGGGACAAGCTGTCGACAGGCTGGCCCCGCCTCTGCCGAAATGCTTTCGGCGCTCGCACCGTTACCCGAGACCGAGACCGAACTGAAGTCCATTGCCCGTGTCTTTGGGAAGAAGGGAGTGCAAGTCTTTCTTGCGGAGCAGGCCACAGAACCTCAGTTACGTTCTCAGGCGCTCGACGACTACAAGGTGATCTATTTTGCAACCCATGGCCTCTTGCCTGGGGAGCTTAAGTGCCAGGCCGAGCCGGGCCTGGTGCTAACACCGCCCGTGCAAACGCCTGCCTTATCAAATCCTCAGGCGCGTGAAGTGGACGGTCTTCTTGAAGCCAGTGAGATCGCGTCCCTGCGATTTAATGCCGACCTTGTCGTGCTATCGGCGTGCAATACCGCCGGAGGGGCAGGGCGCTTTGGGGGAGATTCGCTTTCAGGTCTTGCTGAGTCTTTCTTTCACGCTGGGGCTCGGCGTTTGTTGGTGAGTCATTGGCAGGTGCCCTCAAAGGCCACCGCTCGCCTAATGACACGCCTTTTCGAGACCATGGGTCCGGACATGGCGGTTGGCCCATCTCGGTCATTGCAGGCGGCCCAACTCAGTCTCATTCGTCAGCCACAGTCGGCTCATCCGTTTTTTTGGGCGGCCTTTGTTCTTGTGGGTGATGGCCTTGACGATGCCTGGCTGCCGCTTCCTAGGGGACCGAAACTTTGAGTGGCCTCCTCTTTTTTCGTACGCCTAAGCAAGAGGCTCGGCTTGCCGACGTGCAATCGTGCATGGGACGTTGGCTAAGATTTAATCCGCAACGTTTGATTCAGCTTGCTCTTGCTCTTTTTCTGGTCGTGACACACACCAGCGCCTTTGCAAAGTATGTTGTTTTGAATGCCCGCGGAGGAGGCTACAAGGCCGGACAGACGATCGCGGAAAAGGCTGTCATTGAATTAAAAGAGGGTGAGCGCCTTACGATTATTGGCGCCGATGGCAAAAGCATCACCCATCGCGGGCCCTATAGTGGTCCGCCGTCGAAAGGGCCTGCCGCAGCCAATGACCCCAAGAAGGCGCTGGCGATTCTTATTTCAAGCCGCGATGCGCGAACAAGCTCCATTGGAGTGGTACGCGCCGGAACCGATGCTGTTAAAACACCCGACCCTTTCGCCATTGACATTACACGCGCGGGCCCGCGCTGCTTATTCGAGG
>JALRJP010000168.1 GCA_023261135.1 Burkholderiaceae bacterium | reverse complement strand
TCAGCCTACTCAAGCGCGCACCTTGAGCGAGGTTATTGAAGACGCTGATATTTTCCTTGGTCTTTCAGCGGGTGGGGTCCTAAAGCCCGAGATGGTCAAAAAGATGGCCGCAAGCCCCCTCATTTTTGCTTTGGCCAACCCCGATCCCGAGATTCTTCCCGACGATGCCAAGGCAGTTCGACCAGACGCCATTATCGCAACGGGTCGCACCGACTACCCGAATCAAGTCAATAACGTTTTGTGTTTCCCGTTTATTTTTAGGGGAGCGCTTGACGTGGGTGCCACCACCATTACTCGCAACATGGAGCTTGCGGCTGTGCATGCCGTGGCTGAGCTTGCTCGGGCTGAGCAGTCCGATATTGTTACAGCCGCCTATGGAGCTGAGGGCCTTAGTTTTGGGCCTGACTACCTTATCCCCAAACCTTTCGACCCGAGGCTCATTGTAAAAATTGCGCCCGCTGTGGCGAAGGCCGCAATGGAGGATGGCGTGGTCACGAGGCCCATCGATGACTTCGTCTCCTACATGGATAGGCTCCAAGAGTTTGTCTACCTCTCGGGTAACTTTATGAAGCCCATCATGGCGCTCGCAAAGTCTGCCGAGCGTCGACGCGTTGTCTATGCCGAAGGCGAAGACGAGCGCGTATTGCGTGCCATTCAGGTGGTTGTCGACGAGAAAATCGCCGAACCTATTCTTATTGGGCGTCCGCAGGTCGTCGAAAAGCGTATTGCACAGTATGGCCTGCGCATTCGCATGGGTATTGACTTCGAGCTCGTTAATCCTGAGCAGGACGACCGGTACCGCGATTACTGGGAGACTTATCATTTGCTTACTGAGCGCAAAGGGGTCACCGCTCAGTATGCTCAGATCGAAATGCGTCGCCGAAATACCTTAATTGGGTCAATGTTGATCCACAAAGGGGAGGCCGATGCGCTTATTTGCGGAACCTTTGGTACGCATGGCCTACACCTCCAGTATGTCGACCAGGTGCTGGGTAAGGCGCCAGGGTCCTCGGTTTACGGTGCCTTGAATATTCTTATGCTGCCCAATCGAACCATTGGCATTGTCGACACCCATGTGAATCAGGACCCCTCGGCCGAGCAACTCTGTGAGCTCACCCTTAGTGCCGCAGAGGCCATGCGCGGTATTGGGCTTGAGCCTCGAGTGGCTCTTCTGTCGGCCTCCAACTTTGGAAGCGTCTCCTCGGCGAGTTCAGAGAAAATGGTGAAGGCGCTCGCACTGATTCGTCAGGCTGACCCCAACTTAAATGTGGACGGAGAGATGCAGGGCGATGTGGCCCTTGACCCGGACATGCGCGCGCGCATCATGCCCCGGTCGACTCTTCAAGGAAGTGCCAACCTCCTGGTCATGCCTAACCTTGAGACGGCGAACGTTTCTTACAACCTGTTAAAGACGGCTGCTGGAAATAATATTGCCATTGGTCCCTTGCTTCTGGGTTGTGCAGCCCCCGTTCTTATTCTTACGCCCTCGGCCACGGTGCGCCGAGTGGTC
>JALRJP010000167.1 GCA_023261135.1 Burkholderiaceae bacterium | reverse complement strand
AGCCATAGATGAGCTGCGCGAGGCCAACCCTGAGAGTGTTCAGTCGAATGTGAAGTCGGCCTACATGAGCTCTTGGAAGAGTCACCAGCTTAATGACAAGCTCCTACCTATTTGCCAGACGGTAACAGAGTATGCGCGCCAGGCAGCCTTGCAGCACATGAACACGGACCTTGCTCGACTAAATTGGGGCTTACAGGTAACAGACTGTTGGGGCGCCATCTACGAGGAGTCCGACTACACCATTCCTCATAGCCACTTTCCTTCTGATTTTTCTGCTGTGGTTTATCTGGAGGCTGAAGAAAACTGCGCGCCTATTATTTTTGCCAACAAGCTGGTGGTGCAGCCAAAGCCTCGCATGCTGGTGATGTTTCCAGGCATGCTGCTTCATAGCGTTCCTAAGACTCAAGGCCGGCGGGTAGTCTTGGTGATGAATATGCACAAGTTCCCGAGCTTTCCAGCCGCAGCGCCTGCGCCAGTGGTTGACCCAATGAAGGCGGAGGCGCAGTCGGCGCCAGTACCAGAGGGTGCTTGATTAAGCCTGGTTGAAGCGCTTTGTCCGCGAGGGTTGTTTTACTTGCTCTTGCTTCTCGACGTAAATATCTAAAAGCTTACGAATCATCGGTTGATATCGGGTACGGTGCTTGCTGGCTTCAGACTTAAAAAAAGCCAGGCTTTTTTTACTGAGAAGGAGCGTGACTTTGACGCCTTCTTCTCGGAAGGCGAGATCGCTTGCCGGAGGCAAAAAATCTGAAACAACACGAACTTTGCCTAGAGGCTCATCCCTGTATTTTGTTTTCCCTGTCATAAATAGCCTTTCCTTTTCGCCAGTAGCCAGCGCCAATAATTCGAATGACTGCTGCCCGGTAAGTGAAGCGCACTGTAAGTATTCCGTCCGCTACCAGGCCGAAGCAATAAAAACGCTCTTCTTCGTTGCTGTGCGCGTCGTCCTTCGCTATTACCCTACACGGGTCCTTGAAGGCTTTTTGCGCAAGCAGAAAGGAAACGCCACGCTTTTCTCGATTCTCTAGATCTTTTTTAGGGTCCCAGTCGAAGGTAGTTTTCTTCATAGAGAAGAAGTAAACCACTAACTAGCCATACTTTAAACCATACTAAGTCGTAAGACCTAATGTTAAATTGAAGTGCCGAAGTACTTGAATTCCTTCCTCTTGGCCTCGCTGTATCTGGAGAGAGAGGTAATGAGTCTCTGGTTTCAACCTTTCAGGCAGAATGGGGCATGGCGCCCCAACCCATACCTCTTTTCCCCCTCGGGGCAGGTTTGTTTCCAGACGGTCTGTTGGCGCTGCGAATTTTTGAGGTGCGTTACCTGGATATGGTCAAGCGCGCGCTTAAAGAGAAGTCGGGCTTTGGCGTGGTCTTGTTAAGTGAGGGTTCCGAGGTGCGAGCCGCTGACAAAACTGAGCGCTTCCATGCGGTGGGCACCATGGCAGAGATCGTGGATGCCGATGCCCTGCAGCCCGCGCTTTTGCTTTTGCGTTGCCGTGGCGGAGAGCGCTTTCGTATTGAGGCGAGTCATCAAGGAAAGTATGGGCTTTG
>JALRJP010000166.1 GCA_023261135.1 Burkholderiaceae bacterium | reverse complement strand
CTGGGGACTTTAAAGAGAGCTGGCTTGAAGCCTTGGATGCAAATGGCATTTCCATGGCGCAGGCCATGAAAATCGCGGGCCTTGCCCCAGACCTTTCCGCAATTCAGGCCTTGCGACGCGACCCGAGAGACTATCTTGGCTTTGTCGAAGTGCATATCGAACAAGGCCCTGTCTTGGCGTCTCAGGGTCTACCGTTGGGGGTTGTGACCTCTATTAATGGCAGCCTACGCTATAAGGTGAAGCTCAAGGGCCAGGCCTCGCATGCCGGAACGACGCCAATGGGCCAGCGTCGCGATGCCGCCATGGTGGCTGCTGAATTCATGGTCTATTTAGAAAAGCGCGCTTCGGCGCAGCCGGCGCTGGTCGGGACCGTCGGCCAGCTTCAGGTTCCCAACGGATCCACAAATGTCGTGCCTGGGGCCTGCGAGTTCTCACTTGATCTGCGGGCTCCTAGCAACGAGGCGCGTGATTCACTTGCGCAGGATGTTCTTCAGGAGCTTCAGGCCATTGCGAGTCGTCGAGCAGTCGATCTGGAGGTTGCCGAGGTTTTGCGAGCATCTGCCGCCCCATCAGACCAAGCTTTGCAGGCGCTTTGGGAAAAGGCCGTTGAGGACATTGGGCTTGCGGTGTATTGCTTGCCCAGTGGGGCAGGCCATGACGCAATGAAAATGCATGACCTTTTACCCCAGGCCATGCTCTTTGTTCGCGGGGAGAATCAGGGCATTAGCCACAACCCGCTTGAGTCCACGACCGCCGACGATATGCAACTGGCTGTGGAAGCTTTCTATGCGTTTTGTTTGCGGCTTGCCAAGGCTCAGCAGACGTCTGGTCGGACAGGTATAGCGAGTCTGCCTGGTTCTGCGGCGCTTAATCAATGATCATGAGGAAATAATGGCTCGACTCAGTACACATGTTCTCGATACCTATTCAGGCCGACCGGCCGCGGGCATGAAGCTTACGCTTGAACGCAAGACCAACCCCTCATGGGAGGCCGCTGATGACGAATGGACGCATCTTATGGCAGTGACCACCAATGCAGATGGTCGTACCGACCATCCGCTTTTACAGGGTGAGACCATTGATGTGGGGGTCTACCGTTTAACGTTTGATGTCCAAGCCTATTTTCGGTCCATTGGTGTGAATTTAGTTGAACCGGCTTTCCTCACGCGCGTGCCGCTTGTTTTTGGTGTGGCCGACCCAAGGGGCCATTACCACGTGCCGTTGCTTTGCACGCCGTGGAGTTATTCCACCTATCGGGGGAGTTAGGGAATGCACCACTGCGGGGAGCCTTATTGTTTCAGTATGGTGCAACTAAGCACGCATCGTCTTTGAGAGAGGTGATTTTTGGAGCCAAACCATGGCCTGTTTATTGCATCCTCAAGGGGGTCTTTGTATTAAGGCTTTATGAATTTTTACTTGATGTTTTGCCTGGCAATGGGCGAGAGCCCGCTTTATTTAAAGGAGAAATACCATGCGAATCTTCGCAGCGTTAGTTGGAGCAGCGCTCCTATCCACCAGTGCTTATGCACAAACAGCGATCAAGTTTGCACTTGATTGGCGATTTGAAGG
>JALRJP010000165.1 GCA_023261135.1 Burkholderiaceae bacterium | reverse complement strand
AGCCCAGTGAGCCTGACCTTGCGCTTATCCCTGTTGCTTGCCCTCGTTATGGGGGGTGCTTTGTTAGCCCTTTTGTCGCAGGCCTCAGAGAGTGAGTCGCGGCTTGATGGCTTTTTTTCTTGGCTTTTAACAGCCAACATTTTTGTGGTCGGCGCAATGGCAGTTTTAGCTGTGCTGGTTATTGTGCGAGCGGTTCGGAGACTGCGTAACAAGGTCTTTGGGTCACGCCTCATGATTCGTCTGGCCCTTGCCTTCGCAGTGATGGGCATTGTTCCCGTTGTGCTGGTCTCTTTAGTCTCGGTTCAGTTTCTTGCTCGGTCCATCGATTCTTGGTTTTCCGAAAGCGTCGAGTCAGCCCTTGACTCGGGTCGATCGTTGGGTCGTGCCACCGTGGATGCCTTGCAGGCGGAGACCATACTTCAGGCCCGTCGTTTGGCGGTTGCTTTGGAGTCGGTCTCTGATGAGGAACTTTCTGAGGTCGTGGCCGCGGCCACCTCGGGTCGGGAAGGCTTAGAGGTCTTGGTGTTGAACCTGAAAGGGCAGGTTCTTGCCGTTCAAAGCAGTTCGTTGTTTCGACTGCTGCCCGATGTTCCGGATGCAGAACTCATTGAGAAGGCTCGTGCTGCCCGTCAGCTTGTCATGATTGAGCCGATTCCGGGTGCCGCACCCTGGGCCTTGCAGGTTCGTGCCCTGGTCTTGTCTATACGACCCGAGCCCGGGCTTCGGCAGGTTCGTATGGTTCAATGGAAAGAGCCCATTCCTCAGGTTCTTGCTGAAAGTATTTACTCGCTTAATGAAGGCTTTACCGATTACCAGCAGCTAGCCTTGGGTAAAGAGGGTATTCGAACAATTTATGGAGTCACCTTAAGCCTCGCCCTTTTATTGGCGGTTTTTTCATCGGTACTTATGGCTGTACTTCTGAGTGGCTGGCTTTCGGGGCCACTGAGAGCTCTTGAAAAGGCGACTAAGGCGGTCGGTTCGGGAGATTACCGTCCCATCCGAGAGGACACGACTGATCACGAGCTTAATGACCTGGTTCGTTCCTTTAACGAAATGACGCGTCAGCTTCTTGAGGCGCAGGGCCTGGCCCGTGAGAACCAAAAAAAGACTGAGGCTGCCCGAGCTTTCTTGTCCCAGGTGCTTGCACATATATCGGCGGGAGTCTTGGTTTTTGACACCGATTGGCGACTGCTGCAGTTTAATCAGGCCGCCGAGCGACTCTTGGGTAAGACCCTTGAGCCCGAATTAACGCAGTCTCGCCTGCAAGACATTTGGCCTGATGATCAGATTAATTCACTTTCCAAGGCACTTGATCTTGCATCCGAATCCCAGGAACAGCTTGAATTCTCTCAAGCAACTGGGGTAGCAACCTTTATCGTAAGTGGCACACGCCTTCCCGAGCATCCCAACCAGGACGGCGGGCCTCGATTTATCCTTGTCTTTGACGATGTGACTGGGCTGATCTCAGCAGAGAGGGCAAGAGCTTGGGCCGAAATGGCCCGGCGCATGGCGCATGAAATTAAAAACCCGTTAACGCCCATTCAGTTGTCTGCCGAGCGTCTGCAGTTAAAGCTTTCAGACCGCCTGGCGAGCGACGACAGAGATCTCTTAGAGCGGTCAT
>JALRJP010000164.1 GCA_023261135.1 Burkholderiaceae bacterium | reverse complement strand
TAACCATAGGGGCTCATGGGCTGAAGGTCAACTGTGCGCTGAAGGGCAGCCTTAGCCTCCTGATTACGCTCCAGAGCCATGAGTGAAAGCGCTCGTCCGTAGTGGGCACGGTCGAGCCGGTCGTGATGTCGGATAGCCTGGTCGAAAGCGGCAAGCGCCTGCTCATGCTCGTCGCGTTTCTGAAGTAGAAAGCCAAGATTGAACCAGGCTGCGGCCTGTGGCTGTCGATTTCAAGGCTTTTACGAAGAACAGCCTCAGCCTCGGGAAATTGTTGATTCAGGGAAAGATGATTGGCTGCTGTTACTAATGCGGCTGCGTTATTGGGCTGATAGCGTTGTGCTTCAAGCCAATACTCGGCGGCAAGGCCTTGGCGACCCAAAATACCCGACCAGATACCGAGTTGCTTATAAAACCAGTGGTTAACGAGTTTGAGCATGGGTTGAACCTTAGACCGGCGAGGCGCCCGATGCGGGTATAAGAATTGCCGCCTTGGCTAACAGAAGGCCAAACCAGAGCCAAAACAAGAGAAAAAAGCCCACCATTGGAAGATGTCGATCTGACACTTGTTTGGGAGTAATAACGCGCACCGACTTGACGACAGGGCTACTAAGAAGTCGGAAAAACCGATAGACCGCATTGGTCTCATGCCTTCCAAAGCTTAAAAGGTAGACCAGGCCTTGACCCAGCAAAATAAGAGCCGCAAATTCCACTAGGCCCTTAAAAATGACAACTAAATCCCCCAATACACAACCTCCCCTAAAATACGTCACCGAGGTTACGTGGCTGGGCATAAAAAGTCTAGCCCATTCGATATAGAGGAAACCCGTGTTTGATGCGCTGCAACAGGATCTCCAGGAGTTAGGCCTTGAGCGACCCCTTGGCAGTCTTATTAAAGGAGACCCACTGGCCTGTCTTCCCGGGACTCCCATTGAACAGGCCTTTCGATCGATGGACGAGGCGGGAGTCGGCTCGATTGTCATTGTGAATACCTTTGTTGTACCCATAGGAATTCTGACTCGGTACGACCTTATTCGTCGGGTCATTCTTCCAAAGCGTGATCTCTCCACACCCATTTCCGAGGTGATGACGACCAACGTAAGGTCAGCACCGGCCCACATGACGGTCATGGAGGGCATGCTCATGATGGCAAGCCATCGTATTCGTCACCTGCCTGTCATTGAGTCCGGTCGATTGAAGGGCGTGGTTTCTGAAAGCGACCTCATGGCGTATCAGCGACAGAGCTTAAGAAGCTTGTCCGCCTCGGTGTATAAGGCAGAAACAATTGCTGGTCTGGCAGATATTCAAACCGAAGTGCGCCGCCTGGCAGCGAGACTCCTCGCCGATGGTCTGTCGGCAACGGCTGTGGCCAGGCTTGTCAGCCATTTAAACGATGCCACAACGGGACGGGTTATTGATTTGGTGTCGGTAAAGCATGCACAAGTTTTGCAGCGAGTGCGCTGGTGTTGGCTTGCCCTTGGGTCCGAAGGCCGTGAAGAACAGACCATTGCAACCGATCAAGACAATGCACTTGTTTTTGAGGCCAAGGACAATGATGCGGCAGACACCAATAAACTGCGTGAGTGGCTTATGGCCTTCGCGGTTGATGTGAACCAGGGCCTGGCG
>JALRJP010000163.1 GCA_023261135.1 Burkholderiaceae bacterium | reverse complement strand
CCAAAATCCACCTTTAGCTGGCGTCCAAAGGCCCCCTCAAGTGAGGCCTGGCCTGTGCTGTTATAGAACTGCGCCAACTCGTCTGGGCTTAATCGTTGACCACCCTCAAGAAAATTACGCAACTGCTGTTGAACCTGCTGAAGGCTCAATGCAGAGCCATCAGGCAATGGGTTGCCATCTGCGTCTTGGGCGGTAAGGGTTAAGGCTTTACTAAGGCTATTGAGGGTAACCATGATTTGGTCACCCACGACAAACTCACCACTCAGACTTAGATCATTAATTTGCCCAACGTTTGCACGGTATTCCAGGCTCAGTTCGTTGGCCTCAAAGGTGTTGATATCGTTAAGGCTTGCTGAAACCTTGGTTCGGCTTGAATCCGATGGGTCGTCCACCGAGAACTGTGGATCGATCGCGAACATGGCTTTACCGTTGCGACCCTCTAAATCAATGCCCTCCTGATGAACGGCATTCACCTCTTGAACAAGAGACTTTGCAAGGTTGTCTAGATCATCATAGACGGGGCCAAGCAGCTGCCCTCGAAAGCCAATAAGGCCCGTAATAGAGCCGCCTGTTAAGCCCGAGATAAGCTCCGAATTAATTTGTCCTGGATTAATAACCAGGTCCACCTTCTCAACCGAAGACTCGCTAAATACCGCTGTTACATTCTGGCTATCCGTGCCTGAGACGATGACGCCTCTGCTTGCCGAGGACCCCAGGCTTACCGTGACTTCGCCGTTGGTCTTTTCCCTCACGGTTACTTTGGCAAGCTCGGCCATTTCTCGCAAGACCTGATCACGCTGATCCATAAGTGCTGGTGGTTGACGATCAATAAACTTCGTCTTCATCAGCTGGCCATTAATGGTCGCCAGTTGCTTGCTCAGGTTATTTAGTTTCCCCAGGTCGCTCTCAATAGCTTCCTGGCTCTCCTTTTGCACGAGATCAAGCTGCCCACTTAAGGTCTGGAAGCGCTCGGCAAGACCCTCGGCCTTACTTAGAAACTGGCTACGAAGAATAAGTGACGACGAGTCTGTTGAAAGTTGGCGCGCAGAGTCAAAGAATTCATCGAAGGCGGACAACAAACCAACATCTTCGCTGGCCATAATATTGACCACACGATTGGCATAGTTGAGCAAGGGCGTCTGTGTCTGCAGATCGGTTGTTGCATTACGAAGTGTGTTTTCAATAAATTCGTCGTACATACGACGAACGCCAGAGAAGTTCACTCCAGTGCCAAGATAGCTCGTTCCATAAGCCCTTGGCGTGTTTTCAATAAGGTCGGCCTCTTGACGCGAATAGCCTGCGCTACCGACGTTGGCAATATTGTTGGATACAACACCAAGGGCCCTTTGGTAGGCCGAGGCTGCTGTACCGGCAATAGAGACTAAGTCACTCATTTACTGTCAACCTACGGTTAGGAGCCTGGCCGAAGAGGTCGAAAAGCCTTCTCAATCGGAAGGGCGAAGTTGTCGGGTCGTCGTAAGCCCTTATCCAAAGATGGGGGGATCTCCGTAGGCATCGGTAAGACACGGCTAGGCATTGCCGACTCAAGCGGCAGGCCTTTGCCGGGCTGGCCCTTGGCCTCATCGCGCAGAGCATTAAGGTCACGGTTTTTTAGAACCTGGTCGGTGGACT
>JALRJP010000162.1 GCA_023261135.1 Burkholderiaceae bacterium | reverse complement strand
AATGCGGTGACTTCTTCTAGGAGGTCGTCATCCATCTCAGCGACGCCATTAAGTGAAGCAGCGGTTTCTTCAACTTGCGCTGTAACCTTTGCTTTACGTTGATCAAAGTCAGCAATGACATAACCAGGATTTAACAATTGGTCAGCATAGGTGTCAGGCGATTTAATCTCGATCGCATCGGGATGGTGGAAACGATGGCCATAACTTGTACGACCAGAGGTTGCATCGAGGATGCTGCAGTTAACTACTTCGTTACCCAACAAGAAGACTAACCAATGCACAGGTCGAACAAACTGTGCTTCTGATGAGCCCCAGCGCATACGCTTAGGTATGGGTAATTTATTCAATGCGTTTTCAGCAATAGCAGGTAGTAGCCGGCTCGCTGCTTGGCCTGCCTCGTGCATTTGATACGCCAGCCATTCGCCTTTAGGTGTATCGATGCGCTGTAATTGGTCAACGGTTGTGCCGCAGGATTGAGCAAAGCCTTCAGCGGCTTTAGTCGGATTGCCATCAGCATCAAATGCAGCTTTAACCGCAGGGCCACGACGCTCAACATCACGATCGGCTTGTTGGACTTCAACATCTTTAATGAATAGGGCGAGACGACGCGGTGCTGCGTAAGACTTAACCTCACCATGAGCCAAGCTTGCTGCAGCAAGGCCAGCAACAAATTCGTTCGTCAGCGCATTAGAAAGCTTTCGTAATGCAACCGGTGGTAACTCTTCAGTACCGAGTTCAAACAACAAATCGGCAGTGTTAGCCATTACTCACCTCTCCTTGAGGGGTCTCTAACATCGGGAAGCCTAAACCAATTCCTTGCACTAATAGGAGTCGAAAGTGAGCGGGGCTGGCTTGGAGATTTTGACTGGGCATTGCCCGCAGTTGGACTGATCGGAAGCTGGGTCATGACAGGGCTTTGTATGGTGCTATTCCTGTCGGGGGTGGGACGAATTGATTCTGACCTGTACGACTCAGTCAAAGTCGATGGTGGAGGGGCCTTCCGAGAGTTTTTCTCGGTCACCTTGCCAGGCCTCAGGCCGGAGTTCACAGTTGCCACCACAATCACGATCATTGCCGCTCTGAGAACTTTTGACCTCGTATTCGTCACCACCAGGGGTGGCCCGGGCAAAGAAACTATCGTTCCTGGCACCGAAATTTATCGCCTGGCATTCCGTGAGGGTGAGGTCGGTGAGGCCGCGACCATGGCGGTTCTACTCGCGGTCTTGGTCTTCACCCTTGTCAGAACCTTCCAGTGGGTACTGCGGGACCGAGATGGGATTTCGAAATGAGCACTCAAACAGTCAAGCCTGCGGTGGTAACTCCACGCCGAAAGAAGCCCTTCAGCGCAAAGGACTTTGTGTTCAGGGTCTTGCTCTATGCATTTCTGACAATGTCCGCAAGCGTTGTTCTAATTCCCCTGCTTAGCCTTCTGTCGGTTGCATTGCAACCACCAGAGTCGACGCAAACAGGACTTAGCTGGCCCACTGACCCAACCTGGAGCAACTTTGAGACAGCTTGGACTAAGGGGGACTTTCCTCTTCCTGTGTTGATGGTCAACTCGCTGTTCGTGGCGTCAATGGTTGTGCCATTGGGTGTGACGATCTCTGTTCTTGCGGGCTACGCCTTTGGGACCATGAAGTTCCCCGGGTCCAATGTGCTCTTCTACATATTCATGATTGG
>JALRJP010000161.1 GCA_023261135.1 Burkholderiaceae bacterium | reverse complement strand
ATGCACCACCGTCAACCGCCCTACAGGGCAAACGTGGCCTAGTTATGGGTCTTGCCAACGACAAGAGCATCGCCGCGGCGGTGCTCCAAAAGCTCCATAGCCAAGGCGCCCAACTGGTCGCACAGTGCCTAAACGAAAAGGCATTGGGCTACGCCTTACCTGTGGCAGAACCGCTCGGTGTCCCCGTCGTTCAGTGCGATGTCACCCAAGAGGGGGCCCTTGAAAAGCTTGTGGGTGAGTCCCTTGAGCATCTTGGTGGCTTTGACTTTGTCGTCCACTCCATTGCCTGGGCGCCCCTGGCCGATCTGCATGGTCGGGTCGTTGACAGCTCGCGGGATGGCTTTGCGCAGGCTGTTACAGTCTCGTGCCATTCCTTTGCTGAACTTGCCAAGCTCTGTCTGCCTCACTTCAGTCAATCGGGCAGTCTTGTCACTATGACCTATCACGGTGCCGATGAAGTGGTGCCCAATTACGGCCTTATGGGTCCGGTTAAGGCAGCTCTTGAGTCTTTGGTGCGCTACATGGCTGCCGAACTGGGCCCTCAAGGGGTGCGTGTTCATGCGGTCTCACCCGGCCCAGTGCCAACACGTGCGGCCTCGGGTATCGATCAGTTCGACAAGCTTATGGAAGACGTTGCGAAACGTGCGCCACTTCGCCGCCTCGTGACCAAGGAAGAGATTGCAGCGCTTACGGCCTTTCTGTGTGGCAGTGATTCCTCTGGCATGACCGGTCAAACCATTTATGTTGACGGTGGCTACTTCATGATGGCCTAAGATGACTTCACTACCGAAGAGCCTGTCCTTCAACGTTTTATGACCGAATTTGAACGTTTTATATCGTCTGCAGTCCCGCTTGATCCCGTGGCCTGTGGCGTCGTTCATCCTTGCGATGAAGTGAGCCTCATGGGCGCCATCGAATCAATGCAGGCTGGCATGATCGAGCCTGTGCTTATTGGCCCCGAGGCGCGTATTCGTGCAGAGGCCGAAAAGGCAAGTCTGTCGCTTAAGGGCGCGCGTATTCTGAATGCCGACCATAGCCATCATGCCGCCGAGCTTGCCGCGGAACTTGCCGCAAAGGGTGAGGTTGAGGGGCTCATGAAGGGAAGTCTTCACACCGACGAACTGATGCATGCCATTCTGGCTAGGCCTGGTCTGCGCACAAAGCGCCGTATGAGCCACATCTCTCGCTTTAACGTGCCCGCTTACAAGAAGCCACTGTTTATTACGGACCCCGCTCTTAATATTCGGCCCGACCTCGCGCAAAAGGCCGACATCGTTCAAAACGCTATTTGTCTGTTGCAGATTCTTGGTGTTGAGCGACCCAAGGTTGCTATTTTGTCGGCCGTTGAAACCATTAATCCATCGCTGGTCTCCACGCTTGATGCTGCAGCTCTTTGCAAGATGTCTGACCGCGGTCAGATTGTGGGTGGAGAACTCGACGGCCCTCTGGCCTTTGATAACGCCATCTCTATGGAAGCGGCACGTGTGAAGGGTATTAAGTCCGATGTAGCTGGTCAGCCCGATGTCTTGGTTGTTCCTGACCTTGAAAGCGGCAACATGCTTATTAAGCAGCTTGAGTACCTGGCGGGTGCTGCTGGTGCCGGTATTGTTCTTGGCGCGCGCATTCCTGTTGCTCTAACCAGCCGTGCCGATCCGGCAGCCTCGCGCGTGGCGTCTGCTGCGCTAATGAAACTGG
>JALRJP010000160.1 GCA_023261135.1 Burkholderiaceae bacterium | reverse complement strand
CAGGGTATGGATCACGGGTATACATCACGAAATACCCAAGACTATCCAGACTTCCCCATTCTTTCTTCCGAACTACAAGACATTGATCAATGGTATGTGCAATGGGCAAAAGAAACGCAAAAAAGTGACCTTCAGAAGGTTATCTCGTTCTCTTATGTTAATGGGCAGCCCGGGAAAATGATGGCCGCTCAAATGCTTCAGCATGTGGTTATGCACAACTCCTATCACCGTGGTTACATTGGCGATTTCATGTTCCAGGTCGAAGGCTATCGGGCCCCACAAATGGACTTCAGCGTGTATTGCACAGACGTCTTGAATAGCGTTAATGTTTAGTATGAAGGTTTTAACGAGCGGGTTGTTTGTCAACCTTAAAATTAATCTGCTCTAAAGAAGCTTTAAGCGCCTCGCTTTCCGATTTCTTAAGCGCTGCCAATGGGGGTTGAAGACGTCGCCATTCGTCATCATTAAGGCTGTCGGCAATGGCCGATTTCATGGCGGCAATCATGGGAAATTTTTGAAAAGCCTGACGTATTTCATTAAGCCTAAGTTGTTGGGTCTCGGCTGTTTTGTCTTGCCAGGAATTCGCGAGGTCTGAGATGGCTAGTGGATTAATGTTTGCCGTAGCAGAAATACATCCGACCCCTCCCTCTTTCAGTCCCTGTAAAAGAAACTGTTCGCTCCCCGCATAGACTCGGAACCCGTGCGGCCTTAGCCTTTGAATACAAGCTTGCGTGTAAGGCCAGTCGCCCGAACTGTCTTTCATTCCGACAACCACACCGGGGAAAGAGGTGGTGAGCCGCTCGAGCAGGTCCACGCTCATTTCAATATGGCTTACTTGCGGAATGTTATAGACATAGATTTTTTTGTTGGGGTTTTTGATCTTCTCAATAACTTGACTGAAATACCCCAATAACCCGTCTTCTGTTGGCGCTTTGTAATAGAAAGGGGGAAGCATTAAGACACCTCCGACACCTAAGTCGAATGCCGCTTCGCTTAAATAAACTGCGTCATCCACGCTGCAGGCCCCCGTACCTGGCATCATCATCGCAGGCGGCAAACCCTGCCCAACTAAAAAATCAAGGCAGCCTCTTTTTTGTCGCACAGACATGGAGTTACCTTCAGAGTTTGTACCAAAAACCGCGAGACCTGAACCTCTGCTTAACAGCCATTGGCAATGTTCTTTGAGTCGATGGTGATCAGGCTCCCCGCAGGAGTCAAAGGGTGTTAGCACGGGTGCCAGCACGGGCGGCAGGGTGGAATCTATTAGGGTGACTGTCATGGCTAAAAATAAAGAGGTTCGTACATAAAAACTGAGGCAATGAAAACCGTTGAAGACAATGGGCGGTCTTATTCTCTAGCGTCCGGAGCAATGCCCTCCAAGTGAGGCCTGACCACTGCCCATAATAACGGCAGGGGGCTCAGGTCGAGGCCTGTCATAACTCAAAAAGTCAAGATAAAGCCCCGTAAGCAAGAACGTCCACAGCAACAGGATGGATGTAATTCGTTTCATTTAAGTCATTCCAAGCGGCGCACGCAGTCGGACGCCAACAACCGACCCAAGAAAAGCCATGACAAACCAGGCCCAGCCATGCAAGCTTGCAGAGGCAGTACCTCCAAGAAAGGCGCCGATATTGCAGCCGAAGGCAATTCGAGAGCTATAGCCAAGAATAAGACCTGCAAGCAGCCCAACAATCATGGTTCGTAAG
>JALRJP010000015.1 GCA_023261135.1 Burkholderiaceae bacterium | reverse complement strand
CATGGTGAAGGCGGTGTCATTGTGGGCGCTAGCCTTGAAGGCCAAGACGTGGTCATTATTGACGATGTCATTTCCGCAGGCACTTCCGTAAGGGAGTCGGTGGCCATGATTCATCAGGCGGGGGGTCGACCTGCGGGAGTGCTTATTGCTTTAGACCGCATGGAAAAGGGGGGTACGGCCGAGCAGCCTGCTGCGGTCTCGGCCGTTCAAGAGGTGCGTCAAACGCTGGGCTTACCGGTGGTTGCTATTGCGGGTCTGGAGGGCCTTTTAGGGCTCTTGGACACTTCAACGGACTCGCAACTGAGAAACCATTGGCAGGCGGTGGACGACTACCGAAGGGCGTGGGGCTGCTAGTAGGCTACTCCACTGTCACGCTCTTGGCGAGGTTGCGTGGTTTGTCCACATCGTGGCCGCGGGCAAGGGCTACGTGGTAGGCAAGAAGCTGCAGGGGTACCACGTGCAGGATCGGTGACAGAAGCCCTGCATGGTCGCCAAGGGTAATAAGCTCAACGCCTTCGGAGGCCTCAAAGCCTGAGGATTGATCGGCAATGACGTAAAGTCTGCCGCCGCGCGCGCGCACCTCTTCGAGGTTACTTTTAAGTTTTTCAAGAAGTTGATCGTTGGGCGCCACCGCCACCACGGGCATATCACGGTCAACCAAGGCCAGTGGCCCATGTTTAAGTTCACCGGCCGCATAGGCCTCGGCATGAATGTAGCTAATTTCTTTAAGCTTTAAGGCGCCTTCAAGGGCAATGGGGTAGTGAAGTCCTCGTCCAAGAAAAAGGCAGTGGTTTTTGTCAACGAACTGAGAGGCCCATTCACAAAAGCGTTCCTCTTGCAGGAGCACAGACGAGACGGCCGCAGGTAGGTGCCGAAGGGCTTGCAGCTGGCGGCTTTCGTCTTCGGTGGTTAATCGACCCTTGAGTTTTCCAAGAACCAGAGCCAGAAGAAACAAAGCAGCCAGCTGGGTGGTGAAGGCCTTGGTAGAGGCAACACCAATTTCGGGTCCTGCTCGGGTAAGAAACCGCAGGCCGCAGGCCCGAATAAGGGAGGACTCGGCTACGTTACAAATGGCTAGGCAGCTGGAAACGCCGTTGGCCTTGGCATGCTCAATGGCGGCCAGTGTGTCGGCGGTCTCGCCCGACTGAGAAATTGCTACCACTAGGGTGTTAGGTCGCGTTACGCTTTTTCGGTAGCGGTATTCGCTTGCAATTTCGACATGGCAGCTAATGCCCGTTAACTCTTCGACCCAATACTTGGCCACGAGCCCTGCATGAAAGCTGGTGCCGCAGGCTAGGATAAGCAGCTGATCGATGGACTGGAGTTCTTTGGCCGCCTCGACCCCGAAGAGCTCTGGCGAAAGGCTGCTCGCGCCAATGACATGCTCGAGCGTTGCGGCAAGCGCGCCCGGCTGCTCGGCAATTTCCTTCTGCATGAAGTGACGGTAGGGGCCCAAGGCGACGTCTTGGGCCCGTAGGCTTGACTGGGTGACCTCACGTTCAACCGGTTCGAAATGTCGGCTGAAGAGCTTGAGCTTAACAACAAGGCCGTCTGTCTGAACTGCATTTGTTGGGCTGACGCTGCTCGATTTGTCTTGCCGCGCAATAAGGCAGCGGTCACCGTCTTCAAGGTAAATAAACTGCTGGGTGAGTTCAAGCAAGGCCGAGGCGTCGGAGGCAAGAAAAAGCTCGTGATCGTTACGACCAAGCCCAACAAGAAGCGGTGCACCCAGGCGAGCGGCTGCGACTTGCTGAGGATCTTGGCTCGACAACACGGCAATGGCGTAAGCGCCTTGAAGCTTTTCGCAGCAGGTATGCAGGGCCTCAATAAGGCTAGTGGCCTTGAGCCGCTCTTGGTGCAGCAGGTGGGCCACCACCTCGGTATCGGTCTGTGAAGTAAAGCAGTAGCCTGCCTTTGACAGCTCGGCGCGCAAGGCCTGATGGTTTTCAATAATGCCGTTGTGAACCAGGCAAATTTCAAGGCCTTGGCCGCTTGAGTAATGCGGGTGGGCGTTGTCCTGGGTAACAGCCCCATGGGTGGCCCAGCGGGTATGGGCAATGCCAAGATTGGCCTCAAGCCCTTGGCTTGCGGCCTTAAGTTCCGCGACCCGGCCTACCGCGCGTACGCGGTTGATGGTTGGCACGCCGCTGGAAGCATTCGTATCGTTAAGAATGGCAAGACCCGCCGAGTCATAGCCACGGTATTCAAGATGTTTTAAGCCTTGAATAAGAAAGGGAACAACATTGGTTTTGCCAAGCGCTGCGACGATTCCGCACATGGTTAATGAGCCTTCTTTCTGGGCCGTTTCCAGCGTGTAAGGGTGGTTTGACGCGTGCGCGCGAGAGTCAGCGCGTCTTCGGGGGCATCGCTGGTGAGTGTGGTGCCCGCGCCAAGCGTGGCACCCTTGTGCACCGTTACGGGTGCCACCAGTTGGGTGTCCGAGCCGATGAAGACATCGTCTTCAATAACCGTCATGTGCTTCTCGGCGCCATCGTAGTTGCAGGTGATGGTGCCCGCCCCCACATTGACGCGCTCACCAATGACTGCATCACCCAGGTAGCTTAAGTGGTTGGCCTTTGAGAACTTGCCAAGCCGCGTGTTTTTCACTTCGGTGAAATTTCCAACATGACTGCCCTCAGCCAGTTCGCTGCCTGGCCGAATGCGTGCGTAGGGGCCAACAACTGCCAGAGGCCCTACCCGACAGTGACTTAGTTGGCTGAAGGCTTCAATGCGGGCTCCTGCGTCAATGCTGACATTCTCGAGAACGCAGTTTGGCCCAATGCACACCCCTTGACCAAGTTTGACATCACCAATAAACACGCAATTCACATCAATCTGAACATCTGCGTCACAAAGGAGTTCACCACGCACGTCGATGCGGTGGGGGTCCGCTAAATGGACGCCCTCGCTCATGAGTAAGGTGGCCTGCTGATGCTGGAAATGGCGCTCTAAATCTGCGCGTTGACTCTGTGAATTTACGCCAAGAATCTCTAGGCTGTCCTTGCATTCATGAGTTTCTATGCCCTGCCCGTCGGCATGGGCAAAGGCGTAGATGTCGGTTAGGTAGTACTCCGACTGCGCATTCTTGTTTTCAAGGCGCCCAACCCAATCCTTTAGCTTTTGTGTGTCCGCAAGCACAATGCCCGAGTTCACTTCAGTAATGGCACGAATACTGTCGTTTGCATCTTTTTCTTCGCAGCAACCCACTAAGCGCTGAGTGTCTGGATTGCGCAGAATACGGCCGTAGCCATAGGGGTCTGAGAGCCGTGCGGTAAGCACCGCAAGCGTTGCACCACCGCTTAAGCAGTTCCGCAGAGCTTTAAGGCTTGAGGCTCGAATGAGCGGGACATCGCCGTACAGAACAAGGCTAGGCATGCTTGCGTCAAGTAGCCCAAGGGCCTGGGCCACAGCATGGCCTGTACCCTGAGGAGGATCCTGCAGGGCAAAGTGCGGGTCAGGCAGCCCATGCTGCGCACAGAACCCTTTTGCAAATTCTTGTACCTGGGCCGCTCCATGACCGACCACCACCACAAGCCGTGTTGCACCAGCCTTGGCAGCTGTTTTTAAAACATGCCCAAGCATGGGCAGTCCAGCCACCGTGTGCAGGACCTTGGGTGTATCGCTTTTCATGCGACTTCCCTTGCCCGCGGCAAGCACAATGACGTTCATGAGTTAGGCGGCCTTCATGGGAATACCGTTGGCATTGCGGGCATGCGGGTTCGGTGAAATAAGGCTGCCAATAATCATGCCCAGAAGGCTAAAGACCAGGCCTACAAGTTGAGGCTCGACCAGCAGTTCTGCACCCGTGGCTTCAAGCATGAGCCAGACACCAAGACCCAAGGTCACCGAAAGGGATGCGCCGAGGTTGCTTGCGCGTCGCCAGAAAAGCCCTGCGGTTAAGGGAACAAAGGCTCCCGCTAAGGTGATTCGGTAGGCATTCTCAACCATGGCGTGAATGCTGGCATCGGTGATGATGGCGTAGCTGGTTACCAAGGCTGTAAAGCCAAGCACCGTGAGCCGGGTTGTGAAGAGCAGTTGTCGGTCGCTCATGTTGGGCACTGCGCCTTTAATGACGTTCTCGGCAAACGTGACTGAGGGGGCTAAGAGCGTTCCTGAGGCTGTGCTCATAATGACCGACAACAGGGCACCAAAAAAGACCACCTGAACCCAGAACGGCATGTAATTGGCCACCAGAGTAGGAAGCACCAGCTGCGAGTCCTCTGCCATTTTTGCTGTGGTCATGGCCGGGTCGATGATGTTGGCGGTGTAGGCGAGAAAAAGAGGAACCGCCGCAAAGAAGAAGTAGGCCACCCCGCCCAACGTGGTTGCCCAGACCGCAATAAACTCGTTCTTCGACGAATTCACGCGCTGAAAAACATCTTGTTGCGGGATGGAGCCCAAGGCCATGGTGAGCAGCGCGGCGACCCAGCCCAGCATGTCAACGGCATCAAGACTTGGAAGCCAGTCAAACTTCCCTTCGGCTGCCGCCTTTTCAATCACGAGAGGAATACCCCCCGCCATGTCGCCCGCCATCAATGTCACGATAAGCAGACCTACAACAATGACAATCATCTGCACGAAGGTAGTAGCCGCCACCGACCACATACCCCCGACGAGGGTGTAAAGAAGAACAACACCCGCACCAATAAGCATGCCTTGGTTCATGCTGATGAGGTCGTCGGAAAGCACATTAAAGACCAAACCAAGCGCGGTAATTTGTGCCGACACCCAGCCCAGGTAGGAAATGACGATGCAAAGGGAGACCACCAGCTCAATGCGACGGTCGTAACGCACCCTGAAAAAGTCGCCAAGCGTGATCAGCTTGAGCCGATAAAGGGGTTGCGCAAAGACAAGCCCGAATAAGACCAGGCAGATGGAGGCACCTAAGGGGTCTGAAATAAGCCCACGGAAACCTTCTTCAAGAAACGTGGCCGAGATGCCAAGTACTGTTTCGGCACCGAACCAGGTGGCAAAGACCATGGCCATGACCACAGGCATAGGCAGGTTACGCCCTGCCGTAATGTAGTCAGCGGCCGAGTGAACACGACGCGCGGCAATAAGACCAATCAGAATGGAGACAACAAGATAGATTGCAACCAGATTGAGAAGCATGGCATCTGAGCCTTACGAGGGAGGAAGCAGAAAAAGGCCCCAGAGCTTAATAAGAAGGGCCACCACATTAACCAGCAGCAAAAATACCAAAAACGAGAGAATAACGACCCAACGCCGTGTACGGCGGTTTTCTTCAACAAGTCTGCCGAGCTTCATGGCTGTGGGGTCGGGTTCAGGGTAGGCCAGTCGCTTCAGCGCCTTATGGGTTAGCCTTGGCAGTTCGGGCAGTATGGCAGACCAACGCTCGGCCTCGCGCTGGGTGCGTTGGCGAAGACCCTGCAGTCCCACCTGCTCCTTCATCCACTTCTCTAAAAAGGGCTTGGCTGTGACCCAGAGATCAAGGTCGGGGTCCAGCTGCCTGCCGAGGCCCTCGATGTTGAGCAAAGTCTTTTGAAGAAGCACGAGCTGAGGCTGAATTTCCACATTGAAACGACGCGAGGCTTGAAAGAGTCGCAACAGCACCTGACCAAGCGAGATCTCTTTTAGGGGCCGATCGAAAAACGGTTCGCAGACACCGCGCACCGCAGACTCAAGCGCATCCACACGCGTATTTGAAGGTGCCCAGCCCGACTCAATGTGCAGTTCGGCCACACGCCTGTAGTCCCGGCGGAAGAAGGCCAGAAAGTTCTGGGCAAGGTAATTTTTATCGAACTCCGAGAGCGTGCCCACAATGCCGAAGTCAAGGGCAATGTAGTGTCCCTTGTGGGGCCCGCGGTCGCTGACAAGAATGTTGCCTGGGTGCATGTCAGCATGAAAGTAGCCGTCGCGAAAAACCTGAGTGAAAAAAATCTCAACCCCCTCGCGAGAGAGCTGTTTTAAGTCAATCTCGGCCTCCCTGAGACGCTGCATTCGGTTAATGGGAATGCCATAAACACGCTCCATTACGATGACATCTGATTTGCAGTAGTCCCAGAGCATCTCGGGAATTTGAAGCAGGGGGGAGTTGGCAAAATTACGACGTAACTGGGTGGCGTTCGCGGCCTCGCGAATCAGGTCGAGCTCGTCATGCAGGTAGTTGTCGAACTCCGCCACGACCTCGCGTGGCTTTAGTCTTCGACCATCGGAGGAGAGCCGCTCGGCCAATTGAGCAAAAAGGCGTAGCAGGGCCAAGTCCTTGTCAATAATGCCAAGCATGCCCGGCCTCAGCACTTTTATGGCCACCTCTTGCCCATTGTGTAGTCGACCAAAGTGCACTTGGGCAATGGATGCGCTTGCTACCGGCGTTTCGTCGAAGGACTCAAAAATATCCCTCAGTGGCTTGCCCAGGGAGCGCTCGATGGTGGCAATGGCAATACGAGATTCGAAAGGCGGCACTTGGTCCTGGAGCAAAGCCAGTTCATCGGCAATGTCCTCGGGAAGAAGGTCGCGTCGGGTAGAGAGCACCTGACCAAACTTGACGAAGATGGGGCCAAGACTCTCGAGTGCCTGTCGAATACGCGCTCCGCGCGTCTCATTGAATGTTCGGCCAAGACGCAGCAAAGAGAGCACCACTCCAAGAAGGCGTGAGTCAAGCCCACGCCTTGCGCCATCAACGGCAAGCTGGTCGAGACCAAACCGAAGGACCACCCGTGCAATGGTGAAAATGCGAAAAATGGATCTCATGGCTGAATAAGCCGCGGGTCGAGCAAGTGACTGGGTTTGGCGTTCGACAGGGCCTTGAAGATGGACTCCATACGGCCGGGGTGTTGCTTTTCCCATTGCTGAAGCATGACCTTGATTTGTTGGCGTTGCAGGTTGTCCTGGGAGCCACATAGGTCGCAAGGAATAATAGGGAACTGCTTGTGCACGGACCAGCTAATAAGGTCGGCCTCCTCAACATAGGCCAGTGGCCGAATAACAATATGGCGGCCATCGTCGGAGGTGAGGCGCGGAGGCATGGCCTTTAGGCTTCCTCCAAAAAACAGGTTAAGGAAGAAGGTTTCAATAATGTCGTCGCGGTGGTGACCTAGGGCAATCTTGCTGCAGCCAAGCTCATCGGCGAGTCTGTAAATAATGCCGCGTCGAAGCCTCGAGCAGAGTGAGCACATGGTGTCGCCCTCGGGTATGACGCGCTTCACAATGCTGTAGGTGTCTTGGCTCTCAATGTGAAAGGCAACGCCCCGTTCCTTGAGGTAGTTGGGCAGGGTGTCTTCTGGAAAGCCAGGGTGGCCTTGGTCGATGTTTACAGCAAGAAGCTCAAAACCAATGGGTGCGCGGGCCTGAAGCCCCAAAAGAATATCCAGAAGGCCATAACTGTCCTTGCCCCCTGACACACAGACCATGACTTTGTCGCCCTCTTCAATCATGTTGAAGTCGGCAATGGCCTGGCCGACAAGCCGATAAAGCCGCTTCGAAAGCTTATTTATTTCGGTCTCGTTGCGAAGGGCGCGTGGTCGTGGCGGGGCGATGACTGCCGTAGTTATTTTTGTGGCCGAGAGGGTCATGGGGTCAGGCCGCCTTCGTCTGACGTCGAAGCACTTCTACGCCAAGGCTTTCGCAGTCCTCGTAGACGTCGGGCTTTTGAATTTGCACGCGAACCAGCTGCACAAGCGGCCGCTCTAAAACCATGTCGGCAATGATTTCTGCCAGAGTCTCTTGCAAATTGAAGTGACGTGTTGCGGTGAGTGCCTTAATTTCATTACGCAGAAAGTCATAGTCAAGAACCTGGTCGATCTGGTCGCGCGAGATGGGTGCCTGGGCACGGGCAATGTAGAGGTCGACGTCTATCAGAATACGTTGACGCTGAATGGTCTCATGCGAATGAAAGCCAATGGAGGCCTGAACTTGAAAGCCTTTAAGGAAAATGCGCCGGAAGTCGCAGCGGCTTAGGTCTTGAGGAAGCATCATGAGAGCCCGAACTGCAGGTCACGGTTAGAGGCAACCAGGTGCTGGCCACCGTCGACAAAAACGGTTGAACCCGTAATAGCGCGAGCCTGTGCCAGCCAGCAGACGGCCTGCGCAATTTCGTCAGGCCGGCTTGATGCCCCCAGCGGCGAAATGGCATGCGCCGTTTCGAACTCGTCTTGAGACTGACCTTCTGCGGGCAGGGTGAACCCAGGCGCTAGACCAAGCACGCGGCAGGTGGGAGCCAGACTTTTTGCCATGAGGCGCGTTGCCTCAAGCAGCCCTGCCTTTGAGAGTGTGTAGCTAAAAAAATCCGGGTTTGGATTGGCAAGCTTCTGGTCAAGAATATTGATGATCACCGCGTGATTGTCTTTGAAGGACGGACCTGCTTGAAAATTATTCCATTGCCGGTGAACGGCCTGCGCAAGTAACACAGGTGCAAAAAGATTAGCCTGGGCGTGACGGAGCAGCTTGTCATAACTGGCCGTTGTTGCCAGATCAAACTCAAAAAGTGAGGCGTTGTTAACCAGAAGCTTGACTGGGCCTAGGCTTGCCTTGATGCGCTCCAAAAAACGGTCGATCAACTTTGGGTCGAGTTCGGCCTGAAAGTCAAAACGGAAGCAGTCGGCCTGACCGCCTTGTTCACGTATTTCATTGGCAAGATCGTGCGCCTCGGCCTCGGACCGGTTGTAATGAAGGGCAAGTCGATAGCCATTTCGCGCAAGGGCCAGGCTAATGGCCCGCCCGAGTCTGCGGGCGGCACCGGTGACAAGGGCGATTGGGGCCTGGTCGTTAGGCAGTAACGTGGTTGTCATTACGCAAGTTTAGCTTTGATACCCTGTCCTGCCATGGCACAGCCCCTTTCCCCTCTTCCTGACGCTTTGCGAGCCCTTTTTGGTGCCGACGAATGGATACCGTTTGACCGGTTCATGCGTTTTGCACTGGTTGACCCTGACCACGGGTTTTATAGTCAAAAGAAGCCTGTCTTTGGGCAGGAGGGCCATTTTGTCACTGCGCCCATGCTTGGCGATTGGCTTGCCGCGGTCATTGCGCAAGAGGCAATGAGCCTGGCCCGTCGGCTGCGTGAAGCGGGTAAGACCTTTTGTATTCGTGAGTACGGTCCCGGCAATGGACAACTTGCGGCCGATCTGCTCGCGAACCTGGGGCGGCTTGACTGCTGGCCTCATCGTTACGAATGCATTGAGGCAAGTTCCAGCCGCCAGGCCGAGCAGGCTGCGAGATTAGCAGCATGTCCTGGCGCTATTTCTTCGGCCGTTGAACTGCTCTGGCCAAAGACTCAGGACCCCTTAGACGGGCTGGTCCTTGCTAATGAGTTTCTGGATGCCTTGGCAGTAAGGCTATTTGAATGGCAGCCGGACCATGCCGAGGGCCCTGTCTTGGAATGGGGCCTGCGATACGCGCCTGACTTAGCAGACCTGTCTCTAGGGTCTGCGACCACCGACCCCAGCATCGCACTCAGCTGGCAGGCCCAGCCTGCGGACCCAGATTTTTGCCGCCTTGTCTCTGCCCGAGCTCAGGCCGCCTCCGAACTTGGCCTAGGCTGGCGCCCTGGCCATCGCGGTGAATGGTGCCCCGAACTCGTGCCCTGGGTGAAGACCGTCGCAAGCCAGCTGAGATTCGGTGAGGTGCTGATCTTCGATTACGGCTACGAGGCTTACGAGCTTGACCATCCTGACCGGCCTTTTGGAACGCTTGCGGGCCACAGCGCGCATCGTCGTATTGATGACTGGCAGGCGCTTATTGCCAAGCCTGGGACCATAGACCTAACCGCCCACGTGAACTTCACCGAGCTTGCCCAGGCCTTTCAGGACGAAGGCTTCGATGTGGAGCTTCAGACCCAGGCCGCCTGGATGCTTGACCGAGGCATTTTGGATCAGGCCCGCCAGCGGCTCTTTACCAATAGCCAAGACCTAGCAGGCCAACCACCCTCCAGTCGCGCATCCCTGGCCCAGCTTTCGCACCTGCAAATGCTGCTTGGCGACTCGGCCATGGGTCAGTCGTTTATGGTGCTTTCTGCCAGACGGCTCTCGATATAAGACCGCCGAAAGTTTTCAATGGCCTCTTGAATGGCCGCAGGGCCTTCTTTTGCGTAACGCTGCGCAAGAGTCGAGACGGAGAGTTCACTAAGTTCTTTGCACAAGCGTATCCAGCGCGTCCATTGCGCCTGCCAGCGAGTGGTCTCATCGGGGAGGCTGTCTTCGGCGAGCAGCAATGCCCCGAGTAGGGCCATGGTTTCCAGTCGTTCGGGCCTGCGAAAGACGTCGTTTTGGCGCGCCCATGCCGTGAGTTGCACGGGCCAGGCCTTTTGGTTGTTCAGCTGTGCTTTAAGGGATGCAAAATGAGGCAGCAGGGCTATCCACTCGCTCACTTTTTTAGGCAGTTTTAAGCGAAGGGGTCCGGCAGCCTCCTCAAACAGCAGGGCGGCTTTAACTTCTGAGGGCAGGCCGCATGCTGAGGCCCGATTCAGACGTGTTTGCAACGCACTGGTTTGATTTGTGTCGGACAGGCCAAGGATTGAGCCCAGCAGATGAAGCTCTGCCAGAAACTCAAGCATTCGTCCGGGCGCCTTCTCTTCAAGTCCCTTGAAGAGCTCTTGCCAGACGCGTTCAGCCACTAGAGCTTCAAGTTCGCCATCTTCGCGCATCGCCTCACAGAGTGCGCGGGTGTCCGGACTGACTTCAAATTCAGGCCAGCGACTTAGGAACCGCGCAAGCCTGAGAAGCCGGACAGGGTCCTCCCGAAAGGCAGGGCTAACATGGCGCAGCCGGCCGCGCTGAAGATCCTCAAGGCCATGGTAGGGGTCGTGCAACTGGCCTTGTTCATCAACCGCCATGGCATTAATCGAGAGATCACGACGGCTAAGATCGTCTTCCAGGCTTACCGAGGGGTCAGCGAGGGCTTCAAAGCCCCGATAGCCCTTGCCTACTTTTCTTTCTCTGCGGGCAAGGGCGTACTCTTCTTTTGAAACCGGGTGCAGAAAAACCGGAAAGTCTTTTCCTACCGGTTTGAAGCCCGCATTAAGAAGGTCCTCAGGCTTTGCACCTACCACTAGGTAGTCGCGATCAACGGCTTGGGAGCCCATGAGCGCATCACGCACCGCACCGCCGACACAGTAAAGAGCGATGTCAGGATTCAGCTGCGCGACAAAAGGGTCGGATCGGTCGGGAGCTAACCCTGCACAAGCCATTTCTGAGGCAGGTTTTAAAGGGTCTTGGCGCGCCGAGCGAATAGTCGGCCCCTTGGGGTCTGCCCGCCAAGAATGGCGTCAGCGACGGCATGCAGGCTGGTAGGACGCGGAATGCCAAGCTCAGGAGCCATGGGGCCTGTGCCTACGTTGGGCACCGATGCCGAGGCGAGGTTGTCACGGGTGAGCAGGGGTTCGCCAGGAAGGTGCTCCATGACAATAGCCTGTAGCCAGGCGAGGCTGTCGGAGAGAGGCAAGATTGGCCTAGGATGACCGCTGTAAAAACCTGCCCAATGAACAATTTCATAAAGGCTCAGGACCTCGGGCCCCACGCATTCGTAGGTCTTGCCACGGGTTTCGGGGTTCTTCAGGCAGCTCATAACCGCGGTAATGAGGTCGTCAATGGCAATGGGCTGGAACTTGGCATGGGGAGTGGCCAGAGGAACGATGGGCATCCAACGCTGGAGCTCTGCAAATAAATTAAGAAAACGGTCGCCTCGTCCAAAGACCACCGAGGGTCGAAGAATGGTGAGGTCGATGGACAGTGTTCCTCGCAGGGCCGCCTCGCCGGCCGCCTTGGAGCGCAGGTACATGGAGGGGGCCTGGTCGGAAGCGCCTAGTGCGCTTACATGAATCAGTCGACGAATGCCAAGCCGAATAAGGCAGCGCGAAAGTCTTGACGGAAGTTTCACATGGCATTCATCAAAGTCGGGCCCCCAGGGCTTGCCCGGCCTGCTTTGTAAGACGCCCACCAGGTTAACGATGGCCTGGCTACCCTCGATGGCGTCGGCAAGCTCGCTTTCTTGACGAATGTCGGCCTCAACAATTTGAATGCCGGGAAGACTCCAGAGCTGTTTGGCCTTGGCTCTTGAACGGGTAATGACGCGGACGGTTCGTCCGGTGCCTTGGGCATCTCGTGTAAGCGCCTCAGCCAGGGCCCGCCCGATAAATCCGGAACCTCCAAGAATGGAGATGGTTGCTTGTTGGGTCATAAGCCCAAATTGTAGGCCCTAGCGACGGGCAGATGAACGTTCCGAGGGTTCGATGTGTGAAAGCCAGGCAGAGAGGCGCTGCAAGGAGGCCTCGTCGTGTTGGCTGGCCTGAGAGGGAGTCTGATTGAGAGCCAACAAGGTCTCGTACATGACTGTGTTTGCAAGTACTTGCTTGACGTAGTCGCGCGTTTCTGTAAACGGAATGGATTCGGCGAACGCGGCGCCGGGCACCTGTCGATCGATGGAGTTTTGCCAAAGCTGACTTCGTGCAGGACCAGCGTTGTAGGCGGCACTGGCCAGTACCGCTGACCCGTTGAACCGGCTGTGCATTTGTTGAAGGTAGGCTGTACCAAGCCTGAGATTAAACGAGGGTTCAACCAGCTTGCGGGTATCAACCCGTCCCATCCCCAGCTCACGGGCTACGGAATTAGCCGTGGCGGGCATGATCTGCATAAGACCCGCGGCACCCACGGGTGACTTAATTTGGGGTAGGAAGCGTGACTCTTGGCGAATGAGCCCCATCACCCAGCCGGTGGGCAGTCCTTTGCGATCGGCCTCCTGCTGAATGAGGTCCTTAAATGGCTTGGGATAGCGAAGACGAAAGTCGTGAACATCTTGGGTTCGAATGGCTGCTGCGATAGCGCGGTCGGGAAGGCCGGCTTCGAGTGCAAGCTGACTGGCTGCTAAAAGGCCTAGGTCAGGAAGCCGATTTATAAGGGCGTTCCACTCGACAATGGCTTCTGCCCGCAGCCCAAGACTGGCAAGGCTCAGACTCCGATTAAGAAAGGGGTCGCTTAAGACCGAGGGACGCAACAGGCCAATGGTGTAGCGCTCAGGGTAGTCGGGTTCGGCTTTCACGGGAAGCAGGGGCCGGTTAAGGGCTTCGGCTGCAAGCAGCCGATAAAACGACCAGCCTTCTGGAATGGTTTCCCAGAGGGCCCGGGCGAGTTCGGGGCGACCCTGTTGCTCCATAAGCCAGCCTCGCCAATAGACCCAGGTCTCTTGGCTGCGAAGAGGTTCAGGCATGGCAGCGAGAATGGGTCGAAGCAGCTCGGGCTCGGCCCTGCGCAGGGCAAGTCGAGCGGCAGCCTCAATAATTTCGGGGGGCTGGTCGGGGGCAGAGGCGATGCCTTGCGCCAGGTACGACCAGGCTCGGCGATCCGTACGCATCCAGAGTCGGGAGCCTAGCGCGAACCGTCCGAAAGACTGCTGCTCGGGGTTAAACCGTTTGGCCTTAGGCTCGAACCGGTCTGCCGCACGGGCCGAGCTGGTGCGGCTGGTTGCGAGAAGGGCGAGAAGGTCTAACTCATGCGGCATGGGCCGAGTACCTGCCGTTTGGCTTGCCCGCCAGAGCCTTTTGCCAGACTCTTGGCTGCCCATAAGCGCGGCCCAGCGGGCTCGAATGGTGATTTCATTTCGTCTCAGCAGCCCTTTGCGAGCCGCATCTTCCATGAGGCCAAGGCAGCCTTCAAGGGTTTCATTGCCCCTTGCTAGGGCCATGGCTTCGGCCAGACTTGCTGGGTTAAGTCCAAGCCGGGCGCGCGAGCAGGCTATTCCGGTGGGCTCCGGGTGGTTGGGGTCTGTGGGCAGGTTTGCAAGCAGTCGCGCAAGATCGGGCCAGCTTTTTCCACGAATGCCAGCCACTAAAAGATCGTTTTGCAGCGCGCGCGAGAGCGGGTGGTCGTGATACTGGGCTTGAAAACCACGAAGACGCTCGAGTGCAACGGGCTGAAAGGGTTTTTTTGAAATGAGAAGCCTTGCCTCCCAGTAGTCGGCCCAGACGACCAAGGGGTCTTCTTGTTCAAAAAGTTTTGCCCGTGAGCGCGCAAGTCCTTGGCTGTCTTGACGCATAAAGGCGGTCTTTGCGTCCAACACCGGATGGCTTGTAGGGCCTGCCTTGCTCGCCTGTTGACCGAAGGCAATAGGCGTAAAACCCAGCACAAGGCCGGCCGCCATTCCAAGCGAAGCATTCTTCAGTTGCGCAAGCACCATAGGAAAAGCATAGCCCGATTGGGTGGAATGCGCGAGGGATCGTCGCGATAAACACAACAAAGAAGGGTAAATTGCCATGAATGTCCGACTCCTTGATCTCTTCTTCTAAATCGACCCTTCGCAAGGCTCTTTTAGCGCATCGGCAAGATTTAAAAATCATGGACCGTCAGCAGGCCGAGACCAAGATGGCCGATGGCCTTAAAGGCTTGCTTGCGTCGATGCCTTGGAGGCGCCTTGCCGTTTTTCTGCCATGGCGCGGGGAGCCCGATTTAAGCCAGACCTGGCAATTGCTGCGGGCACGAGGGTACAGCCTTGCTCTGCCCGCCTGTCTTGCTGATCGGCAGACCATGCAGATGCGTGCCTGGCGGCTGAATCAGGCGCTTGAAGACGATGCTTTGGGCCTTCAAGCGCCTGCATCGAACGCAGAACAGGCGGTCTGTGATGCCTGGTTTGTTCCTTGCCTGGGTGTGGGACCCCAGGGCGAGCGTCTGGGCGCGGGCATGGGCTTTTACGACCGTGCCATTGCAGCGCTAGAGCCGGAGCAAAGGCCCTTTACGCTGGGCATTTGTTTTCAAGAGGGGCTGGTTAATACCCCCTTTGCCCAGGCTCATGACCTATTGCTTGATGCCTGCCTGACAGAGGCGGGCATCCGGTTCTTCAACCGGCCTGGTATAGCTTAAGAGCCTCTGCAATCTTCAAGACCGGCTCGGCCTTGTTCATGGTGTAGAAGTGGATGCCAGGTACGCCTGCTGTAAGTAACTGGTCGACCAGGTCGGTCACCACCTCGTGACCGAAGGCTCGAATGGACGCCGTGTCATCGCCGTAGGACTGCAGTCGCTGACGGATCCAACGCGGAATTTCCGTGCCACAGGCATCTGAGAATCGAGCAAGCTGCGTGAAATTGGTAATTGGCATGATGCCGGGTACGATGGGCTGGTCGACCCCTTTGGCATAGGCCTCATCCACAAAACGAAAATAAGCATCGCTGTTAAAAAAATACTGGGTAATAGCGCCGTGGGCGCCCGCCTTCATTTTTTCAACAAAATGCTGCATATCGAGATCGGCCGATCGCGCCTGAGGATGAAACTCCGGGTAGGCCGCCACCTCAATAAAAAAATGGTCATCGAACTTTTCGCGAATAAAACGCACAAGGTCAATGGCATGTGCAAACTCGCCACCCTGACCATAGCCGGAGGGTAGATCGCCGCGCAGCGCAACCAGACGGCCGATGCCTATGCTTCTGTAGTCTTCCAGCAGTGCTTGAATCTCGTGGCGTGTCGCGCCAATGCAAGAGACATGGGGCGCCACGTCGCCAAACTGAGACTTCATTTGGTCCACCGTGCGACGGGTGCCATCGCGGGTTGAGCCACCTGCTCCGTAAGTCACTGAGACATAGCTCGGCTTAAGTGCGGCAAGTTTTTGACTGTCCAGGCCTAGCTGGGTCTGTGTTTCGGCAGTCTTGGGTGGAAAAAATTCGAGGCTGATGTTCATAAGGAATGACTAACGCTGAAATGACGCAGGCCAGCCCTCGTGGCAAGGGCAGACGCCCTGGCCACGAAAGCAGTTTTTAACAAGGCCGAACGAAGTATCAGTACCGGTAGGTATTGGCCTTGTAAGGGCCCTCGACCGGGACCCCAATGTAGCGGGCCTGCTCGGCGCTAAGCTCGGTGAGCATGGCGCCAAGCTTGGCGAGCTGTAGTCTGGCCACCTTTTCGTCCAGATGCTTGGGCAGCACGTAGACCTTGCCCTTCTCGTAGAAGTCTTTGTGGGCAAAGAGTTCGATCTGAGCAATGACCTGGTTGGCAAACGAGGAGCTCATGACGTAGCTGGGATGACCCGTGCCGCAGCCAAGGTTGACCAAACGTCCTTGGGCTAAAAGAATAATGCGCTTGCCATCGGGGAAGATGACATGGTCAACCTGGGGCTTGATCTCTTCCCATTTGCACTTTGACAGGGCTGCAACATCAATTTCATTATCGAAGTGGCCAATGTTGCAGACGATGGCCTGGTCTTTCATGCGCGCCATGTGTTCATAGCCAATGACGGACTTGTTGCCGGTGGCGGTTACGAAGATGTCAGCCTTGTCGGCGGCGTACTCCATGGTGACAACACGGTAACCCTCCATGGCGGCCTGAAGCGCGCAGATGGGGTCAATTTCAGTCACCCAGACCTGGGCAGACAGGGCACGAAGGGCCTGGGCAGAGCCCTTGCCGACGTCGCCGTAGCCACAGACCACGGCCACCTTGCCCGCCACCATGACGTCGGTCGCGCGCTTGATGGCGTCCACCAGAGATTCGCGGCAGCCATAAAGGTTGTCAAACTTGCTCTTAGTGACCGAGTCGTTGACATTAATGGCACGGAAGGCAAGCTCGCCACGGGCTGACATCTCGTTGAGACGAAGCACGCCTGTGGTGGTTTCTTCAGTAACACCAATAATGGAATCAAGGTGACGCTGGTAGAAACCGGGGTCGGACCCAAGACGCTTTTTAATGGACTTAAAGAGTTCGATCTCTTCTTCGCTGTGGGGGTGGTCGAGCACGGTGATGTCCCGCGAGGCTTTTGCGCCCAGGTGCAGAAGCAGCGTGGCATCGCCGCCATCGTCAAGGATCATGTTCGAGCAGCCGCCATCGGCCCAGTCAAAAATACGGTGGGTGTAGTCCCAGTATTCTTCAAGGGTCTCGCCCTTTTTTGCAAATATGGGAATGCCCGCCTCGACCATTGCAGCCGCCGCATGGTCTTGGGTTGAGAAGATGTTGCAAGAGGCCCAGCGCACCTGTGCGCCAAGGGCTGTAAGGGTTTCAATAAGTACAGCCGTTTGAATAGTCATGTGCAAGGACCCCGTAATACGGGCGCCTTTCAGGGGCTGCTGGCCGGCATATTCATTGCGAATTGCCATAAGGCCAGGCATTTCTGTTTCGGCAATGGCAATTTCCTTGCGCCCCCAGCCGGCAAGGCCAAGGTTGGCAATAACGTAGTCGTTCGAAGCTTTGGGTTTTAAAACGGCGCTCATCTCGCGCTCCTTTCGTGTCGTAGGGAATCGCGAGCGCCGTTTTCTAAAGAAAGTTGCTCAAGCCTGGGGGCAAAGCCTCGCAGCGCTCCTTGAGCGGTCCAATATTGTCACCCGGTCAGATGGCCTGGTCAAGCGGTTTCAGTGCGCTTAAACCGGCAAGGGCCGGGCCCACCACCTTAAGAACAGGCTGTTTTCAGTGCCTCGGCCTTGTCAGTCGACTCCCATGAAAAATCGGGCTCTTCACGACCGAAATGACCATAGGCCGCAGTGTTTCGATAGATGGGCCTTAAAAGATCCAGCATTTTTACAATGCCCTTGGGTCTCAGGTCGAAGACTTGGCGAACCGCCTGTACGATCCTCTCGTCGGCAACTTTGCCGGTGCCTTGTGTGCTCACACTAATGGATGTTGGCTCCGCAACGCCAATGGCGTAACTCACCTGGACCAGTGCCTTTTCGGCAAGTCCGGCAGCCACAATGTTTTTGGCGACGTAGCGGCCGGCATAGGCCGCCGAACGATCCACCTTCGAGGGATCTTTGCCCGAGAAGGCCCCTCCCCCATGGGGTGCTGCACCACCGTAGGTATCGACAATAATTTTTCTTCCTGTAAGGCCGCAGTCACCCTGCGGGCCACCAATAACAAAGCGGCCGGTGGGGTTCACAAGAAATTTAATGTCACCCTTCACCAGCTCGGCAGGAAGAACCGGCTTAATAATGTCTTCAATGACGGCCTCACGCAATTGCTCAAGGCCAATCTCAGGGCTATGCTGGGTTGAAAGAACAACCGTCTGAATAGAGTCAGGACGACCATTGATATAACGAAGCGTCACCTGTGACTTGGCATCGGGCCTCAGCCATGCAAGTCGACCATCACGCCGCAGCATGGACTGTCGCTCCACCATGCGATGGGCAATGTGAATGGCAGCAGGCATAAGGGTTGGCGTTTCATTGCAGGCATAGCCAAACATAAGACCCTGGTCTCCTGCGCCCTGGTCAAGGTTGTCGTCCTGCGCCTTATCGACGCCTTGAGCAATGTCGGGGCTCTGCTTGTCGTAGGCCACAAGCACTGCGCAGCCTTTGTAATCAATGCCAAAGTCAGTGTTGTCGTAACCAATTTCTTTGAGGGTCTGCCGCGCCACTTGAATGTAGTCAACTGTGGCAGAGCTGGTGATCTCGCCGGCAAGCACTACGAGCCCGGTGTTGCAGAGTGTCTCGGCAGCGACCCTTGATTTCGGGTCTTGTGCAAGCAAAGCGTCTAAGATGGCATCCGAGATCTGATCGGACACTTTGTCGGGGTGTCCTTCTGACACCGACTCTGAGGTGAAAAGGTAATCGTTGGACATGGCAAGCCTCCTTCATGTAACACATCACGACAGGCTGCGGGAGCTAAGAGGGCTTGCGATACGTGCAAACGCTTTAGCGGTATTTGTAACAATGTCGCCCCGCAAGTTGTCGATTAAATCGGCGACGGGATGACTATAGTGAGCCTCGAGCGAATTATCAAATGGGCGTCGGTCCTGCCCCTTGGCCTGGCGCGCGGTGTTGGAGGGTTTTTAGGTCTTGCGGCCTGGCTTTTTTCTTCCAAGTACAGACGGCGCTTTCACGAAAATTGGCATCGTGCCCGCCCGCGTTTTCAGGCAAAGGCCAAGGGCCCTAGTATGTTTCGTGCGCTGACCCAGGCGGGCTGCCTGGCCTCCGAGCTGCCCCTCATTTGGGGCAAGTCCGCCACGACGGAACGCATGACTATCGAGGGCTGGGAGATGGTTGAGGCTTTGCTGGCAAAAGGCAAAGGGCTTATTGTGCTTACCCCCCATCTTGGCGCTTTTGAGCTTGGGGCGCGCGCCTTTGCTCGGCGACATCCTATTACCGTGCTTTATCGCCCCTCCCCTTCGCCAGCAATGGAGCGGCTTTTGCAAAGGTTTCGACCCGCTGACAACCTGACGGCGGTTCCCGCCAACGGCCTGGGTGTGCGTGCACTTTTACGCACACTGAAGTCGGCAGGTGTGGTTGGTATTCTTCCCGATCAAGTCCCCTCCCAAGGCGAAGGGGTCTGGGCAGATTTTTTTGGCAAGCCCGCCTACACCATGACGCTGCCCGTTCGACTGGCGCAGGCCACGGATGCTCCGCTTATCTGGGTCCTTGCCATTCGCCGGCCAGGAGGCTGGTCACTTGTCTTCAAGCCCTGGCGAGCTGTAAAGGCCAATGAAGTGTCGGAAGAAGGGAAGCCCGTTGTGAATGCCAACCCTTCTGTGAATGCCATTGGCGTGGCGCAGGCCGTGCAGGCTATGAACCATCAGCTTGAGGCACTGATTGCCCTTGAGCCTGAGCAATACCTCTGGGGTTACAACCGATACCGAGGCCGTCCGCCGGAAGAGCGCGGGTTGTCAACGGCTGCGCGCATTTAACGTCCATAATTCCATTTCATGCGACTTCAATTCACCAAAATGCAAGGCGCGGGCAATGACTTTGTTGTGATTGATGCCCGAGACAAGACGCTGGATGCCTTGATTGCCCCCGAGGTTATTCGTCGACTTGCCGATCGGCGCTTTGGAATTGGCGCCGACCAGGTCCTCGTTGTTGCCCGGCCCTCGGTGCCCGACGCCTTGTTTGACTACCGAATCTTTAATGCTGACGGGCATGAGGTCGAACAGTGCGGCAACGGTGCACGATGTTTTGCGCGTTTTGTTGCTGACAAGGGTCTTGTGCCGGCAGGCCGTTTTAAGGTGAATACGCAGGCTGGGCTCATTGAGCCTTTGCTCAATGAAGACGGCAGTGTCTCGGTCGACATGGGTCCTGCCCGGCTCGACTCGGCCTGTCTTCCGTTTGATGTGCAAGGCTTAAAGACCGAGCGTCACGCTGGGCAATGGCGCTATCTTCTCGAACCTCAGGTCGCCTCCTTGGGCTTTGCGCCCTTCTGGGTATCGGCTGTCTCAATGGGCAATCCACATCTCGTTCAGTGGGTTGATGACCTTCAGGCGGCGCCGGTTGAGGCCATAGGCCGCTGGCTAAATGCCCATCCGCGACTGCCCAAGGGTGTGAATGCAGGCTTTGCATGCATCGACCGGCAGAATAACGCGCTGCAGTTGCGCGTGTATGAGCGCGGTGCGGGTGAAACCCTTGCCTGTGGCACCGCGGCCTGTGCAGCCGCTGTCTCGGCTTTGGCGCAGGGGCAATTGTCTTTTCAAGAGCCCGTTAAGGTGGCGACTCGAGGCGGAGACCTTCGTATTGAATGGCATGTCCAGAAGGACGGTAACGACGACTATTCAGACTTAGCCAAGAACACCGTTCTTCTTACGGGCCCTGCAGTGACGGTGTTTACCGGAGCAATTGATCTATGACCGATGACGAGGTGAAGGCCTTTCTGCTGCAACGACCGCGTTTTTTGTCTGAGCATCCGGAGCTTTTTTTTGCTCTTGAACTTGAGGCAGAGCCGAGCGGCGAGGGTAAGGCAGGTTCGGTGGTGTCCTTGGTGGAGAGACAGGCTGCCCTTTTACGTGCCAAGGTGCGACATCAGGAGGCTCGTGTTGCCCAGTTACTGCGGGTGGTGGAAGAGAACAACGCTATTCATCAGAGGCTCTTAAGCTGGATTCGTGGCCTACTGCTTGCCAATACCCAGGGCCAGCGCGCAAGGCAGTCGGTGCTTGGGCTTGCCCAGGCCTTCTCTGTGCCGTTTGTAAGGCTTGTGGCCTGGGAGCCAGAGGTCGAGCTGCAGAAGGCCTTTCGCGGGCTGCAGCCCGACTGTCAGATCTTGTCGGGGCTCGGCCTTAACGTGCCGACCCAGAATGAAATTACAGAAATGGCAACGGCACTGGCCCATCCCATTTGCCTACCCGCCTCTTCGTATCAGGCGGGACTTGCTTTCCTGGGTGTAGGTGGGCAAAAAGGCGCAATCGATCTTGGAATCAGTGCCTCGGGATCCGCGGCTTTGTTGCCCCTAAGAGTAGGTCTTGCGCCACACGCCTCGGGTCTTCTGGTCTTAGCGAGCGATGACGCTGGCCGGTTCAGCCAGGACCATGGTATTGATTTTCTTCTTAGCATTGCTGAGATCGTCAGCGCATGCCTTTTGGTTGGTCCTCGTAGCAGTCCAGTGAAGCGAAAGAAGGTCAAGGGTGATACCCAAGGCTGAGCCTCGATTTTGCGTCACCGATACGCATATTCAGGGGTATATCAAAAGTCTGCTTGGTCGCCAGGTCTCTGAGCAGACCTTGGTTGCTTACCGGCGCGAGCTCAAAGCGTTCCAGGACGCCCTTAGAACGACAGGCGACGGTCTGACAGGTATTACAGCCTTGCGTGCCCACCTCGCGCAGGCACGTGCCAACGGACTCAAGCCAGCAAGCCTTGCCCGTCGCCTTGCCGCATGGCGGAGTTTTCTTCGTTGGCTCGCAGAGACTCGACAAGCCGATGCCTCGCAGGCGGGCGTTTTACTCGGGCAGCTGAAGGCGCTTCGGCCGCCGCGGCCAGGGCGGCCCCTTCCTAAGCTCTTGTCGGTGGAAGAGGCGGTCGTGCTTGCGAAGACCCTGCCCTCACGCGTCCCCGCGCTTGCTTTAAGGGACGATGGACGCTCCGCAGCCGAAGGGACTGGGCCCAGCCCCAATTCAAATACCCCGATAATCGGCTCTCGGGACTGGTATGCACAATGGTCGTCCATTCGTGACCATGCCATTCTTGAGCTTCTTTATTCCTGTGGACTTCGTGTCTCAGAACTCACCGGGCTCGACACCCAGGCTTCGGGGCCCTGGACGGGCTGGCTGGATCTTCAGGCCAATGAGCTTGTTGTGGTGGGTAAGGGCAGTAAGCTTCGCAGGCTTCCTGTTGGCGGGCCTGCCATTGAGGCCACACAGAACTGGCTTGCAGCACGAACGCGTGTTCTTCATGAACTGGGTTGCGAGTCGAATAATGGGCCCGTCTTCATTGATCGTCTGGGTGCGCGGCTTCATCGACGGGCTGTGCACCGTATTGTGCATTTGGCCGCAAAGACCCTTGGGCTCTCTCAGCCGGTTCATCCGCATATGTTGCGCCACTCTTTTGCAAGCCATTTACTGCAGTCCAGCGGGGACCTGCGGGCCGTTCAAGAGCTTCTTGGCCATGCGCAAATTACAACGACACAGGTCTATACGCACCTTGATTTTCAAAGGCTCGCCCAGGTTTATGACAAAACCCATCCGCGAGCCCGGCGTAAGGCCAAAGGCTTTGGCACAATCGGGTCATGATTCCAGTAACCATCCTCACCGGCTTTTTAGGCGCAGGCAAGACCACTCTGCTTAAGCGCATTCTTACCGAAGACCATGGCCATCGCATTGCCGTGATTGAAAACGAATTCGGAGAAGAGAGCATCGACAACGACCTTCTCTTCCGAGATCAGGCGGAGCAGATTATTGAAATGAATAACGGCTGCCTCTGCTGCACCGTGCGGGGAGATTTGGTGGAGATTCTTGGGCGCCTGCATGCGCGACGCCAGGCCCAAGAACTTTCCTTTGATCGCGTCATCATTGAGACCACCGGGCTTGCCGAGCCAGGACCCGTTGCTCAGACATTTTTTGTCGATGACCAAGTGGCCGAGCACTACTTGCTTGACGCCATCATTACAGTCGTCGATGCCGTGCATGGCAACGAACAGTTAACGACCCACTCCGAGGCGCAAGCCCAGGTGGGCTTTGCAGACCGGCTGCTTATCTCGAAGGTCGATATGGCCACACCTCAGGCGGTGCAGGAACTGCGCACGAGGCTCACCAAAATGAACCCGCGCGCGGTTATTCGCGAGGCCCATTTCGGCCAGGCGCCGCTTGAAGAAATTCTTGATATTCGCGGCTTTAATTTGAATGCTGCCCTTGAGATCAACCCCGACTTTCTTGACGCCGACCAACACCATCATCACGATGACGATGTCTCTTCTTTTATCTTTAAGGCAGGCCGCCCTTTTGATGCCGACCGTTTTGAGGCTTTTATGTCAGCCGTCTCGCAGACCTATGGGCCTCAACTCTTTCGTTACAAGGGGCTGCTCTGGTTAAAAGGACACGACAACCAGATGATCTTCCAGGGTGTACATATGCTCATGGGTGGCGACAAGGGCCGTCCCTGGAATCCGGGCGAGGTACGCGAGAGCCGTCTTGTTTTTATCGGCCGTGACCTGCCCAGAGATACAATCGAGAAAGGATTGCAGCAGTGCCTGGTCTAGGCCAGTTAAAAATGGATCGCGGTTCGTTCTAAATCTTGCAGGTAATCTGTACTGCCCTACCCTAAGCCTTAGATCCATTGGTTGTTTTTGTTCAGTAGAAAGTAGGCCTTATGAAAGATGTCGCTCAACAATTCATCGAATCCGAAGAGGAGCTTTTGTCGCAGCCCAGCTCCGACTACATGAGCCCCTCACAGCTCGATTACTTCCGACGAAAACTGCAGGCGCTTGAAGCCGAGCTTCGAGTCAATGCCGGTGAGACCACCGAGCATCTCCGTGAGACTGTTCTGGTTCCCGACCCTGCCGATCGCGCTACCATCGAAGAAGAGCATGCGCTTGAGCTGAGAACGCGAGATCGCGAGCGCAAGCTCATCAAGAAGGTCGAGCAGGCCATTGCCCGCATCGATGCCGGTGAATACGGATATTGCGAAGAAACAGGTGAGCCCATTGGTCTGCAACGGCTGCTCGCTCGTCCAACGGCAACACTGTCGGTGGAAGCCCAAGAGCGTCGCGAGCTTCGCCAAAAACAGTTTGGCGACTGAGGTCGTACCCCTCTTCGGGTTCCAACGTGCCTGAGCCACTCTTCCAGCCAACCGCTGCGCTAGCCCCTGACTTAACGCTTAAGGCCGGCCAAAAGGCCGCCCTTCTCGCCGAGGCGCTGCCCTATATTCGCCGTTTTCATGGCAGAACAGTCGTTGTGAAGTATGGCGGCAATGCCATGACGGACGAGGCATTGAAGCGAGGGTTTGCCCATGATGTTGTTCTGCTAAAACTCGTTGGTA
>JALRJP010000159.1 GCA_023261135.1 Burkholderiaceae bacterium | reverse complement strand
GCCCAGGCAATGTTCTGATTCAGAATAATTCTTGTGCGTTGCGCGGTCTTTATAAAGTCTGCAACACCGGCAAGGCCCTCACGCAAAAGGTAGACATCGGCACGTTGCTTTGCCAAGGGGGCGCTCGAGCTTACGGCAATCGATAAATCGGCCTGGGCAAGAACGGGTGCGTCGTTAATGCCGTCACCCACCATACCCACTGTGGAACGATTCCCTTGCAGCATACGCAACTGCATACGCTTGTCCTCGGGTCGTAACGCCCCGATGGCATGGCCCAACGGCAGACCCAGTTTCTGAGCCAAAGCGGTCACGCGCCCGAACTGGTCTCCACTGAGAACCCAGATTACAAGCCCAAAACTTTGAAGTGCGTTAATGGTTGACTGCGCATCGGGCCTGGGCTGGTCATTGAGCCAAAAGCCAGCGAGCACCTTGCCATCAATACCGAGGTAAAGACTTGCGTCTGCCTCTTCCATGCTCTCCTTTTCAGAGCGATCGTCCTCATGGCTTGTTGCACCCAGGTTTGTCAACGAATGATCGTATAAATCTGAGCTTTTCTCCGGGTCATCGGTCGGCGCACTCGGCGATAAGTGCTGCACAAAACTCTTCGAGCCAAGTCTTACGCAACGACCGTCTCGAGTTCGACCTTGCATGCCCAGTCCTGGCCTTTGCTCAATATCTGAAAGCAGAAGCAGAGGGTCTTGCAAGGGAAGACACTTCTCGATCTTTAGGTCTTGCTCGATCTGCTGGTTTTTCTGAGGGGGCTGCCCTCGGTTCTGCGCCCCACTTGCACGAAAGACTGCAATGGCAAGCGGGTGATGACTGTCTGCAGCAAGCTGAGAAACCAGAGTCCAGATCTCCGGTGTTGTGCACTTGGAATCTCCCAACGTTCGTATGACAACCGACGAGGACTCCGGCTCTGTGAGCGTTCCTGTCTTATCAAAGGCAATTTGCTGAACTGCCCAGCCTTTGGCAAGACTGTCAGGGCTCGATACAGCCACACCGTTTTCCAAGAGTTTTGCCAGGCTTGCCGCATAGGCGGCAGGTCCCGCAACCGAAAGGGCGCATGGGCAGGAGACTACTAAAATGGCAATCAGTCGAGGTAGCCACTGGTCAAGTGGTTCTTGGAAAGCGACCGCCCAAACAATCGATGCGGCCGCAATACTAAGAATGCCAAGGGTGAACTTCGTGGCAATACGGTCGGCCCAATAGCTCCATTGCGGCCGCTCGGCGGCAGCCGACTCTGCGAGCTGACTCAGCCGAGCCAGCGAACCTTGGGCGCCCGAACCCGTCACCCGTGCCTGTATCTCGGGTCCCAAGTTGATTGATCCCTCGGGGCAGAAATCACCAGCCTGTTTACGCACAGGATGAGGCTCTCCTGTAAGAGATGATAAGTCAAGCTCTGTTGCTGTCTGCACAAGTTCTGTGTCTGCGGGAAGGCGTGTACCGGAGGGCACTCGAATAACATCGCCGTGTTTTAACTTCCAGGGCGGACAGTCGCCGGGTTCCGGCGAGAGTCGATGGGCAAGCACGGGTGGCTCAAGCGAAAGTTCTTCACGCCTGCGCATGGTTCGGCGCCGAATGATCGACTCGATACGTCGCGCACCAAGAACAAGAAAGAGAAACATGGTGACGGACTCAAAATAGACGGCGGACGCGTCGGTCCATAGACCGTAGAAACTTCCAAAGAAAGCGAGAAGAAGTCCGAGGCTAATCGGT
>JALRJP010000158.1 GCA_023261135.1 Burkholderiaceae bacterium | reverse complement strand
CGCGACTTTAATTCGGAAGTCACCTGGCAAGACGGCGCCATCGATAGCGCAGGCAACCCAGAGACCTGCCCTTGCATTGGGTGCACCACAAATAATTTGCCGACAGGGTTCGGCTTCGTTAACTCGAACCTGACAGACCTGCAGACGATCGGCATTCGGATGACGTTCTGCCGATTCAATGCGGGCAATTTTGACGCCGCTAAAGGCAGGTGCAAGGGGCTCTAGCGATTCAACCTCAAGGCCTGCCATGGTGAGTGCATCAGCAATTTGTTCAGCCGATGCGTCGGTGGGAACCCATTGGCGAAGCCAGTTCTCAGGGACTCTCATGATCTGTCCTTAAGCAAACTGGCGCAGAAAGCGCAGGTCGTTTTCGAAGAAGAGGCGTAGGTCATCAATGCCATAACGCAGCATGGTTAGGCGCTCTAGGCCACTTCCAAAAGCAAAGCCAATGACCTCTTGAGGGTCAAAACCAAAGTTCTGAATAACCTTGGGATGAACCTGCCCTGCACCTGAGATCTCTAGCCATCGTCCTTTGAGTGGGCCAGTGGCAAAACGCATGTCCACCTCGGCCGAGGGCTCGGTAAACGGGAAGAACGACGGGCGAAAACGAATGTCGAGATCTTTGGTCTCAAAGAAGGCGCAGAGAAATTCGTAATAGAGGCCCTTAAGATCCGCAAAGCTCACCTGCTCGCCAAGCCAGAGCCCCTCGACCTGATGAAACATTGGCGAATGGGTGGCGTCGCTGTCGACACGGTAGGTACGCCCCGGGGCAATAACGCGCAAAGGCGGCTTATGGCTGCGGGCATAGCGAACCTGCATGGGGCTTGTATGGGTACGCAACAGCAGGGGCAAACCGTCGGTATCGCGTAGGTCGAGGTAAAACGTGTCCTGCATGGAGCGCGCGGGATGGTTTTCAGGGTTGTTGAGCGCAGTGAAGTTTGTCCAGTCGGTCTCTACTTCCGGGCCGTCGGCAACATCGAAGCCCATAGATCTGAAAATAGACTCAATGCGCTGCCAGGTGGTCATAACGGGATGCAGACTGCCGCGGGCCATACCGCGTCCCGGTAAAGAAATATCGAGACGGTCTTGCGCAAGCTTAGCGGCAAGTTGCTGCTGAGCGAGCGCCTCACGTCGTTCGTTCAGTAAGGACTCCACCTGGCTCTTTAAGACATTGATGCGGGCACCTTCACGCTTTTTGAGTTCAGGCTCGAGCCCACCGAGCATTTTGAGCTGCTCGGTGATAAGCCCCGACTTACCAAGAAATCGGGCCTTCGCGTTCTCGAGGGAGGCTGGGTCGGAGGCTGCGTTAAAGGCGACGCGAGCCTCTTCAACCAGCTGCTGGTCGCTACCAGTGCTGGACATTGCAGATAAAGCCGTGTTTTAGGCTAGACGATTGCTTTACTGCAGAGCGTCTTTAGCCTGCTTCACAATGGCCTCAAAGGCAGCCTTGTCGGTCACGGCAAGGTCAGCCAAAAGCTTACGGTCCATGGTGATACCAGCCTTCTTAAGGCCGTTAATGAACCGGCTGTAGCTCAGTTCATGCTGCCGACAAGCGGCGTTAATACGCGTGATCCAGAGCGCACGAAACACGCGCTTACGATTGCGGCGGTCGCGATAGGCGTACTGGCCTGCGCGCATGACGGCCTGCTTGGCCACACGAAAGACATTGTTACGTCGGCCGCGGAAACCTTTGGCCAGGGCAAGAATTTTTTTATGGCGGGCACGCGCCGTAACTCCACGTTTAACTCGAGGCATGGTGGATCTCCTTTATGCGTAGGGCATCATGTCGCGGACCTGCTTCAGGTCGGACGGATGCACAGTAAGGGTTCCACGCAAC
>JALRJP010000157.1 GCA_023261135.1 Burkholderiaceae bacterium | reverse complement strand
AGCCCGTCCGTTCGAGTGGTAACGCTGGACGGCCGAGTCGCAGAAAACAGAGAAACCGCGTGGGCGAGCGCCGATGTGTTTTGCTCGCTTTCAGACAACATTCAAGAGACGTTTGGTATTGTCCCCATTGAAGCCATGGCAGCAGGACTGCCGGTGGTGGTTTCAGACTGGGACGGCTACAAAGACACAGTTCGTGATGGCATAGACGGATTTCGAATTCCTACTTTAGCGCCAGCACCCGGGTTGGCAGGCGACCTGGCTTATCGACACGCGCTAGAAATCGACACCTACGACATGTACTGTGGTCACAGCTCGAGCCTGGTCGCCGTTCATGCACAGAAATTAACACAAGCCTTTATTGAGCTGTTCCAATCGCCTGAGCTCAGAAAGAAGATGGGCGAGGCAGGCAGGCTCCGAGCAACGCAAGACTACGACTGGCGCACGATTATCCCCAGGTACGAAGAGCTCTGGGATGAGCAAACAAAGATTCGCCTAGCTGCAAAGAAGGCCAGAGAGGAAGGCGCTAAGAAGGCAGGCAAGCCTCTTGCGCCATCAGTGTGTCCAGCAAGACTCGACCCAACCATTGGCTTTGCGAACTACCCGACTCAACACCTTACCTTGGCAACTGAACTTACTCCAACCGAGTCCAGTGCCGAAGAAGCTATGCTAAAACTTGGTCAGTACAAACAGTTAGCAATGGTGAACTATGCCCACTTCGTCTTTCCGACTGACGAAGAGATACTGTCTGTGTTTAAGATAGCAGAGAAGCACTACCCGAATAGTTGTTCAGCCGAAGAATTACTTGTTGGTGCAACCGCCCAACGTCGCCCCTACGTTTTAAGGGGTTTAGCTTGGCTGTGTAAGCTCGGTCTTCTTCAATTCTCATGAACATACTGTTTATTCACCAAAACTTCCCTGGGCAGTTTAAGCATTTAGCGCCCGCACTTGCTTCTCTAGGCAACGACGTTACAGCGTTAGTTCTGGCTAAAAAAGAAGCTAAGCAGTGGAACGGAGTTAAGCTGATCCCTTATTCACTAAATCGTGGAAACGCCAAAGAAGCGCACCCGTGGACGGTCGACTTTGAAAGTAAAGTTATTCGAGGCGACGCCTGTCTGCGCGCTGCTCTGGATTTGAGCAAGCAAGGTTATACTCCGGACATCATTGTGGCTCACCCCGGCTGGGGAGAGAGCCTGTTTCTGAAAGAGGTCTGGCCAGAGGCGAAGCTAAAACTCTACTGCGAGTTCTTCTATCACGCCCGCGGGGCTGATGTGGGCTTTGATCCTGAATATTCATCGAGCGACCCAGCAGACGCAGGCAGGGTGACGCTTAAGAACGCGAACATACTGCTACAATTTCAGCAGGCCGATGCCGGAATAAGCCCTACCCACTGGCAGGCGAGCACTTTTCCCCAACACATTCGAGATAAAATTACAGTCATTCACGACGGGATAGACACAGAGGTCTTAAGTCCTAACTCAAGCGCTAGCTTCCTACTAGATAACGGAAAGAGTCTTACTCGCGATGACGAGGTCATTACCTTTGTAAATCGGGCACTAGAGCCTTACAGGGGCTTTCATACGTTCATGCGCTCGCTACCTAAACTTCTAGCTGCAAGGCCCAACGCGCAGGTGCTCATAGTAGGAAAAGAAGGCGTCAGCTATGGTGCACAACCTCCAGAAGGTAAGAGCTGGAAGGAGATATTTAGCGCAGAGGTCTTACCCCAGCTAACATCCCAGCAACGCGAGCGAATTCACTTCTTAGGCACCATCGACTACCCGCGTTTCATTAACTTACTCCAAATATCTCGAGTACACGTTTATCTTACATACCCCTTTGTATTGAGCTGG
>JALRJP010000156.1 GCA_023261135.1 Burkholderiaceae bacterium | reverse complement strand
GGTTTGTTGCCGTTCACCATCCCTTTACAGCGCCCAAGCCCGGCCATGAAGATCTTATGGAGAACGATCCTGGGGCCTGTCTTGCCCAGGCCTACGACATGGTGCTTAATGGCTGGGAGCTTGGAGGCGGCTCGGTACGTATTCATCAAGAGGCGGTGCAGAGCAAGGTCTTCAGGGCACTTGCCATTAATGCGGAAGAGGCCCAAGAGAAATTTGGGTTCTTGCTTGATGCCTTGCGTTACGGCGCTCCACCCCATGGGGGCCTTGCCTTTGGCCTTGACCGCTTGGTGACGCTTATGACGGGCGCAGACTCCATTCGCGATGTTATTGCCTTTCCGAAGACTCAGCGGGCCCAGTGTCTTCTCACCCAGGCGCCTTCGCCTGCCGACGAGCGTCAGCTTAAGGAGCTCTCCCTGCGTCTGCGTGAGGCGCCTAAAATCGCCACATGACCATTACGGTAAGCCCGGGACAGCGCCGTGCCCTGGTCTATGGTCCGGTGTCTGTCTTGCATGGCCTTGCGGTAGCCTGGATTGCCGACCCTGGCCTCAGTTACACCGCGATTGCTGTGAGTCTTGTCGTTGCATTTGGCGCCTTTGTTGCCCACCTTCTCTTTCGGCGTCTCCTGCCCCGTGTGCTTGATGATCCGTCGATCTGGCCTGTCTGGGCGCGTGCCTTTGCCATTGTTGCCATGAACTTTGTTCTGGTCCAGGTGGTTGCCTTTAATCTGTCTGATCAAATGGCACCCATGGCCATTGTCGTTGGTATTACTCTGGGCCTTGCCATGCAGGCGTACTGGTTTTCGCAGCGACCTTCTTCGGAGTCCTCTTCGCGAATGGCAGCTCTGAGCATCTACACCGCCTGCCTCATGCTGCCCTTTGCAGGTCTTTACGATTGGCTGCCACCGGCCGCGATCTGGGCAAGTGTCGCCGCCATTCCCGCCTGGCATGCCAGTCGACTTGCAGCAGCGGAGTCGGCCGATCATCTTGCGGCAAGCCGACTGATGTCAGCATCCATTCTTACGTTTGTGGTGATTATGCTTACGGGTCTTATGCTGACGGCTCTTTTGCCTTTGCGTTAAGCGCTGCTAACCCCCTCTTATAAGGTAAGGTGTTGCCATGCCAGCCTTTAAGATTCCAATATCGGTTCTTGTCGTTCTCTACTCCCCGGAGGCTCAGGTCTTGTTGCTTGAGCGTGCCGATCATGCTGGCTTTTGGCAGTCGGTGACAGGCAGCCTTGATACGGAAGAGGAGCCCTTGGTGCAGGCCGCCTGTCGAGAAGTTTTTGAGGAAACGGGCCTTGCCATTGCACCGCAGTACATGGAGGACTGGGGCTTTTCGCAGAACTATGAAATCTTTGCCCATTGGCGACATCGTTATGCGCCCGGCGTAACAGAAAATACAGAGCATGTTTTTTCAAGTCGAATTTCTCAAAGCAGCATCATCCGTCTTTCAGCGCGGGAGCATTTGCGTTGGAAATGGCTCGCACTTGAGGATGCTGCAGAGGCCTGCTTTTCATGGACAAATGCCAAGGCCATTCGCGAGCTTGGACGACGCCAGTTCCCTGGCTCATAAGACACTTGCGTTTGTCTGCGCGCGTTGGTGGCCTTGCATGGTATGAAGCGCCCTTCACCTCTTGTTGTGCGCCGCCCCGAGGGGCTTTACTGCCCTCAGGGCGACTTCTTTATTGATCCCTGGCGCCCGGTCGATCGTGCCGTTCTTACGCACGGCCATGCCGATCATGCACGGCCGGGTCATGGTCATGCACTGTGTTCCTTACGAGGCCTTTCGGTTCTTAGGGCCCGCCTTGGGGAAGCTCAGCCGCTTCAGGGCCTAGAGTTTGGCGAGCGTCTTCGGCTTCGAGACGTC
>JALRJP010000155.1 GCA_023261135.1 Burkholderiaceae bacterium | reverse complement strand
GTCCACACTCTTTCCCTACACGACGCTCTTCCGATCTGGGTACACAGGCAAATGATGCAGGCACTTTTTTATACGGGGCCGAATCAGATGGCCCTTCAAATGGCGCAGCCTCCGAGCCTCGAGTCCGAGGAGGTGGTTGTCGGTATTGAAGCCGTTGGCATTTGCGGTTCAGACATGCACGCCTATCACGGCCATGACCCACGTCGAAAGCCTGGCCTTATTTTGGGCCATGAATTTGCGGGGAAGGTTTTACAAAGCCAATCCAAGCTCTGGACGGTGGGCCAAAGGGTGACAGGCAATCCGCTTATCGTCTGTGGTCATTGCAAGTACTGTGAGCAAGGGCGGGACAACTTGTGTGCTAACCGCACCATGGTCGGCATGACACGGCCCGGCGCCTTCGCCGAACAAATGTCCATTCCTGGCGCAAGTCTTATTGCCATTCCAGATTCCTTACTAACAACGCATGCGGCGCTTACCGAACCCGCGGCGACAGCCGTGCATGCTGTTGAGTTGGCTCTGAAGAGCCTCGTTACGCCCTTATCTAAGAGTCGCGTGCTTGTTGTTGGGGGCGGGGCCATTGGCATACTTTCGGCCTTGCTTCTTGTTCACAAGGGGGCGACGGACCTCACCATTGCAGAGACCAACGCCCTGCGTCGCGAGACTCTGCAACGCCATGTACGAGCAGATCTCATAAATCCCATTGAAGAGGCCATTGAGCCGGCCGGCTTTGACCTGGTGATTGATGCCGTGGGTTCTGCAAAAACACGTCTTATGGACCTTGAGGCTGTCGCACCAGGTGGTGTAGTGATGCATATTGGATTGCAGGATTGGGCCAGTGAAATTGATATGCGCAAACTAACTTTGGCTGAGATCACCTTGCTTGGCACATATACCTACACAATGGAAGATTTACGAAAGACAGTACAACAGCTAGATCGTGGCGATTTTGGAACGCTTGGCTGGATTGATATCCGGCCACTTGAAGACGGCGCAAAAGCATTTGAGGATTTGGACAAAGGAAAAACAGCATCGCCCAAAGTGCTTCTTTGCCCATAGTTGAACCGGAAAAACATTGCTCAACTTAGGGCTAACAACTAGGCTTCGGGGGTTATCAGTTTGAGGCAGTAGAGGTAAGGTGATGGAGTGGGGGTAGTTAATCTTTTCGGTTTAGCTACTTCTAGTTTTTTATAACAAACGAGGAGATCAACATTATGAATTTATTGATACGCCGATTTACAACGGCCATGGCATGCGCGAGCTTGCTGGGTCTGGCCAGTACGCCACAAGCAGTTGTGGCAGCAGACCCCAGCGTAAAGATTCGGGTTCAGTCCGTGATTCCAACCACGGCCGATGAAATCACCATGCTTAAAGACTTTGCCAATGATGTTTCGGCACTTACCGACGGCACGGTGACCTTTGAAGTTTTACCTGCTGGCGCGGTTGTAGCGGTTGCCGACACCCTTGATGCCGTTGACAAGGGGCTTATTGAAGGGGGCTTTGCATGGACCCACTACTGGTCGGGTAAGCATCCTGCTGCCACGCTTTTCGGATCACCGTCGGCGGGTGCCGGTGTTGGCCTTGACAACTTCGCCTGGATTTCCTGGTTCCATAGTGGTGGTGGGCAGGCGCTTTATGACCAACTCTGGAAAGAGATGAACATGAACGTCAAGGGCATCATGCTTCAGCCTGTTGGTCCCGAGGCTTTGGGCTGGTTTAAGAAGCCTATTAAGAGCATGGCGGACTTCCGCAAGTTGCGTTACCGCGCACCTCCTGGAATTCCAGGCCAGCTTTACAAAGACATTGGCGTTGCTGCCGTTGCAATGGGTGGCGGTGACATTCTGCCCGCCTTGCAAAAGGGCGTGATTGATGCAGCCGAATGGTGCTGCCCAAAGCCTGATATGACCTTTGGTTTCCAAAAGGCTTTGAAGCATTAC